>NZ_JACJFL010000002.1:0-397519 GCF_014164575.1 Pseudoalteromonas sp. SG41-1
AATCAGCTAAAAGCAGAAACAAGCTTTAATAAAGGCATGCCCGCAAAACAGAAAAAAGCTATGCGCAGTACAGATTACCTTGAAAAGATATTGAAATCATAGATTTTTTTCATGCTCTTGCCCTGCCTTTAAATACGCGTTTTTGGTGATGAAGTAGAATAAAAACAAACCATGCGCGAGGTAAACTCCCGCCTACAGGCGATGTAATACTGTTCTTTAAATTTGCGTAGACGGGGCTTTGTGTCGCGCAAATTTAAAAATAAAAACGACACTCACTCTGAATAGTTAAGATGGGTATCATCTTAATTCATGCGTTGCAGGGTTAGTGATAATTTTAATTGCGGCAGGGCTTATTTATTACTTTAGTGAATCTGAAATTGAAGCGTGGCTACATGCATGTCCGTGGGGGAAAGCTGCCTTTATTAATGATGGCTCAACTAGTGTACGAGCTGACGAGTGGCAGAACCGACCTGACTTAGCGCTTCTCGATGTTTATAATGCACTTTACAAGCCTTATATTAAAGTGGTTGCAAGCCACCTTGCCAAAACTATTTCAATTAGTTTATCGACTCCCGTTGCTGCGGTAAAAGAGGGAGTTGATACAAAGCTCTATTGGCGGGTCGTTAATCCAACTGATGCAAATATAATTGCACCTTATCGTGGTTATAATGTTGAAGCAGCTAAAAAATATGCAGAAATGATACAACGTAGAATGTCACGTTACACAAAGCATAGAGTATTTAAACAAATCCCCCTTAATTCCCCTATATTAGTAGATGCAATATGGATGCTTCAACCTGCTCGAACAGGCTGGCAAGCAGAAATAAATTACAATGCATTTTTGACTGAATTTGGTTTGCAGCCAGGCGACCAGGTAGAACTCAAACTAGAAGCTACCGTATACCCAAGTGGTAAAGGTCAATCAATCATTCAAGGATTTTCAAGCAAGTATGGCTTACCAATCGAATATTATAAGCAAGGAGAAGCACCAAGCTGGTACGAATTTAGCGATGACCGCAAATATAGCCACCGGATTGGCCAAGTCATTAGCCAAGCCATCATTCATTTATAAAGGGTAAATTATAAAAAAAAGCTAAGTTTTAATAAGTTGAGTTGTAAAAACAATACATAATGAAGTACAGCAATTAAAGGAGTAACAATGAGTAGTGATGATAAAAGCTCAGAGAAATCAAGCGAACTTGATGACTTAATTGATAACCTTATTAGTGATGAGGATCTTGAGCGCTATTTTGCTGAACAAAAAGACGGTTTAACTCATGAAGAACGGGAAAAAATTAAACGAGAAAATCGTATTAACGCGATTAACCAGTGGTGCGCTGAAAACCCAAACCGAGACCCTACAAGAGCAAAAGACAAAACCATCAAACAACTGGCGTTAGATGAAGAAGCGGTGGTGCGATTAGAAGAGTTTAGAAGAGATAACCCTGAAAAAGCAGCAGAAAATAAAAGGAGAGCTGAAAACAGAAGTAAATACCGTAAGGATAAACAAGCCTATAACGAGCAACTGCCAAGGGACTATTTACATAAAGATAGTTATGAGACGCGACTAAGAAAAGCGGAAACACTCAATGGCTGCGGGTTTAAAACCCGCACGTTTAAAAGTAAACGATTCACTGATGAATATGCAGCAGAGCTTAAGTCACCTAACCGTGGCTCAACACTTGAGGGGCACTGGGTTCGCGGAGATGGGCAACAACTTGCTATTTCATGGTTTGGCGGGTGGTCAAATCTATTTACTATTCTGGGTTTTGGTTGTACTAGCCTCGCTTTAATCGTTTTCTTTTTTCATATCATTGCGTTAATTGCGAATGGGTTTGAATATTTCTGGGTGATGGCCTCAATCTATATAACTCTTTTTTGTTTAGGAGTGTTTACGTTAAAACACCGTGCCATATTATCGCACCGAGATAAGTTTTATTTTAACCGCCATACAGGTTTAGTAAAAACCCCTCATACTTTGTTTAGAAAACCGTTTTATTTACCTTACGAAGACATTGTTTGTTTTGGTGCAAATGAGCGAAATGTAGGTTCAGCCCGTGGTGGTTCACGCGTGTTTGTGTCTCTCATGGTGCCGTTAAAGTACCCTAAACATTATCGCCTCACTAAACCAACATTTTACGTAGGTGGTTTTAACCGTGAATGGGATTCACTGCAATATGCCACAGCAATGACCTTTATGGATACCTCAATCCCGCTTGGGACACACTTATATCAATCAATAGAGCATTACTTCAAAATTGATAAAGATATAACAGAAAAACACGCCTTTCCTGAGGAGTTAAAACCTTATTTAGATCCAACCGATTGCCAAGTTAACCGTCAGGAAGTGTGGTAATTAGAGGATTCCTAGTATTTAAACAATGGAACAGCCTGAAAATATGCCATAAGGAAATAGAATATGCTTGAGCAGTATGCTGACACGGCTTACAGAGGTAAGCAAGATGCAAAATTTAGAAATGAAATCGCTAAAGATGAACGTGATTTAATGTTCTGCCGCTATCAAAGCAAACAGGCTCTGTATCCAAGAGGAAAAGTGTTCGGCCATTGTTTTGATAATAGCCAAAGAAGTTATTATAAGAGGAATATTACTGGAGAAGAAAGGTATGTTCGTTCAATTTTAGCTAAAGGGAAAAGTGATTTAGCTATGCCATTGGTTGGAAATGCTACAAATATGATTGGTTTTATAAACTTTACTTGGGCAATAATTCATTTATGTATTGTTATATTCTTGTTTGTTATGCCGTTATTTAGTTTAGCATTAGGGGCGGTTGATGTTGCGTTAGAATTTTTAGCGGGCCTGTCATTATGTTGGATAGTTTCTAAATTGATTAATTGGTTAATTTGGCCGTTTTTTAGGTTTAAATATAATCTAGCTGTTATTTTTAATCGTGCCACAGGAATGGTGGAGGTACCAACTAAAAACGCGAAAGATTTCGATATTTTCCCATTTGAAGAGTTTAATGCACATTATAGGGTGCAGCATAACCCTAAAAGCGGTTTTCCATACCGTGGCTTTACTTTGTTACATTATAAGCAAAGCATGCGATATGACCAAACATATAGTAATCAAATTACTTCTGCTTTTTTACACTGGGAATTACTACAAAACTTTATGGATGTTACTCAACCTTTAGCTGATATTCCGCAATTTGAATATTACCGTGAGTTTGATAAAACCACCGCTGAATTTGATAAAGCGAATGGCCGCCCTAAGTATTTTTGGTATCGTGTTGATAAATCATTTTTAAAGCAAATGAATCAAGCTGATGATTAGCTTCTAAAAGATTTTAATGATGAAGAGCAGCTTGATAACCTTTTGATGGGTAAACCTATTAAAAAGCTAACACCGCCGGATATATTTAAGTTTCCATGGAAATACGCAGATAACATAAAGGCGAGTGTGACATTAAGTTCGGTAAAACGTTGTGGCAAAAATTCACTTCATTTTTGATGGTAGATCTGTAGTTAAGTAACATAATAAAATTAAAGGAATTTAACCCAAGCAGTAAATAACTGCTTGGGTAGGCAAAAGGATATTCATGTCAATTTCATATAGATTTGCAAAACTAAATGCAAGAGTGATAGAAAATTCGCAGAACTTTAAACACTATATTTCCTCAAAAAAGTATGAGTTCACATCACCCAAAGGAATAATGATTCCCCGATTTTATTGAATAATAAAATTTAAATAACTACCTCAAATGTTTGATTAAACTGCTGTAAAGCGGCTTCAACGCGGGTGATGCCTAAGTCAAACTCAGCCCGGGTTGCTGGGCCGCCTAGGGTGAGGCGAACACCATTTGGATTATCTACTTTTAGGGCTGGAACTTCTGGGATAAAGGAATCTAGCGTCCTTACAATTACCTTATGCGCTTTTAATACGCTGCAAAACTCAAACATATTCTGCGACTGGGATAAGCGAATATATACATTTAAACTGGCAAACTGAGCATCTATCTCATAAGTTTGAAGCAGCTTTTTTATTTGTTCAATACGATAGCGTATCTCATCTGCTAGCTTAGTTTGATTATAAGTAAATTCGTTACTTTTAATGGCGCGCATTATTAACTCAAAATTCATTGAGGAAACCGCCCAACACTCACTATGAATTTGTTTTAAAATTGGTTGCTCCCAAAGTCGTGGAGGTAATAAGTAACCGGCTCGTAGTCCGCCTGCAAAATATTTTGAAAAGCTTGAAATATAAAAAACCCGATCCGGTGCTTGTTGCCACAATGGTAATCGCCAATACTCTGGCAAACAGTAATTTACGTCATCTTCAATAATGAAAAAATTATATCGGCGACTCAGCGCCAGTAGGGCATTTAAATTGTTACTGCTATAGCAAATATTGGTTGGATTTTGACAGTTTGGCGTGATGTAAACCGCTTTGATTGTACGCGACTTACACAATGCTTCAATTTGCGCAAGATCAATCCCGTCGCTATGCACGTTTACTTGTGCTAATGAAAGTTTAAGCGAATGACACGCATGGTAAAAACCGGGGTAACACATTGACTCTGCAATGACAGTATCGCCACTTTCACACAAGGTTGCTAACGTAGTGAATATTCCTTGCTGAGCACCTTGGGTAAATATCAACGGATGGTTTAAGCAATCAAAGCCCTTATCCGCTAGCCATTGTTTGAAAAAATGTTGATGTGAGGTAAGTCCATTGAGTTTATAAATCATCACATCTGTTAATGCACTTTGATCCTTTGACAGCGATTGCAGGGCATTGGTCATAACATGTTGTTGCCCCATCATCGGTTGCATGCTTGAAGCAAAGTCTGTGTCGCCCTCAAAATGACTTAACTCAATAACTTTACTTACAAAGGTACCAGCCCCTAGTTTTGCAGTAACCAACCCTCGTTGCTCAAGTAAAGCATATGCACGAGTTACCGTACCATGTGTAACACTTAGGCTGTCAGCGAGTAGTCGTTGGGCTGGTAATTTTTGCTCAAAACCCAGCATTTTGTTGTCGATAGCATGCTCAATCAAAGCGGCTAATGCGCGATATTTTGGCTGTGTTTTGCACAAACTACTAAATAGAGTGTGATCCGGTTTGTAAATTGTATTCATAACAATAAAAATATTGATGATTTTACATAAGTATGACAATTAATAGTTATTAAACAACTACAATATTGTATCAATACAATTAATTATTATGAATACAGCTACTGTTTTTGAGCTTGCTCCGGCTCTCATTTTATTTTGTTTTGCGGCGTCAATTACGCCTGGGCCTAATAATATTTTGCTTACTCACTCAGGCACACATTTTGGCGTGATCAAAACCCTACCGCACTTATTGGGTATTCGAGTAGGCATGACGATAATGCATTTGGCAATGCTACTAGGATTAGGGAAATTGTTTTTAATACAGCCAAAGCTGCATTTTTTTCTACAGCTTTGTGCCAGTGGTTATATTTTATATTTGGCATACAAGATAGCTAGTAGCTCTCAATTAAAAGGTGATAATGCTCAAGCAAGGCCTTTAAATTTTTTTCAAGGCATGCTTTTTCAGTTGATCAATCCTAAGTCATATGCAGTGTTAATGACACTTTGTACTGCACTGACTTTACCAGGAGGTGCCTATTGGCCTTCTGCAATTTTGGGCGTGATTATTTTTAACCTTGTCGCGGCTTGCTCAGGCTTGTTTTGGGTGAATTTTGGCAAATACATGCGCCAATTTCTAAATAAGCCAAATATCTTTAAACGTTTTAATTGGGTTATGTCACTGTTTCTTGCGGCATCAATTCCTTTAGTTTTTCTTTCCAATGCAAGCATTCAGTAGGGAAATAAAATGAAATTTACTCACCAATTGTCACCACAACAATTTACCCAAGCATTTGAGTTTTTATCTGAGCGAAGTTATTGGAGTCAAGGCATTAGTCGCGAACGGTTAGAAAAAGCGTTCGCACACTCGCTGTGCTTTGCATTAATTGAAAATAAACAGCTATTGGCATTTGCACGAGTGGTGACTGACCAAGCCACTTTTGCAAACTTACTGGATGTATTTGTGTTAGAGCCATTTAGAGGTCAAGGGCTGGGTAAAAAGCTGATGGATCATGTAATGAGTCACCCTGAATTGCAATCATTACGCCGTTTTACACTGGCAACAAAAGACGCTCATTCACTTTATCAACAATTTGGTTTTCAAAGCCAAGCAACCCCCTATCTCTCGATGGAAAAGTGTTTAGTTGGCGGGTACTCAACATTATTACAGCGGCAAAATTAAGTATGGATTGAACGCTTTAATGCGTGCAGTTAAATACTATTATTATTTTGCAGCTGAACTATTTATTCTCTATTTATAGCCGTTTTATTAAAAATGTGAGCACTTTAGAGAGTATCAATAAATAATACGGCCTATAAAAATAGGCCATATTATTATACCAATCGACTTAAATATTTAACCATTCTGGCGGGCTAAATAAAACGCTAACTGCGTTAATCATTTTTTATGTAGAGCAACAACATGTCAAAATTTCTGCCTTGTTATCACTGTATTTATCTGTCGTTATAAATGGTCAGCAACTTAACACTATTGGTATTATTGAGTTTTTTAGAGTCAGTTAATTAGTAAGATGCAACAATGCTTACGCCAGAAAATGCATTGTACCCTCTTAGTGTAATGTAATATTTACCGCCTTGTCCTGAGCCTAGGTTACAGCTTTCATTATTACCATTTGCATATGGACGGCAGTCATACACACTAGTTGTAGCTTGTGCGCCTTTACGAACATATAAATCAGCGTCGCCCGTACCTCCAGACATACTAATATTCAACGAAGCATTTGCTGGTACTTCAATGGTGTAGACAAGTTCTTGATTTCGTGCCCCAGAAAGCCCTGTAATTGGCACGCCATTTGTTAAGCAATTGCTGCCACAGCTAGTGCCACCGCCAATTGTGCCAGTTAAACTTACACCACTGTATTGGCTGTAGCCATTGAGCATTACCCACCAATCGCCAGCTTGTGGGTTAGTGAATGTGCAGTTTTCTGTGTTGCCATTTTTATATGGTCTACAGTTGTAGCTACTAGTTGAAGGTTTTTGCCCTACCTGTACATACATATCAACATCGCCTGAACCACCATTGGTATCAAATGATAGCGATTCAGAACCCGCAGGAACAACGAGCTTATAAAAAGTGTTTGTACCTTGAGCGCCTGATACGTTAACGCTTTGTCCATTGGTCAGTTCATTTTCTTCTGGGGGGACAATAATGCCACCTTCTAATGTATAAAGTAACTCATTCGGTGAGCCAGATTTCGCATCAGACACTTTGTTTTTAGTACTTCGTTGGCTGAGCATAGTATCGATTTGTGATGGGCTCAAAGAGGGCGTTTCATCAAGGTATAGTGCAACGGCACCAGCAACATGAGGCGAGGCCATTGAGGTGCCACTGATAGTATTTGTTGATGTATTTGAGTTATACCATGCTGATTTAATACTTGAACCAGGTGCGTAGATATCTAAGCAGTTACCATAGTTTGAAAAACTTGAACGACTATCGCTGCTAGTCGTTGAGCCAACAGTTATGGCGTTCGCTGCACGAGCTGGTGAATAATTGCAGGCATTACTGTTGTCATTACCCGCAGCTACTACAAAACTTATTCCTGCTGCTACGGCATTGTTTACTGCGTCATCAGTTGCTTGTGAGGCGCCACCGCCTAAACTCATATTTGCAACTGAAGGTCCCGTCGCGTTATTTTTAACCCAGTTAATACCTGCAATAACCCCTGAGTTTGAGCCTGAACCATTACAACCTAGTACGCGCACACCTACGATGTTGACATTTTTAGCAACCCCGTAAGTACCACCACCAATCGTGCCGGCAACATGCGTACCATGTCCATTACAGTCTGTTGCATCTGAGTCGTTATCTATAAAGTCATAACCGTGAGATGCGCGATTGCCGAATTCATTGTGGCTTATACGTACACCTGTATCAATGACATACGCAGTTACGCCAGACCCATCAAAATCATAATAGTAATTTGAATTGAGAGGGAGGTCTTGTTGATCTATGCGGTCTAAGCCCCAGATTGCATTTGGTTGATTTGCGTTTGTTTGTGCCAAAGGGTTAATCGACATCATTTGATCTTGTTCAATGTAGTCAATATTCGGATTGCTAAGCATTTGTTGAATTGTTTTATCTGACGCATTGACAACAACACCGTTTAAAATGCCGCCAAATTCCTGAGCCACATCGATGTTATATAGGTTACTTAAACTCGCTGATTGTGAACTGGCAAAGTCAGCTATTGCATCACTACTTTGAACATTTAAAACGGAGGGAGTTTTAAATACAACGATATATTTACCTTCAATCGCGCGGCTTGTGTCGACGGACATAAGTTCTGCCGCATGAGTTTGCACCGCTGATAAACTGACTAAAACAGCAAAACTTAGAGTACTTAATTTACGCATTGTTTAATCCTTTTTGGATAGTTATTGTTTGAAACGCACTCCAAAAGATAGCTTTAATTAGCAACAAGCAAATATTTTGTTAACTTTAATTTTACTTAAATGTAAAAATATGTAAACAAGTGTAACTGTTTTGGTTTTTTGTAGCCTTATTATGAATCTAACACTTGCTTGCTTTTTAGTGCAATTATTTGAATTTAAGTGTTTTTAATATTGAGCGTATTGTTATTTTTGGCAGGATTATTTTTGAGGATTATTCAAAAGTACTGCGCCACTTTGGGTATCGCCTAAGTAATCGTCTTTATTGTAAATCGGGCACTTTGTCATTGACAGGCAACCGCAGCCTATGCAGCCGTCGACTCTGTCGCGTAGGCGCTGCATAAAAGCAATACGTTCATCAAGTTGTGCTTGCCAGTTTTTTGATAATGCTGACCAATCTTCTTTAGTAGGGGTACGTTTATCAGGTAAAGTGGCGAGGGTTTGTTTGATTTCTTCAAGAGTAATGCCCATTGCTTGCGCTGCTTTGATGACCGCCACACGGCGCAGTACATCAGGCTTATAACGGCGTTGGTTGCCGTTGTTCCGCCAGCTGCGGATCAAGCCTTTGGTTTCGTAAAAGTGTAGTGCGGAGACTTTTACGCCGCTGCGTTTAGCTACAAAGCCCACAGTTAAATTAGCTTCAACAAGCTTTTTTTGTTGATCGGTCATAGTTCTCTTCTTTTTTATTAAAAATCAATTTTTAAGGTTGACCTCAATCTTACTTGAGGTTTCATGCTCTTTGCAACCATAAAAAAGGAGAAATAAAATGCAAGAAAAATCAATGCATAACACCGCCATTATTTATTCAAGTGGCCGTAAAAACGGTAATACTACGGCGCAAGTTAATGCCTATAGTAAGCAACAAAGCGGCATTGTTTTTTGCTTAGATGATTATGTTATTTCACCTTATCGCTACGATAAGCAGTATCACAATGATGATTTTTATAATTTGTTTGAAGTGTTACTTCGCTACGAACATTGGGTGTTCGCATCGCCTGTGTACTGGTATAACACCACGCCACAAATGAAAGCATTTATGGATAGGATCACAGATTACATGGATGACGAGGCGTTAAAACCGAAGCTTAGAACTTTACGTCAAAAACAGTTTTCACTATTGTCTAATGCCTCATCTGCCTCTGCGCCAGACGCCTTTATAGACATGTTTAAACAAACCTTTAATTATTTAGGAATGACTTTTACAGCTCATTCACATGTACAGGCTGGTTAAATACGGGTAGGCTAAACAAAAAAGGATGATTTATGAAAACTTCACTTTTAGGCTTTGGCCTTCTTGCAACTAGCTTAACAACGATCGCTGCTGAGCCAACTCCTGTTGTCAATGACTTTGGTTATTTTTACAATGTACCAGCTCATGTATCAGACTTAAGCCAAGCGCAGTTTAAAATTGCCTTTGATGTGGGGGATGGTGCAAAACATGGCGAGCAAAATAACCCTATTAATTCGTTAGCGCGCTTTATTAATATGCATGTTGCCCATGGGGTAAAGCCGGAAAACATCCAACTGGCCTTAGTCGTACACGGTAGCGCGAGCGTTGATATGCTGGAAAACAGCGTTTACAAAAGCCGCTTTGATGTTGATAATAAAAATCAGTCTTTGATCACCCAGCTACTTGCTAATAATACGGTTGTTTATGTGTGCGGGCAGTCGGCAATGCATATGAAGGTAGCAGCAGAGCAGCTTATCCCAGGGGTGAAAATGGCGCTTTCTGCAATGACCGCTCATGCGCAGTTACAGCAACAAGGCTACACGCTGAATCCATTTTAAAATGAATATTTTGTGTTTTGGTGATTCGAATACCTTTGGTATTTCTCCTGTTGATGGGAAACGGCTGAGCGAAACTGAACGCTGGCCTACTTTATTAAAGCAGCAGTTGGGCACAGGCTTTGAAGTGATTGAAGCAGGGGAACCTAATCGTACTTTAGTCAATAATCCCCCGTTTATGGGGGATAAATCGGGCATTAAGTATTTAAAACCGTATTTGGAAGCGCATACTGTTGATGTTGTTATTATTCAACTCGGTACTAATGATTTAAAAGCGCGCTTTGACTTAACACCAGAGCAAATTGCAGGTGGGTTAGACTCTTTTATAACTGCTATTAAGCTGTTTTATCAACAATCAATGATACCTGTACCAAGCATTGTGGTTATCTCTGTTGCAAACGTAATTGCGAACGGCGCTTATAAAAAAATCTATGCGGGGGCAGAGCATAAAGTTATGCATCTTGCTGCTTGGTGTAAAAAAGTGACCAACAAGCATAACTGCATATTGGTTGATGCCTTCTTGTTTATTAAGCCTTGTCAGTATGAGGGGGTGCACTGGCCATCTTGTGAACATAAAAAGCTCGCAGATAATTTATATCAGCATATTTTAGAGCAAAGAACGTGATACTTCTTTATATGACTTGCCAACTTTTACAATCGTACCTGAAATTAGCTCAATATAGTCATTACTAACCGCAACAACCTTATTTTTATTGATTAAAAATGATTTATGAGTTTGCAAAAATGGGCCATCAAGTTGTACTGAGAGCCGCTTAAGTGTGCTTGTTGCAAGTATCACTTGGTCAGCTAGGTGAACTCTTACATAGTTTCCATATGCCTCAATGTATTCAATACTATCTAAGTTGACCTTACGTTTTTCACGGTCAACTTTAAGAATGATGCTTGATTGCGGCTGTGTTGAAAACTGACTCTCACGAATTATAACTTTGTTGAGTGCTTGCTCAAGCCTTTGTGCCGATACGGGTTTTAGCAAATAATCAGTTACATTGAGTTCAAAGCCTTCAAAGGCATACTCTTGATAAGCACTGACTATAATTACTTGCGGTGGTTTAGCGAGCGCTTTGAGTAACTCTAACCCCGATAACTCTGGCATATTGATGTCTAAAAAGACTAAATCGACGTCTAACTTTGCCAAGTCATATAAAGCATCTTTTGCGCTATAGTATTGGCCAACAATATTAATTGTAGGGTGAGCTGCTAAGTGGTGCTGAATTACAAGGTGTGCGAGTGGCTCATCATCGATTATCAATGCGTTTAACATGATGAAAGCTCCAAAGTGAGTGTAGTTTGCCAAATATTATGTTGACTATTTGTAATCAGAGAATAGCTATTTGGGTACAGAAGTTCCAGTCTTCGCATTCAATTGCTCAGTCCCATGCCAGAATCATCTTGTTGTTTTTGTTATTCTTGTTGTTTTTGTTGTTTTTGTTGGTGGATGGTGTTTGCGCAATACAGCGTTAGTGTATTGCTACTGACTGTGAGTTCAAAGGTTATTTCTGTTTGCTGTGATGTTGGCTCTACACCATGTTTAATAGCATTTTCTAATATAATAATGAGTAGCAGTGGGGCTATTTTTAATTTACCAGGGTTACTTGGCCAAACAAGGTTAAATTGGCACTTGTCACCACTTCTGATCTGCTGTAATTCGATAAAGTCTTTAAGATAATTAATTTCTTGGGTTAAGAAAACCTGTTGTTTTTGACCTTCGTAGACCGTGTATCGAAGTAAATTGGCAAGTTGCATCACCAACTGCGGTGCATTATCTGATTTAGTGAGTGTTAATGCATATAAGTTATTTAGTGTGTTGAATAAAAAGTGCGGGTTAATTTGTTGTTGTAGTAACGTCAGTTCTGTTTCAGTTTGCTGCTTGGCAATCACATTTAATTTATTATGCTGCTGTTGGCGTTCAAAGGCTAAAATAATTGGCGTGCTAACGCTAAGAAAGAAAAACATAAACTGGTAGTTATACTTACTAAAAAGGCTTCGAGTTCCACTTGGTGTTAAATTTACAACCTCTGTAGGCAGATCATTGATGGGCAGTAAAAGCACACCCGCAGTGAGGGTGGGTGTAAGCAAAGCAATAAAAATTAAACATGCAGCGAGAAAAGTAAACACACCATGGTTTGTTAATATTTGGCGGATCAATATGTATCGGTTAAATAAGTACAAACAAAAAATGATAGCTGTGTATACGCTTAGCTGCCAAAAGTAAGTTAGGAATTGATTAAATTGGGTAAATACTTTGCTTATGTCAAGGATCAGGTCTAAAGGTTGATTTAGCATCGGGTTTGTATGCGTATTAAGTACGCCAGCCATAATTAAAGACCACGATACTAATACTAAAATAACCATATTATCGAAAGATGTTAATGAGTTAAACCACTTTGAAGTTAATGAGTTTTGTGCGCTACTAACTCGCTTTAACATTAGCCAAATAAGACTCGCGAATGCAGAGAGTATCCAGCATTGTGCGTCGAGGTATTGCCAATTAGCAAACGCAGAAGACATTATATTTAACAGGTAGACAAGAGAAGGATACGCAACAAAGCCTAATAGCCACACTACAACTGAGCGTTTAAGTGGCAATTTAAATGCTAAAGCGTGAGCAGCTAAAAAAGGCAAGCACTCTAAAAATAGTTGCCCATTAATTAGCGTGTAGAGCTCGGCTGAGTCTTGCTTCAATGATAGATAGCGAATGTGTGCTTCTAGCATTATTGCAGCAATAACGGGTAGTAAAACAACCACATAATGTAAGTTTAATCGTTGCCACCGCGCTGAAATAGCTGCCTGCATACTACACTCCATGTTCATCGTGCTTAATGATATGTTTTATTAAGTTTAAATGAATTACTTCACTTAGTTCAGCAAAATAATGATCAAAGGTCGTTTTTTAATGACAACTGCAAAATACTTGCTTTCATCCTTTAATTCAATGTGTTGATCATTGCTATGTAGCTTATTGTGCGGTGGTTTCTTAATGTGATTATTAATCAATTAAGGAACATAACGATGCTAACACTTACAAATATTAATAAAAAATATGCAGATGGTACCCAAGCATTAAGTGATATATCTATTACTTTACCAACCGGTATGGTGGGATTACTTGGGCCAAATGGGGCGGGTAAATCAAGCTTAATGCGCACGCTTGCGTGTTTGCAAAGCGTTGATACTGGTCAGGTGAACTTTGACGGTTTAGATGTGTTGCAACACCCTGATGAGATGCGCAAGCAGCTTGGCTATTTACCGCAACAGTTTGGTGTTTATCCAAATATGAGTTGTATTGCTTTGCTAGAGCATATCGCAATTTTAAAGGGCCTCAATAAAAAAGACCGACAGCAGCAAATAAGTGAGCTCTTGGCGCTATTAAATTTATCTCAGTTTGCAAACAAAAAGGTGAGCCACTTTTCTGGTGGGATGAAACAACGCTTTGGTATTGCTCAAGCGTTGCTAGGCTCCCCTAAGCTGATTATTCTAGATGAACCAACCGCAGGGCTTGACCCTGCAGAGCGTGAAAGTCTCAACAATTTACTCGTAACTATTAGTAAGCCGCGCTTGGTGTTGTTATCTACCCATATTGTTGAAGATATAGAAAATCAGTGTCATTTTGTCGCGATGATCAATCAAGGTCGGTTAATTCAAAGTGGTGAAGTGGCAGCACTCATTAAGCCATTGCATGGTTGTGTATGGCTACTGGAGAGCCTTCCTAGTGTGTTACCGCAAGAGAGCTTTGTATTAAGCCAAAGTTATCGATACGGCAAGCCTTCATTTCGAGTTTATGCCACTACTGCTCCCGCTGAGCGTGCAAGACCTGGCGAAGTGACGCTGCAAGATAGCTATTTTTATGAGTTGAAATTGCGAGGTAGTAACACATGCTACTGATCAACGAACTACGTTATGTACTTCGCCAGCCTTTGCTTTGGCTTTGCTTTGTAACTGCCCCTTTATTTGCGTTTACATTGTCATCAGGTTTAGCCGTCGAAGGCAGCGACGCTATAAATCAATTTAAATTACATCTAGTTGCACTGCAAATGATACAACTAGCTTTACTTACAGGTGCGCTTGCACCGCCACTTTTTTTACGTGATCAAATACACAATATGCAAGAGCTGGTGGCAGTGACACCTATCACGTTTAAACAAAGCGCATTGCTACGTGTGGGGACGTTGGTGTTGTGTGTGTTTGTGATTGTGCTTATCAGTATGCTAGTAATGATGGTTATGCAAGTACACAGCAAAGGGTTTGACTGGCAAATCATTAATCAACTGGCTGTTAATAGTCTTTTTGTGCTGCTTCCTAATAGTTGTTTGCTTGGTGTAATTGCATTCTGGTTTTGTCAAAAATTCAGCAGCCCTCTGGTGAACTATGTTGTATTTGCAGTTTTATGGATTGGCTACTTACTGCTTGCAAGTGTCACGGGTAATCCCATATTGGCGGGAAGTAGTATTATCAGTGAAACTAGTTATCAACTGTTTATATGGTTAGATCCTTTCGCATACACTGCAATTATAGGTAGCTTTGTTGAGCCTCAGGGCTGGGTTATAGCCATTAATCGGGTGCTGATACTGTTACTCACAACCGCTATCTACTTTAGTACGGCGGCTGCGAGTAATGTGTTTAACTCGTTCAATAAGCGGGTAAAAAATGCAGTGAGTAATCTACAACCCGTTATAGTAGCAAGTGCTTCGTACCAACCTGTGGCTGCAAAAAACCATGAACTGCCGATATTTATCGCATGCTATAAAGTAGCGCTTTTCAATGTTTTAAAGCATCCAATAACACTGTTAATTTTATTAGCTTGGCCAGCCATGGTGTTTAATAATGTAGCCTCTTCTTCTGCTTATGCTGAGCCGCTAAGTGTAATAAATGCAACCAGTATCGATGCAGTTAGTCACTATGCTTTTGATATGCAAATACTGTTTGGGTGTTTGCTGATGGTGCTTTGGAGCTGGCAAATCAGTTGCTATGCACGGCGCTTTAACATGGCTGAGCTAATTGCTGCTACGCCGATCAAAACGGCCACTATTTTATATAGTCAATTATTGGTATTGGCTACTCTGGTTATTATTTTTTCAACGATGAGCTTTGTTGGTGCTTCTTTGTCACAATGGTTTATTCATAGCCAATATGACGCGTACGATCATGTATATGTTCTGTGTTTAACGGCACTGCCCCTAATGATGATTACATGGGTAACGGTGTGTGTGTTTAATTTGTGTCGTTCAATACTGATTTCAGGGCTGGTTGTTTTTGTAATGCTAATACTCAAATTTACACCAGTTATGACTTATTTAGGATTCACACACACATTTTGGAGCCTAGCTTGGACGCCATTGCAGCCACCGAGTGAATTTTGGGATTATCGGGCCAGTATTAGCAGTTATTGGCCTTATATACAGGTGTGGTTGTTTGCCTGTGTAAGTTTTATATTGCTAACGTGCGTATTTAGTCACCGCGGTGCAGGGCTTGATAGGCGTGCGGTTGTACGAAAAGATGCATGGCTAATAATGCCTGTGTTGCTCTGTGTTGGTTTATTTGTGCAATTACACCTACGTTTAGTTGATGAAAAGCCCCTTACCAATTCACATAAACGTGAGGCCTTTAAAGCGGATTATGAAAAAACCTTTGCAGGCTGGCAGCATAAGTTGCAACCTCAGGTTAGTCATATTGATGCAAAAATTGATTTTTACCCGCATCAACAGTTAGCAAAGTTTGATCTGGCTTACACCTTAAAAAACTCTCATCCAATGGCCATTAAGCAAATTTTAGTCGGCAGAGCTGGGTTTTATAAGTGGGCGAAGGTGAAGATTAAAGGTGCGACCCAAATCGCTTTTTATCCTGACTTAAATCAGGCTGTATATGAGTTTGACGTTGCAATAAAACCACATGAAACACGACAATTAACAACACAATTTGAAGTACATCAAGCGAAATTGTGGCCTGCTGGTGGACATCAAATAATTACGCCTGAATTTAGTTATATTCGAGCAGTTCCGGTGCTGCCAACCATTGGCTATCAAATCAACTATGAGTTAACAGATACAAGCTTACGAGCTCAATATGGTTTGCAACAAAAGCCTCGCCCTTTAGCTTCAGCGTTACTTACTAAAGGGCAAAATAGACCAGCACACTATGAGCGTATAACGATGTCGAGCACAGTATCAACGGCAACGGGGTACCAAGTTGTGACACAGGGCAAGCAAATTACGCATCAACGTGAACAGGGTCGTGAAATATTTAAGTTTAAAACAGTGTCTGCAATTAATAACTTACCAGCTTGGCTGTCAGTGCCTTTTAATGCTGAAACTAAAAAACATGATGGTGTTACTTTACAAGTATTTGCAAAAAAACAAGAGCCGATTGAGCGTTCAGATGCAATTGCCGTTAACTTTCAAGCAATGATGGACACACTTGATTGGTTTAAAAATAATATTGTTGCGTATAAAGCCAAGCAATTAAGCTTAATTGCAGCTCCCCCATTTGGTGGCACTGGGTATGCTTTACCACAAATTATATTAATTGAGGATAAAGTTGGGTTTAGGGCTCGTCCAAGCGTTGGCGCTGACTTTGATCAGCGTTATCGCCGTGCAGTGCATGAAACCGCGCATCAGTGGTTTGGCCATGATATAGGTAATAGTGTGCCTGCAGATAGTGCCTTTTTAATGGAATCGATGGCTAAATATATCGAATTAGTCGTGTTAGAAAAACGCTACGGTAAAACCGCCATGAACGCATTAGTTGATTATGAAACAAAGCGTTATGAGCAGGCATCGCGCATGGATATTACCGCTCAAATGGCGTTGATTGATTCAACAAAAAATTATGATCAATACTCAAAAGCCACCATCGTGTTTGCAAAACTAAGGGCTAAAGTAGGCGATGAAGCGATAACTAGTGCACTTAAGTCAGTATGGCAAGAGTATGCTTATCCAAATCGGCCTGCGACAGCAATGGATTTTATTCGAGCATTGAAACAGCAGGTTGAGGAGCAGCATATTGCATTTATCAATTCGCTGTTTTTAGACGTTTTAGTGAACTAAACGCCACAATTTATAAACCGTGGCTTGATTTTTATGCTTTGTTTAGTCGCTGGTAAAATGTGCGTAGTTTAAATACTCGTGATTATTAAATAACCCGCTTTGTATTTTAATATTACTTAAAGCCACGTATAATACGCGGCTTATTTTTAGTGTCTGTATGGTGTTTTTTGAAGTCGATATTCAAACAATATGGTGTGGTATTCATCTTGTTAAGCTTATTAACGGGCTTAATAGGCGCATTTGTTAATCCACTAATGAGTTTGTTTATTGTTGAAGGCTTACAAAGTCCACCTATATATTTGGGTGTGTACACTACCGGTGTCACTTTGATGGGCATTCTCTTTAGCCAATGGTTAGGTGGATTGGCCGATAAGGGTGTGAGCGCTAAAAAGATGTTTATGATTGCGGTCTCTGGCATGGGGATGGCCTTAGTCGTATTTGCCAACGCAACATCTTTTTGGCAGGTGTTTGCAGCCGGAGTACTCTTGCTCTCGATGGGCAATGCTGCGATACCGCAAGTTATGACCATTGCTCGCCAGTGGGCTGATGAGCAAGAGCATATTGATATCACCAAGTTTAATACTCGTCTTAGAGCGGCAATTTCATTTGCATGGGTCGCAGGCCCGCCGCTTGGCTATTTACTTGCATCAGGAGTTGCCTTTAGTCACTCATTTTATACCGCAGCTACGTTTGCGTTGTTGGCATTAATTTTTGCAATGAAGTTTTTGCCCAGTGTTAATGCTAACGACAGAGCTAAAAAAGCGGAGCCAAATCAGCCGATCAATCAATCATTTTGGGCCTTAGGGGCTGCTATAACCTTTGGTTCAATTGGCAATATTATGTACGCCAGTGCCTTACCGCTTTATACAATAAATGAACTGGGCTTTGCTAATAATATGCCTGGAATATTTATGGGCATGGTGGCATTAATTGAAATACCTGTGATGTTGTATAGCGCAAAGCTCAGTAAACGCATCACTAAAACAGCCTTGTTAGGTTTTGCTTTTAGTTGCGCTATTTTGTTCTATATTGGCGTGTTTTTTGCCGATCAAGTATGGCAATTCTTTGTACTGCAAGGTGTAAATGCTATTTTTTATGGGATCTTTGCGGGTATCGGCCTGACTATTTTACAAGAGCAGCTACCATCACGAATTGGTTTTACCTCTGCTTTTTATGGCAATGCCATTAAAGTAGGGGTCATGCTTGGCACTGCCAGTACCGGTTTAATTGCACAGTGGTTTAGTTTTCGTTTTGCCACGCTAGGCTCGCTTATTGCGGCAAGCATTGCTATGACTTTTTTAATAATATTTAGTTATTTAAAGCGCCAAGAGAGCGAGTCGCAAGAGCCGATTTTTGCTCAAAACGTGATTTAAAAAAGCCGCAGTGTATTAACCACCACGGCTTTGGGTATTGATCCAGGGAGATGGGGGTTAGAATTCGTAGCTTACGCTTAAGCGTGTTGTACGAGGCATAATGTAACGGCCATTGGGGGCGTCAGCATTACGTGGGTCGCCTTCGGTAATTCCTTGCTCGTCAGTTAAGTTATCAATTGCTAATTGCAGTTTAATCCCTTCCATTGGCTCAAGGATAAAACCTAAGTCAACTTTTTCGTAGCCATCAAGTGTCACGGTGTTTTCATTATTACCAAAGCGGTCATCCACTGCTGACAAAGTACCATAGAGTGTGGCGTACATGCCGTCGACTTCAAAGTCATAGCTTGGTGTTACGCGTACTTGCCATTTAGGTTGGCGCTGTGCTTCTTTGCCTTTATTTTTTGGACTTTTCGTGATTTCTGTTTGTTGTAATGTAGTATTTAAATTAACAGAAAAGCCAGATTCATGATTAAAGTTGTAATCAAGTTCAACACCATACGCTTCGTTGGTTAAAATTTCAGCTGGCACACCCGGGCGACTTACAAAGGTATCGCCTTTGACTTCGTTGGTAAATAAAGTGGCAAAAAAGTCAGTGCTTTGAGTGATCAGTTTATAGCCAAGTTCAGCTTGAGTGACTTCTTTAATGAGTTTCTCGCCGTCTTGGTGGTATGCGACGTAGTTATCTCTAAAATCATCGAAGTATGGCATTTTATAACCACGGTTAACGCGAGCAAATACGCCCATGTCATCATTAATTGAATAGTTTAAACCGGTTGTCCATGAGGTTTTACTCTCATCGTAATCAACGGTTTTATTGATAATACCGTCAAGGCCTTCATCAACACTGTACTGTACATCATGGCTTTCATAACGTAGTCCACCGTCAAGAGTGAGATCTTGGCTTAGCTTGTACTGTGCTGTGGTATAAAAAGCATTAGTGCGTGCATCACCTGATGAATTAATGTCGTAGTTAAAGTCACAGCCTTCGGCGCTTTCATTACAAGTAATATCACTGAGCATTTCACCACCCGCTTCAAGAACATGATAGGCTGTATTGCCTAAGCTCCACCAGTCATTGGCAGAGGTGCTTGCAGTGTAATAGCCGACAGCAACAGAGAGGTCTTCAAATTGCTTTGAAAATGCTAAATCATTAGTAAATGAACTAATTTCTTTGAGTACCACCCAACGACCCACTTGTTGTACTGGTGTATCACTGTCATAAGTTGTGCCTGTCGCGGCGCCTGTTGCAGATTGACCATTATCAGCCACTTCACCTAGTGTTGTTGCGGAGCCTGCTGGCACTAAACCAAGTGTATTGGCATCGCCTTTGGTGATATTAAAGCGGTCTGAAAAACTCCAGCCATTGTCAAATTCAAGTTTAATACTACCGCCAGATACATGGCCATTCCAACCGCGGCCATCGCCAATATCAACTTGGTGCGCGTCATTATTTGGCCCGGTATAAATGGTCGCTTGGCGGTTTAGTGTGCCAAGTTGGGTATATTCAGCATCAATGCCATTAACATTGAGTGGTGTTGGTAAGTACCATGCGCCATGATCGTCTGTTTGGCGAGTGTAGAAATTCATTTCACCGTTATCGAGTTCTTTGGTGATATTAACCGTAAACTGGCTGCCTTTCTCAGAGGTAAAGCCTGCATCACGAATACCTGGTGAGCTTTTTACATAGCCGCCTACCATAAAATATAGGTCGTCGCTGATTTCGCCACTTAAAACAGCATCAACACGTTGCAAATCGTAATCAGAGGTGGTGTATTTAAATAAGCCTTGAGTATCTTCGCTGCCACGCTTTAAACGAAAGTTGGTTGTTAAGCCCGGTTGGCCGTTAGAAACCACTGGGTTTGGACCACCACGTAATGCTTCCATGGTTTCAATGGTTTCGTCGATTCTAAATAATGATGAGTTTTCTAAAAACGATAATGTTGGTGCTGGGTAAATAGGAGAGCCTTCAAGGCTTAGGGTTAAAAATGGTGCATCACCACCACCAGGAAAACCACGCACAAATACATTAGCGCCAGATTCACCACCCGAGCTTTCTACCCACACACCGGGAACTGCTTTAAATAAGTCCGCAGTACTTTTTGGTGATAGTTTAATTATTTGCTCAGCATCAATATTTGTCACAGCATAGCTGGCATCAATTTTACGAACGCCCATACCTGCAGGTGTGCCAGAAACCACAATGCGTTCAACTTTTTTATCTGTGGTTGTTTGCGCGCTTGTTGCTGGTTGATCTGCAAGCACGGTTTGACTGGATAGCGCTAAAATAATAGCGCAAGCAAGTTTGCTTGGTGTGTGTGTTGTTGTCATGTTGGTATTCCCATTTTTTGTTCGTTATTTAAAAAACTATAAATAACAAAGCACTAACTAATTTAATGAAATGTTAATGCTGTGTTCTTTTAAACCTTAGAACTTTATGCAAACGTTTGCAATTATTTTTTTAACTTTCTGTATTATTTTTATACACGGTTATGTTTATGACTAAATTTAGGCCTTGGCGCAGCCTAATTTTAATAATGATGGTATATTGCAACTTCACGATTTAAGGAAGGCTTCGTACTTAGCAATGAATAACAAACAACTAAAGTTAGCGGATCTAGCCAAGCTTGCTGGAGTATCAACCTCGACTGTTTCTCGTGCGTTAAATGATAACCCATTGATAAAAAAAGAAACTAGAGATAAATTAAAGCAGTTAGCAAAGCAACATAACTTCAGTTTAAATACGGCTGCGAGCCGCCTTCGCTCACAAAAAACCAATGTTGTAGCAGTGATCATAAATTTCGACAGTGGCACTGAGCAATCAATTAACGACCCTTTTTTGCTTAAGGTAGTCGGAGAGATAAACCTCGCGTTGAATAAACAAGGGCTAGAACTTCTGCTCTCAAACTCATTTATGGCCGGTGATGACTGGGCTAATTACTTTATCAATAGCCGTCGGGCTGATGGCATTATTGTGGTTGGGCAAGGCAAAGATCCGGCAAACATTGAAGCCGCCGCTAATGCAGGCGTGCCCTTAGTTGTTTGGGGTGACCCAAAAACTCCCAGTAATTATCCCATTGTAGGCAGTGATAACTTTGTTGGGGGTCGTCTTGCTACTGAACACTTATTAGCAGGTGGCGCTAAAAATATTGTATTTTTGGGAGACCCAGGACATGCTGAAATTGGCGAACGTTACCGTGGCTATTTAGCGGCTCTAAATACGGCTAACGCTATAGCACACGTAGTGTCTATCGATATTACTAGTAGCGCAGCATACCACGGGATCAACCAATTACTAGTCGCGAAAGGTTTATGTTTCGACGGCATTATGGCGTGCAGCGATATGGTGGCACTAGGCGCTATGAAAGCGTTAAAAGAGCGCTATATCAGTATTCCTAACGATGTTGCGTTAGTTGGTTTTGATGATATTGCCATGGCAGATGTGAGTCACCCATCACTTTCGAGCATTAAGCAAAACACTCAGCGAGCCTCAGTATTACTGGTTGAAAAATTATTAGCGCAGTTACAAGGCCAGTCAGCTGAATCGCAAGTTGTTGAAATAGAATTAATTAATCGTCAATCTAGCAAAGGATAATCTGTAGGGTGAGTTAACTCAATTTTGAAATTTAAAATGCAAACGTTTGCATTTTATTTTGCGCTACACTATGCTAAAAGAAATCAACATCAGGTTAACGTGCATGAACCCAATAAGAATAACCATAGCGTTGGCGTGTAGCTATTTCGTGTTCGCTATTTTACTCAATAGTGTTGGCACCGTAATTTTACAAGCCATCAATAGTTTTGACATAACAAAAACGCAAGCTTCTGTTTTAGAAGGCTATAAAGACCTTACCATAGCAATAGTTTCTTTTATTGTTGCATCATTTATTCCACGACTTGGCTATAAACTGGCCATGCTTGTAGCGTTGGGGTTGGTTGCCTTAATGTGCTTGTTAATGCCCTCAATTGCACAGTTTTATGCGTTCAAAGTATTGTTTGCTGTGATCGGTTGCAGTTTTGCGATTATGAAAGTATCCGTTTACTCGGTTATTGGCCAAGTCACTGATAACGCCAATCAGCACTCAGCATTGCTTAACACCATTGAAGGTATTTTTATGCTTGGGGTGTTATCTGGCTATTGGGTGTTCTCATGGTTTATTGATAGTAGTAATGCGCAAAATACAGCATGGTTGAACGTGTATTATTTGCTGGCTTTGTTAGCGGGTATGGCTTTTATTACAGTGCTTATAGCGCCAATAAAAGTTCCGCAAAAAGCAACATTACGTACCAGTCAATTAGCTGCTTTTATTGACATGCTAACACTCACTTATAAACCTCTAGTGGTTATATTTATTATCAGTGCATTTTTGTATGTGTTGATTGAGCAAGGGGTAGGGACTTGGTTACCTACTTTTAATAATCAAGTACTTAAGCTGCCAGTTGATATTAGTATTCAACTGGCCAGTGTGTTTGCCGCAGCACTGGCGCTAGGTAGACTAGTGGCGGGGCAGATATTACGCGTTATTGGCTGGTATAGTTTGTTGTTAAGTTGCTTGGTTGCTATGGGCGTGCTGGTGCTACTAGTTTTACCGCTGACTCATGAAATTGATGGCAGCCAAGTAACGAGTGTATTTGATGTGCCTTTTGCAGCATACATGCTGCCGCTCATTGGCTTTTTTATGGCTCCTCTTTACCCATTACTTAACTCTGTGATGCTCAGTGCGTTAGCCGCTCACCAGCAGGCAGCTATGACCGGACTTATCGTGGTTTTTTCAGCATTAGGCGGCACCACTGGTTCAGTAATTACCGGCTTCATCTTTGATAAATTTAGTGGCCAACATGCCTTTTATCTTACCTTGATCCCAATTAGCTTGTTGTTGATCAGTGTAACTTTATTTAAAAAAATGACAGTAAACTTAGGCGCAGTGCCAGAAAAAGGAACGATATGAACTTTGTAAATAGCCAATTATTTTTAGATGTGCAACTGGCGGCTATATTTAGTGACAGTAAAACTTTTGCTGATGCGATTGCTAATGATAGTTGGCAGTTAGCATGCGACCTTTACTTACGCGTTAAACCACTTACTACACCACAGTTAACAGAATTTGTAGCACAGCATTTTACGTTTGAATCAACACAGCTCCCAACTCAGCAAAGCAACAGCGATAGTGTGCAAAGCTATATTGCCAATTTATGGCCGTATTTGCATCGCAATGCAGACACAGCTAAAGCCAGCTCTTTATTACCACTTAAACACAGCTACATAGTACCGGGTGGGCGCTTTCAAGAAATATATTATTGGGATAGTTATTTTACTGCGTTAGGTTTGCAAGATATTGGCGATATAGACAGTATCGAAGCCATGCTTGCTAATTTTATTGATCTGCAAAATCGTAATGGTTGTATTCCCAATGGCAACCGCAGTTACTATAGTTCTCGCTCGCAGCCTCCTATTCTAGCGCTGATAGTTGATTTAATTTGGCAAGCAAAATACTGTAAAAATAGTGACTTTGCATGGTTAACTGATTGCGTTGTTGCCCTTGAGCAAGAATATACATTTTGGATGCAGGGGGCAGAGCTACTGAGTGAGCAAATATCAAGCCATAAGCGTGTAGTAAAAATGGCAAATGGTGCATTACTTAACCGTTACTGGGATGATCAAGCAACACCACGGCCAGAATCACTGCGTGAAGATTTGCATGATGCCTCATTACTTCCTGAACAGCAAAGAGCTAATTACTATAGAAATATTAGAGCTGCGTGCGAGTCTGGTTGGGATTTTAGTAGTCGCTGGCTGGGTAATAATAAGCTTACCAGTATTCAAACCACGGATATTATTCCTGTGGACCTCAATAGTTTACTTTATTACCTTGAAAAACAGCTGGGTCATTACTTTGCGGTATTAAACAATACAAATAAGCAACAGTATTTTGAGCAACAAGCAGCTCAAAGACGTGCGGCAATTAATCAGTATTTATTCAGTACTGATATGGGGTTTTTTGTTGATTTTAATTATCAAAGCCAGCAACAATCTACAGTGCTGTCGCTTGCCGCCACCGTCCCATTGTTTGTCAATTGTGCTAGCGAAGAGCAGGCGGTGTTGGTTAAAAATAAGCTTATGAGTGACTTTTTAAAACCAGGCGGATTAGTAACAACCCTCAATGAGACTTCCCAGCAATGGGATAGCCCTAATGGCTGGGCACCACTGCAGTGGTTTGCTGTACACGGATTTCACCAGTATGGCTTTGTTGCAGATGCAAACACCATCATGAGCAATTGGTTACAGATGATAGAAAACAGTTTTAAAACCGACCACTGTCTACTCGAAAAATACAATGTTTATGAGCCTGAAAATAGAGCTGGAGGTGGCGAGTACAAAGTGCAGCAAGGCTTTGGTTGGACCAATGGAGTGACTTCTCGATTTTATCATTTAATAAAATAACGTAATAGCCAAGGATTGGCTTTAAAATTGTTTAGTCGTTATGCATCAGACATCTAAATTTTCATTCTTTTGATAAATCAGATGCAATATAGATGCAATATAACCCCCATCTCTGTTATTAGCATTGAAGATAGGTGTCATTATAAGTTTGTTCCTTATACTGAACATGGAATAGCGGTTTAAAGGAGAGAGTAATCGTCTGCTAATACACTCCTACAAAACAGCTAAGAGTGATTGTTATCAGCCAATTAAGCAAAGATATTTAGCGATGTTGCTGCTCTCTTTTTAGCGTGAAATAAAAGCTTTTCATGAGTATATACATGGTTACGGCCAGCTATATTCATACTTTTCAATAGTATAAAAGCATGATGTAGCTAAGGTTTTAAAAATTACAGGGGATATTGTCAATAATCGCTTGTGATGCTACCTGGCCAAATAATGCTTGTGTTATTGCATCTCCTGGTAAGGTATCGCTAAACGTTAATAAATCGGCTGACTTCCCTGTTATGGTTTCATACAACACCAATGAGGAAAGCAACTTACCTAACATTGTTGCATGATTCCCGTCAGCCTGATGAATGGTTAACTCAGGCGATATTTCGAAGGCTTGATTCCATGCTAACCCTACAGGGGCCACACAACTATGTTGCTCTTTAGCAATATCTACATGAATACCGTGTACGTAAATTGCATCTTGTGGCTTTCCTGCCAGTGGATGTTCAGGAAAAAGAATTGGCGTGGCACCTATCGCTTTTGCTCGTTGTATCCAAGTTACAGTGGCATCGATAGGATAAAATTCCGACTGGCTTTGAGAGTATTTTTGCCCTTGTAAAATAACATGGGTCCATTGTTTATTTTGTATTGTTTCAATAATGCTTTCGTTATTAACGATCGTGTCGAGAAATGCTCCATTGCGAGTGTCAATATTTACCGTTTTATTGGCGTCACCATGAGAAAATATTTCTGTTAGTAAAGATTCAATACCGGCTACATGGCTATTACCAATAATTAGAATATTATAATTACTTAATTCTCTGTTATTGGGGATTGGTAAATTATCCGTTGATTTTATTGGCTCACTAGTGCCATTTCCAGCAGGGATGGCTGCTTCTGATGTGGAAGTCGACCCCCCACACGCACACAGCATAAGTATTGCAGAATAAATAATTAGGTTTTTTCTCATCATTCCCTCGATAGTTAATAGTTATTTTTTTAGTGTGAAATTTGGCTTGATGTATCCTATTTTTTTGCCACTTTATTTAAATTTATTATAAAACTCGTCAGTTATGGTTGTCATTTTGCAATTCAATGTGGTGTTTTTTCGCTTCATTATAAACAATGCATAAATTTGTACTCATCAAATCAACAGCAAAGATAAAATTATATCGCTGTTAAAATCATTTGATACGGTGTTCCAATTACCTGCAGTGCCTTTAGAAATAGTTTAAAACAATGCGTTAAAGTCTAAATCTTTTTGTTGAACATTTTCATCATTAGCAACACCGTAAAAACGATGGTGCACTGCATATAGTCACATTCCATTTACATTACCACCAAGTTTGAAGCAAATAAAGTAAATATCTACTCCTTGGCTACCGACATTTAATAAACAGATACTGAAACGTCTTGTTGTAGGGCCGTTGGCATGTGGCTCTTACTTTCGCGTTAAACTACTCACAAGAGCGAAATTAACAGAATTAGTAACGTAGCATTTTTACATTCGTATCAACGAAGCTTCCAGCTAAGCAAAGGATCACCGAGGCCAGAATCATTGCGTGAAGATTTAAAGTATGCCTAATTACATCCTGAGCACCAACGAGCTAGTTACTATAGAAATATTAGAACCGCGTGTGATTATGGTTGAGATTTTAGTCGTTGCTGGCTTTGTAATAATAAGCTTATGAGTGACTTTTTAAAACGAGGAAGATTACATCCCTCAATGAGACTTCCCTGCTATGGGATAGCCACAAATGCTCACTGGTGCTAGAAAGTACTTTTAATACTGACCACTGTCTACTCTAAAAAAGTACAGTTTTTATTGGGCTTTAAATAGGCTAGAGCTGGCGAGTACAAAGTGCAGCAAGGCTTTGGTTTATAACCACACGATTTTATTATTTAATCAAACTATAAGTTAATAATAAAGTTTTGATTTAAATCATTTTTATAACTAAAATGGATTAGTTGAAAGGTGCTTGATAGTCAAGCATCTAGACGTCTAAATTTTTTATTCTCTTTATAAATCAATAGATTTGAGTGAAATAGGTTGAACATTGGAGTTGTTTTAGGTATTGTAAACAAAATGTTTCAAGGACGAGATGCAATGATTCAACCAACCTCAGTATTTATCAAAACCGTTTTTAAAATGCCTGTCCGTTCGCAGTGTTATCCATACTTAATTAAAACGTTAGATGCATTTTTTAGTAAAGTAAAAATGGACGACAGTCTACCCCATAATGACAACCGCAATGAGTTTGATCTTTTCTTAATTGATAGCAGCGGCTGCAATTGGCAAAACTTAATACCAGCAGACTTATTAGCCTTAGCCAAAGTGAAACCTGTGATTGTGTTTAATGCGCATTCTGACGCTATTTGTGAAAAAAACTTGTTACTTAATAATTTTAAGGGAGTCTTTTATAACAATGACCTTCCTGAGGACGTATTTACCGGATTAATGCGGATCATTAATGATGAGCTCTGGTTCAGTCGCAAGATTATTTCTTCTACATTTAATGAAGTGCTCGCGATGGTAAGTCATTATGATCATCAACCTAGCAGTGATGCTGGTAGTGAACATCAAGTGTTAAAAAGCCTGACTAAACGAGAAAAATCAGTGGTTTATTTACTTGCGCAAGGTGCGAATAACCATAGTATCGCAGAGCGGTTAAATATCAGTGATCACACCGTAAAAACACACCTTTATAGCGCATTTAAAAAAACAAATTCACGAAATCGTATTGAGCTATCTAATTGGGCACAGCGATATATGGCGGTACGATTACCGTTGCATGACTAACAGATCAACCATAATATGCACCCAATTATAACCAGTAGGATGGAGCATCAGTAACTGCATATTTTGTGATATTGTTTCAGGTAAAGCACCTTGTGACCCTGTTTGGGAGGATGAAAGCATTTAGTATTTCTGACTATCTATCCAAATACAAAAGGAGCAACTGTGGTTATTCCTAAGCAGCACCTTAGTCGTTATGCTTTTGCGCAATCTGATGAAGTACTTGCAAAGCTGATTGTAGCCACTCAAAAGTTGCTCTTATTTTAGACTCTGCGCTAAAGGGAGGGGAGAACAGGTATGTTTTTGAAATTTATATTCTCACGATTGTGAAAGAGCCGACGACAGTGAGCTCGCTGCTTTTGCCAAACAGATCAGAGAGTACGCATAACCTTTGTTTATATAATACTCAATCGGTAATTGCAGCCCTAATACTCTTCATACATTACGTTGGTTTTTGATTGGTGCTATATCGGTGCTGGTACACAGATATAACACCTGTTATTGCTATTTTTGTATCTCATGGTTAGCTATAGAATAAGCTAACCAGAAATCAGAATCGTTATGCCAGCGTTGATAGACGTTAATTATCAACTACGCTTTGTTGCCCATATGCCTTTATCAATGCCTTTGATGACTAGATCACTGAGGGCTTTTTCAATTGCTTGGGTTACGCAAATACTCATCGGTTCGTTATCACTAAAACCCGCTTCGGCTTCGGCTAAACGTTTATAACTAACATAACGGAAAAACCCTGCGCGCATTTCTTGGCTGAGCACTTTTTTGCTGGTGGCTACGGACAATAATACTTGCCCAGTACGCACGTCTACGGCACGTAAGTAAATAGAGATAGCATCTTCGCGGTAGAGTTCTGACGCGCCGATGCCAAAATATTCCATGCCAAAACCACCGGTTTTTACATTGGTGTCGTAGCTAATTATACCGCCTTCTAAAATGATTTTAGCGGTGGTCAGTGGTGGTAATTCAACAGCATTTGGCTGTTCGGCTTGGGCGGCACGAATAATTTTTCTTTCAGTCAGAATATTTTGCAAACCTTCACGTTCAACCGGAATAAACCAATCAGATTCGTGTAGCGCTTGTATTAAGATGGAATTAGCCCCTTGAGTGACGGCGGTTGAAAATGAACTAACATTGCCTTGCGGTTTATATTGGCCCGTTTGATCACGAAAAGAATATACCGATACGGCGATACTGCCAGCAGGTGTTGGTAACTGTTGAAGTGCTTTAAAGGTTTCAGTGGGGGTTAAACTTGCGGCCAACTGTTGCGAAGGTGGGATCAAATTGCCCATGCTACTGCATGCGGATAATGCCAGGGTAAGTACTGCAATAAAGAGCGCTTTCATTTAGCTAAACCTCGGTACTTCAATGACCACGACACTGTTGTCAGTGGTGTTGGTTATTCGCACTGTAATTGAATCTACGGTACTGGTGATCACTTGAATTTCGTAATCACCACTTAAAAAAATTGAATCTTGGTTAAAAATACTTTCATCTATATCTTCACCAAAGGCAATATCAGTGATCTCTCTTACCATGCGGTTTAAGTAGGTACGTTCTAGAGAATCTTGAAATTTCTCAGCGTAGCTTTGTTCAATTATTGGTGCTTTATGTTTATTTTGCGCTTGCGCTTTATTTAATAGCATACTGGCATTGAGTGGACTACCTCCGAAACTTGGATTAATGGGGGTATACACAAGCTCTGTTGCAGATACCGATAAGGGGAGTAATATCATTATAGTTGTTGTTATATATTTTCTTGAGTCGGGGGCCATTTTACCATCCATTTTTTGCCATATCGGGCGAAGCTTTATGTAAATTAGAGCGCGCCATCGCATCCATAACACTGTATAAAGCGTGTTCTACACGCTCATCAATAGGCTCCAAGCGACGCCCTAAATAGGTTACATATACAATTTGATTATTCATTACTAAGGTCAGTTTTGTGCCAGCCCGAGGAAGTACGGTCTCTTTTATTTCTATATTAAAACCAGCGGTTGAGGGTAGGTCGCGCCAAAGGTTTGAAAATTCAAAATAAAACTGGTGACCAAAGCGACTAATGCTGCGATCGAGCACTAGGCCATCTATTTCTAATTCGTCAGCGCCTTGAGATAAGTGGCTAAAGGTAGTTAAAAAAAGCAGGCTTAGCGCGGTAATAAGCGTTCTAACTAATGTCATGTTTAATATGGGGGGACGTGCCCCCCAATATCCTTATTCTTGGGTCACAGTTGCTGTGTTGTAATCGCCCACTTGGGTGATCACGACTGAAGTGTTAGAAGCGGTAATAGCACCTTCAACTAAGTTGCCATTGCCTACTTGTGTGACTGTGAAGTTGATGTTGTCACCACCAACGATAAATGCACCCGTATCGATACCTGCTACCATATTCATATCGCCTTGCTGCGAAATATCAATAGAATGGTTGCTGCCTTCCATAACTAAATCAATCGCATTCAGATCGCCACTTTGGCTAAAATCAACGCTATTGTTATTACTATTTAGCACACTTGCAAAGGTTAATGTTGCTTCATTTGTGCTGCCTAATTGACTGATATTAATGTCATTATCGTTTGAATTAAGCGATGTGTCAGGGTACGAAGATTGAATTAAAGCGGTATTCATGTCACCGGCTTGAGCTAAATCAACGTCGTTGCCTTGACCATTAAAATTAGCGATGTGAGCGCTGTTTTCGTTACCAATTTGAACGCTTGAGAATTCATTGTCAGCGCCAATTGTGCCCAAGTAGGTCTCGTTCATTGAGCCATTTTGCATAACAGTGAGTTCATTGTTATCACCTAATACATCAGCCCCAACTTGATTATTATCTTGTTGTTGATCAACCGAAACTTGATTGTCATTACCGGCAAATAACTCAGATGTGAAGGTATTGGTATTACCTTCTTGATCGATTGATAGGGTGTTTTCGTTTCCTTCAACACTTGCAAAAGTCGCAGTATTTGAATCACCCGCTTGTTCGATGTCTAAGCTGTTTTCATCGCCGCGAACAGAAGTAACCGTAACGCCGTTGAAATTACCTTCTTGTGCTATTACTACTTCATTCGTATTACCAACGAGTTCAGTAAGTGTAAAAGCGTTAAACAAGCCGTTTTGAGTAACTTCAATGGTGTTTTCGTCACCACTAATAGTTGCCAGCGTTGCTTCATTTAAAAGGCCTGCTTGAGATGCGCTAATTTTGTTGCTATTACCTTGCAAATCCAAATTATAAAACCAATGGCCGCCATCTTGCTGAGTAACTGCAATGTCGTTAGCATCACCTTGAACTACGTTAATCGCTTCGTTATTAATACCAAAAAAGCCCGTGCCAAACTGCGCAACATTGACTGAGTTATCATCGCCTGTTATGTCTGATAGAGCGCCATTAACTTCACCATCTTGGCTGTGACTTAGGGTGTTGTTATCGCCTATTACGTACGTTAAAGACAAGTTTTGAATTTGTTTTTGATCAACATTAATGCTGTTGTTATCGCCTAAACTTGTTACGTTTGCTTCAAGGCCATCACCTTGTTGCGTGACCATTACATCGTTACCCATACCTTGCAATGATGTTTGTTCAATAGTGAGGACATTGCCTACCGCAGTAGTTGACACTTGACTTGCTAATACAGAGGTTGATTGGTTTTTATCGTCGATATTTGCGTGTGCAACAAAGCTTGAACTTAATGCAACTGCGATTGCACATGTCAATAAAGATTTATTTAACTTCATGATTTTTCCTTAACTTATAATTATTAGAGCAGTCATTAATGGGTTGTGGATACCTTAATGTTCTGCATAGTTTGTTCGGCATGCCTTGCCGATTTAAGTTTTGTGATATCAAGAGCAAAAAGCTCACTCATACAAAAGTGAGTGAAGAATTATATTGATATGCAGTGTTGTGTTTTATGCAATTAATGCTTTTTTACTTACGCACTGCTACCAATTGACGGTTAACTTTATTGTGTAAACGTAATATTCGAAATCATCTCTTTTTATGATTTTTAATCTACTTTCTTTTCAATTGCTTACTTGTTTTCCACCGTAATCAGCTTGGAATGTTGAATAATCTGGTAATAAAAGATGAGGCGGGTAAGGCATCTACTGAGCGCTAATTACTCATAAAAACGATTGTGTTGTTAATAAATTGACCGTTAAAAACAGTGTTAAAGACTGGTTTTTTAGTAATTTATTGAATTTTTCTTGTCTGGTTTAGGTTTTCTCTGTCATTTATGGTGCTTGCCAGTGATATTTCAAAAGTAGTGAAGTTAGCGAAACTTAGTAACAAAGCTAAGTTAATATTTCTAACTATGGATACAAAATATGAAAACTAAATTATCTATTTTAAGCTTGGCTATTTTGCCATGTTTAGCTGCAGCACAAGTAACAACCATTGCTGCAGAGCCTTCAGCACGAGCTTCTCAAGACTCATTGCTTGTTATGTATAAAAAAGGCACTTCTGTGGCAATGCGAAGTCAAGCCCGCAGTTTAGTAAAAGCTAAAGTAAGTGATTTAAATAAAGATGGTGTTGATGATAACTATTCGTCGATTTTATCTGGTCGTCTAGCTAAGTTTGAAGTAACTGGCATGAGCACCAAGCAAGCAATTAAATTACTGCAAACACATGCAGCGGTTGAATATGTTGAGCCAGATTATCGCGTGAGCATTGCTACGGCTCCTAATGACCCTGATTTTTCAAAGTTGTGGGGATTACACAATGAAGGCCAATCTGGTGGAACGGCCGATGCGGATATAGATGCACTCGAAGCATGGTCAATTACAACAGGTGGTAAAGATGTCGTTGTGGGCGTTATCGATACTGGTGTAGATCACAGTCATAGTGATTTAACGGCAAATATGTGGATAAATCCGAATGAAATCGCAGGCGATGGCATCGATAATGATGGTAATGGCTACATTGATGACGTGCATGGTATTAATGCCATTACAAATGTTGGCGACCCAATGGATGACCAAGGTCACGGTACGCATGTCTCAGGGACAATCGGCGCTGCAGGTAATAACAATAATGGTGTTGTGGGTGTTAATCATGAAGCGGCGATTGTTGGTTGTAAGTTCTTAGATGCATCAGGCAGTGGCTCTACATCCGACGCTATTAAGTGTATTGACTATATGGTGAGTCTGAAAAATGCGGGTGTAAATGTTCGCGTACTAAATAATAGTTGGGGCGGTGGTGGCTTTAGCCAAGCGCTTGCTGATGCGATAACCGCCAGCGAACAAGCTGACATTTTATTTGTTGCCGCTGCAGGTAATGACGCCGTTGATAATGATCAAAATCCACATTATCCATCCAATTATGAGCATGAAAGCGTGTTGTCAGTGGCCAGCACTGATCGTAACGATAATATGTCAGACTTTTCACAGTGGGGTTTAACCAGTGTTGATTTAGGCGCACCAGGGAGCGCTATTTTATCAACCGTACCGGGTAATGGTTATGCCACTTACTCTGGTACATCAATGGCCACACCGCATGTTGCGGGTGTCGCTGCTTTGGTACTATCACTCAATCCTGACTTATCAACAAGTGAGCTTAAACAGCTGCTTATGGATAGTGGCGATGATAATGCACAACTGGCAGGGAAGACCGTATCGGGCAAACGCTTAAACGCTAATCAAGCTCTTGAGCAGGCAGACCCTACACCAAGCTTTAAACTATCTGTTACACCAACAGCTCAGCAGATCACTGCCGGTGAAACGGCAACATATACATTTGAAATTGGCTCAATTGCCCAGTGGCAAGGGGTTGTAGACCTTGAATTAATTGGCGATTTAGCTGGTGCTAGTTTATCAGCAAACACTGCAACGCCTGGTGATGTGGTGATACTTAGTGTGCCAACTCAAGAGTCAACACAATGGGGGCGCTATGACTTTAGCGTAAATGCATCTTCTGGCGAGTTGGCTAAGCAGAAGTCAGTAAGCTTATTAGTTGATCCTGTTGGCTTAAATGATTTTACCTATACGAATGATACCGCAGTAGCAATCCCCGATAACAATGTTGACGGTGTTGATTCTGTGATCACCGTAAATGATCCACTGACTGTTTTTGCAACTCAAGCGAGTATTGATATTTCACATACTTACATTGGTGATTTAATCGTTACGTTAACCTCGCCTAGAGGAACAAGTTCTACATTGCATAGTCAGTCAGGCGGTAGCGCAGAGGATATAGTACAAAGCTACTCTTTAGCTGATTTTAATGGCGAAGTGGCAACGGGTGATTGGGTATTACATGTTGAAGATACCTATGCGGCAGATACTGGCACACTGAATAATTGGTCACTTACATTTAGTGCAATTGGTGAGGTAACCCCGCAGCCACCACAAGCTGATTTTGACTATGATGCACAAGCTTTAACAGTCTCGTTTACGGATTCAAGCAGCGATGCAAATAACGATATTACACAATGGAGCTGGGACTTTGGTGATGGTGCAACTTCAACAGATGCAAATCCAGTTCACGCTTATGCGCAATCAGGTAACTACCAAGTAACATTAACTGTAACCGATAGTGAAGGTAATACTGATTCGTCAGTACAGACCGTGGTTGTGAGTGATGTTGCAATTGCGTTGAGTTTAACCCGCGCGAATAAAACCCGCTTAAACACTATGCGTGTTGATCTTAGCTGGGAGCAAGTGGGTGCTCAATCACTTAATGTATATCGCAATGGTGAGTTTGTAGGAACAACGACTGATAACGGCCGTCACCGTGACTTCTTACGTAATGCAACTTTGCCAGCCTATGATTACCAAGTTTGTGTTACAGCAGATGTATGTTCAAATATCGTAATAGTGACATTTGAATAAGTGCACTTAACATTTAAATAATTCCCCGTGAAGTCCCAAGCCTTGCTGTTCCCCTGCAAGGCTTTTTTATTGCCTACTATATTGTTCCTGATAGTTAAACTCTGCACTTCAAACATCTAATAATATTATCAGATAGTCGTATTGTGGATTTTAACTGGCTCTGCTAACGTTCAACGATTACCCATAGTTTGAAATTCGGGGCGACTGACAACGCGCTCTATATTACAAAAAGAGAAACGTGCTTATGATCATCTTTTTTATCTGCCTGACTATTTTAATATTAGGTTACAAGTTCTACAGTCCCTTTGTAGAAAAACAAGCTGGTATGGACGCCACCATTGATACACCACAAAAACGTTTTAGCGAAGGTGTTGACTATGTTGCAATTCATCCTGTTCGTGCGTTTTTAATTCAGTTTTTAAATATTGCAGGGGTAGGCCCAATATTTGGCCCTATTCTCGGTGCTCTATATGGACCAATTGCTTTGGTCTGGATCGTACTCGGTAATGTATTAGGTGGAGCTGTACACGACTTTTACTCAGGTGTTATGAGTATCAAAGAGGATGGTAAAAGCCTACCAGAAATTGCAGGTAAATATTACAACGTTGTATTTAAAGGCTTTATGTTAATATTTACGGCGATGTTACTGTTTTTTGTCGGCGTGGTATTCATAATGAGCCCCGCTGGATTATTAAGCAACTTAGACGTATTTAAAGATACTATATTTGCCAATAATACCTTTTGGGTTTTGGCTATTTTGGCTTATTACTTTTTAGCTACTTTACTGCCAATTGATAAAATCATTACTAAATTTTACCCTGTTTTTGGTTTATTAATGATTGTGATGACGGTTGCAATTGCTGTATCACTGTTAATTAATGCGCCGCATTTACCGGTAGCTGGTGATTTTTTAGCGTATTTTGAAGCTGATCATGCCCATGACTTTTTAACTCCAAATCCAGATGGATTACCTACGTGGCCGTTATTGTTTATTACCATAACCTGTGGTGCTATTAGTGGTTTTCATTCTACGCAAGCACCAATTATTGCACGTTGCCTAACTAACGAAAAATACGTTCGTCCAGTTTATTATGGCGCAATGATGTGTGAAGGTATTGTTGGTTGTGTATGGGCATTAGCGGGTATTGCTGCTTTCCCAGAAGGCTATGCAGGTTTGAAAGCAATGCTTGATTTAGGCGGCCCAGGTTTGGTGGTTAACCATATAGCAAACAGTTATTTAGGTGTGTTTGGTGGTATTATGGCGATTATTGCAGTAGCAGTATTCCCAATTACCTCAGGCGATACGGCGTTTCGTTCACTTCGTTTAACAGTGGTTGATGCGTTTAGTATTCCGCAAAGTTTGCGTAATCGTTTATTGCTAGCAATCCCTATTTTAACGATTGCCTACTTTATGACTAAGCTTGATTTCTCTGTGATTTGGCGCTACTTCGCATTCTCAAATATGCTGCTTTCTACGAGTGTGTTATGGCTTGCGACCAAGTACTTATTTGACCGTGGAACATTTCACTGGATTGCCAGTGTACCTGCAGTCATCGCTACAGCAGTGACCTTGTCATACATAATGACTGCGGCAATAGGGTTAAACTTATCAAGTGATTTAGGTAAACCGATTGGTGCAGCAGTGGCGGTAATAGGCTTTATAGTACTAGCGATAGTGCATTCAAAGCATAAAGTGCGTGCAGTTTAATAAATCGTAATCTTAATAATGTAAAAGCGAGCCTTGTGAAGGCTCGCTTTTTTATGTTTAATCGAGTTGTAATTTAGTTAATAGCTTTATCAACTTTTTGATCACTAACCGTTCAGGCAAACTATTAGCCGTTAAAAAGTAGCTTGCTCAAAGTAGCGAATATCATCAAGGGTGTTGCTGATCATCATTGCGCCCTCTAATAAACTCACTGTTTTAATCGCAGCACGTTCAGGATTAAGCTCTCCATTTATTTTATGTGCTTGAGTTAACCAGACTAAATTTTTAATGAAAAAGCGTTTTACTTCATCGCGCACTTTATCAGGAAGGCTGTCACTTTGTGCGCCAAGTAAGCCACATAAACACATTTTTTTATCCATCACTAACGCATTTCTAAATAATTGCGTGTAAATATCGATTGGATTTTTACCGTTTGCTTTATGTGCCTCCGGTTCGCCAAGCACAGCGATAAAGGCATCAGTGTATTGATGCGCGAGTTCAGCACCTAAATCAGCTTTGGTCGGAAAATGATAATGCACACTCGCACTTTTAATACCAATTTCATTCGCCAACTCTCTAAAGCTAAAATTGCTATAGCCACCAAGTCTAACCTTATTTTCTGCTGCTTTTAACAGGGCTGCTTTTTTTGTCATTTTAAAACTTCCTTCATATCGCTGCAAAAAATTATCAACCAGTAGGTAGTTATTTTCAAGCTCTTTTATTTTTAGTTTGCAAAGATCGAGATCTTAATATAAATTACCTATCAGTAGGTAGGTAATTTAATCTTGCCAATATTAGTTCAAACTGTGGTTAAAAATATAAAGAGATAATTATGAAAATTTATGACGTAGAAAACTTTCCTAATCCATTACGTGTACGTATTGCACTTGCTGAAAAAAATGCGACTGACAAAGTAGAATTTGTTGCTGTTGATTTATTAAATGGTGAGCATCGTACTGAAGCCTTTTTAGCTAAAAACCCCTTAGCAGGCGTGCCTGTTTTAGAGCTAGATGACGGGACATATATAGCAGAATGCACCGCGATTACTGAATACATTGATAGTTCTTTTGCTGGCCCTTCATTAACCGGTGTTGAGGCAAAAGAACGCGCGGTGATTAATATGATGCAAAAGCGTGCGGAGTCAATGGTCCTTGATGCTGTAGCCAGTTACTTTCATCATGCAACGGATGGCTTAGGCCCAGCACTTGAAACCTATCAAAATGTTGCTTGGGGAGAAAAGCAAGGTGAAAAAGCGCGCCAAGGCTTTGTTTATTTTAATACAGTGTTAGCCAATTCTGCTTATGTTGCCGGTGAGAATTTTAGTGTTGCAGATATTACTTTGTACGCCGGTCTGGTGTTTGCAGGATTTGCGAAAATTGCTATTCCTAGTGAGCTATCACATTTAATTGCATGGCAACAAAAGGTCTCTCAACGTCCAAGCATTGCCGCTTAGTTATCAATTTATAATGTGGAGCTACTTATGAAAATTGCAGCTGATTTTAGCGAACGTGTTGTTGTGCATAGCGAATCGTTAGAATGGATAGCCTCACCGATGGCGGGTGTTGATAGGCGTCCACTTGATAGAGTGGGCGATGAGGTTGCACGCGCAACCAGCATTGTACGTTATGCGCCAAACAGCCATTTTTCTGCCCATACACATACCGGCGGTGAAGAATTTATTGTGCTTGAAGGTGTTTTTCAAGATGAACATGGTGATTTTCCCAAGGGTTCTTATATTCGTAATCCGCCTGAGTCAAAACATACACCAAGCTCTGAAAACGGGTGCGTTATATTTGTAAAATTATGGCAGTTTCAGCCAGAGGACAGAGAGCATGTTCGCTTGCAAACTAATACCATGCATGGTGTTCCTCACCCTGAGTTTAGTGATGTAAATGTAGCTCCTCTTTATAAAGACGCCTTTGAAGAGGTGAGTATTTTAGCATTTGCACCTAACAGTGAAATATCGTTAAACGCCTTGGGTGGGGGCGAGCTTTTAGTTCTTGAAGGCTCGCTTGAAGAGCAGGGCGATACATTAGTAAAACACAGCTGGTTAAGAGTACCGCCTAACAGCGAAATTAAAGCAATAGCAGGCAGTGAAGGAGCCAGAGTTTGGCTTAAAATCGGTCATTTAACAGATGTTGAAAACCAAATAGCACGGCTTAAAAATGCATAATTAAGCATTTAATTAAAATAGGCACAATAAAAGTATATGTGCCTGTTTTTTGATCTACTTCACTATTGGTTACTAAGCTATCACCTATACTCAATGCTCATTTTATTGCGGAGTTCGGGTTATGGTAAATTTAACACACGGCTTATCTATTGGTATTGAGCGCTCTGGTTGCGAGTTTTTTTTAACCTTAAAAGCCATAGGCACACTCACTCACAAAGATTATGAAGTGATTACGCCGATGATAGACTCTGCGCTTGGCGAAGTTAAACATCCTATTGTTAATGTACTCATAGATGGAACTGAGCTTGATGGCTGGGAACTTAGAGCCGCATGGGATGATTTAAAACTTGGCTTAAAACACAACAAAGAGTTTAAAAAAATAGCCATATACAGCAACAAAGACTGGCAATCAACCATCGCTAAATTAGGCAGTTGGTTTGTATCAGGTGAAATTCAATATTTTGAGAACGCCACTGCGGCCTTAGAATGGTTAAAAAGTAATGATGAAGAAGCGGATGCTTAAATAAAGGCCATAATCGGCCTTTATTTTTAAAGTATTTATACCAATTCGCTTAATTAAGTGATCTATTTTGAGGCTGGAAAAACGTGTTGATAGCTAGGCAAAAAATTTGCTATTTAGTTGTTCTAAATGAGAATTTTTTAACGCAGATAGCGACACGTTTAGCCCCGTAAAATTATTAAGTATTATTGCGGATTGGTATTATACCTCTTGAAGTGTAGGTAATGCTGGAAAAGCCCCCTTGGCTAAGCAGGCTTTAGAGCCACAGCGAAGGCCGAAATTTAAAGCGCGTTTTACTATTTTCTGATTGTTGAGTTTATCCGTGAGCAATATATTTTCATCATTATGATTTAAATAATACAAAACCCCGGCAATAAACGCATCGCCCGCACTGGTGGTATCAACCGCCGTAATAATTGGTGCAGCTTCAGTAAATGTAAATACGTTATGGTAAACCGTTGCCGGTGCAGGGCCATCGGTTAAAAATACCAATTTAACACCTGTATCTAAAATAGATTGTAAATAATCATCAGGTGCTTGCTGTGTTTGCTCAGCTAAAAAGTTTAGCTCATCACGCGATAGCTTAACAATATCGCAATAGGCGTAACACGCGTGTACATTTTGCTCAATGTCATTGCTATTTTGCCACAAGCTATAGCGTAAATTCACATCAAAGCTGACTAGCTTATGGTTGTTTTTAGCCAGCTTTAAAGCATTGATCGTGGTGCGCGCAATGGCTAAATTAGTTAACGTGTTGGAACAAAAGTGTAGGGTACTCAATTCATCCCATTTGATATGGTTTAAATGCTCACTCGTTAACAGTAAATCGGCGGTATTGTGGCGATAAAAATTAAAGCTGCGTTCACCGGTTTCATCCAAACTGACAATAACCACGGCCGTTTGAGAGTCTTTAATTGTAAATAAGTACTCTGTACTTACCTTATATTGCGCAAGCGATTTACTTAATTGTTTAGCAAAATAGTCATCGCCCATACCGCCACAAAAAGCCGCTTTGCCGCCCAGTTTGGCATAACCTACCGCTACATTGGCAGGAGCGCCGCCAGCAATGGGCAAATAAGCACTGTTTTGAGAATCTTGCGGCAGCATATCAATAAGCAGCTCGCCAAGGCTAAGTAATTTGGTCATATTGTAAATCCTAAAAAACCTAGCAAGGGCTAGGTCAAAAGTAGTGGGAGAGTCTTTCAAGGTAAATAGATGTTAGGAGATCAAGCGCTGAAAATACATTATTCAGCGCTTAAAAATACTAAAGCTCGGTTAATTAAATAGGTATTTAAGTGTTAGTGACGTTGTACGGCCGTTAATAGTGCGGGCACGAATAATATTATTATCTGGGATAGAACCTTCTTCGGCTTCAGTAATACCGACTGTATCAAATAGGTTATTTACATTAAGCGCGATGCTAAGGTTTTCAGATAAATCGTAGCTTACAAAGCCATTTACTTGGGTGTAACCATCAAATTTAAGGTCGTTGTTGTCTTGAGCGTATGCATCGGTAGTACCAATAAAGCTTACACCAGCTGCACCTTTCTCGTAGCTATAACGCGCCATTAGTGAGTAAATTAAATCTGCTTGGCGTCGAGGTGTATTACCTTCTACTTCCGGTGTTAGAGCATCTTTAACGATTTCAGCATCGGTCCAGGTTAAGTTACCGCGAAAATCCCACGCATCGATGAAGTAAGTTGATTCAATCTCAATCCCTTTGGCTTCGTATTCACGGTCGAAAAAGGTTTGTGATGTAGCTTCAAAATTTTGCTCTTCAGTTTCTGCATAAAAAGCAGTTGCAAATACAGAGAAGGAATCAAAACGTTTTTTAACCCCAAACTCATATTGATTAACTTCATCTACAGCATCTTCTTTCGCAACAGAGCCATCTGCACGTACTTTACCAAATAAAAGTCGGTCAGCATTCGCTCGTCCGCCTTTACTGATACGAGCAAATGTTGCCAGACTTGGGTCAATTTGATAGTTGGCACCAATTGAATAAGATGTGTAGTTCCAGTCGTAGTTAACTGGGCTGGCATTAGTAATATCAATGCCTGCAACATTTTGTTCAGGAACGGATATTTCACCATCACGATTCATATCAACTGTAGAGGTTACTGCACCTGCGTAATTACCGCGAGCTTCGCCACTATCGTAACGGGCACTTGCATCAATACTTACATCGCCAAGTTTTGTAGAAAATGCAACGTACGGGGCGCGAGTGTCGTATTCTGTGTCGTAATCACGCTGACAACAGTTACCCCAAAAAGGTGTTCCGTATGCGTATAAACCATTTTCAGAAAACTCAGTACCATCGGCAGCTGTGACATTTAATAAGGCTGCGTTATCGCCCTTAAGCTCCATTAGATAAGAGTTCCATAACCACGACATGGCAATGTTTTGCGTTGATGCGTAGTAACCAAACGTAATACTGGTGTCGTCATCGAGCGATTTAGTCAATTTAAAGTCGTTCACAATAGAGTCAAAGTCGTTCATTGTGACGTCAAACGTATGAATACGCATTGCTAAATTGTCTTTAAATGCAGCCCCAGTATTTGCATTGCTGAGTGTTGCACCTGCGCCGCCAATACTTTCTGCAATCGACGTTGCACTGCCTACTTCAGCAGGAATAAGTGAATTAAAGTTACCGCTTACAGATGATTTACGAAAACGGTTTTCGATACGCCAATCATTATCTAAGTCAAATACTGCTTCAAAGCCAATTGAGTCAACGTTAGGGTTCATACCGTCGCGAATATCGCCACTGCTAATTTGGTTTTCGCCGTTTAGACGCACTGTTTTTGTAAATAATGCCGAGTGTGGTGTATCCGATTGTGCGTCAAACCCAGGGATAGAATCGCCATTTGCATACATTGGCATCGGTAAGTAACCTACGCTTTTATCATCTAAATGCTTGTAATAAATTCGAACATAGCCGTTTTCAAAATCTTTGGTTAGGTTGGCTTTAATTTGCCCGCCTTTATTTGATGTGTAACCTGTTTCGCGTGGACCTTCACCTTGGCGAACAAAGCCACCGACATGAAAACGTACACTATCGCTTAGGTAAGTACCGTATTCAAAGTCTGTACGAACGCTATCGTAATCGAGGCCCAGAGTAGTTGATACGCTGCCTGATTCGTTTTCACCATTTTTAGAAATAAAGTTAATAATGCCACCAGGTGCATTACTTGCAGCCGTCGATGCTGAGCCGCCACGAATTGATTCGATTGTTTGTACGGTATTATCTAAGCGCATAAAAATATCAGCGTTACCAAAAGCGATATCACCGTATTGCAGTACAGGTAAACCGTCTTCTTGTAATTGTAAAAATTTCGCACCGCCAGATGCCACAGGTAAACCACGCACAGCAATGTTTGCGTTACCTTCACCACCGGTCGATTCTGCGCGAATACCCGGAATGATTCTAAACGCCTCAGCGGTTGAGCGAGGTGTAGACACTTCAACCTGTTCAAGCGACAAGCTACTGACTGATACGCTTGATGCCATAATCGTTGTACGACGTGGTACACCAGTTACAACGATTGTTTCAAGACCTTTGTTAGCTTGTACTTGAGAATTTTGATCTTGTTGTTGCGCATGTACGCCTTGGCTTACTGCAAGTGCTAATGCACTGATTAAATATAAAGGTGTGTTGTGTGTTGTCATGGTTACGCCTCGTTATGTTGAACCCAATTGGATTTGTATTTTTACTTAATCGATTAAGTAAAAATAACAAATATTTTACAAGAAGCAAATTATTTTGTGCTTAATTTGCTCTTTTTTTATTCATTCATTGATTTATAAAGTATTTTTTATTGTCTTAGAATATAGGTTTACTCAGTTACAGGGTTATCTTGCTGTAAAGCCGTTGCTGATGGATCTTTAAAATAATTAAACAGCATAGCTAAAAATAAAATGACAGCAAAGCCCGTAGCTAAATAAAAACCGTAACGCACATGGCCAAAGTAATCGCTGATCATACCCATGAACAAGGGTGCTAAAGCCGCCGAAAGTGCGGTAAAAAATAATATCACGCCCGCCACAGCACCGTGCTGTTGCACTGCAAAGCAGGATATACCTTTAGAGTTTAAAGTCGGATAAACCATCGACATAAATAACCCCGAAAGCGGCAATAAACCCACAGCCCAATCAACGCCACCGAATAATGTACCGACATAACACAGCGCAATGCCTAAGCTTAAATAGGCCATAACACCTTGCCAGCTATAGCGGTTTAGTAACCATACGGCAATAAATCGCCCTGCGGCACGCAGTACAAAAAATATTGTCAATGCATAGGTTGCAAGTAGTGGCCAAGAGCCAGTGTAATCTTTTAACAGCGTAGGCATCCATACATAAATAGCAACCTCCGTGGCCACATAAAGGGCAATTGCCAGAGAAAAACCTAGCGCATACGGATTTTTGATCATTTTCATGGTGGTGGCAAGCGAAGTGGGCTTTGCTGTGGTTTTTACAACGGCTGGGTAGTCTGCACGCCACGCTAGTAAAGCGAGAATTAAACACATTACACCTGCAATAATGTACAGGTAAGTCCAGCTTACATTTTGCACCAGTAAGACGCCTACTAGAGCTGGCCCTACAATGGCGCCTATGCCAAAAAAGCCTTCTACCTTATTCATCGTTTTAGTGTGATCTTCGTTACTATGTGAAATATCACCAAGTAACGCAAGCGCACCCGTTTTAAATAAACCAATGGCTAAGCCTATGCAGCAAAGTAGCAATAAAAAGAAGGTAAAGCTGGTGCTAAACGCAAACAAGAAACAGCTCGCCGAAAATATTAAAAGGCCTAGCATGATGGTTGTTTTACGCCCTAAACTGTCTGCTAAAAAACCTAAAAACAATCCACTAAAAGCAATTAGCGCCATAGGTGCATAATGGAACGCGCTTGCTTGGGTCATGCTTAAACCAAACTCTTTAATAAGTTCAGGTATGATCATGCCCACCGCATCAGAAGTCATGGCAAACATAAAAAACATCATATATGTAAGCCAGCGTATTTGTTGCAACGGATCGCTGCTTACGTGTGTGTGTGATTTTGTCATGTACTTTTTCCTCGTTAAATGCTCAGTTAATACTTAGTAAGTCAGTTAGTTACTTATTGTAGTATTACGTGAGCCACGATTTTTGTATGTAAAATTATTAAAAATTACTTGTAAATTCTTACTTGCTAGTTAAAGATATATCTTAATCGATTAAGTTTCAACATGGTAATCACACAATGATGAAGAATAAAGTTCAATTGATCACATATGCTGATCGAATCACTGGCCAAGATATCAACGCATTGACCGCACTTTTAAATGGTCCATTACACGGCGTGTTCGGAGGTGTCCACCTATTGCCATTCTACAATCCAATTGATGGTAGTGATGCAGGCTTTGACCCTATTGATCATAGTGCCGTGGATGAACGGATCGGTACTTGGCAAGACATTCAAGTGTTAGGAGCAGACTATGATCTGATGGCCGATTTGATTGTGAACCACGTATCGGCGCAATCCTTTCAGTTTCAGGATGTACTAGCAAAAGGTAAAGCATCACCGTTTTGGGATTTATTTTTAACTAAAGAAGATGTCTTTCCAAATGGTATGAGTGACGCCGAGCAAAAAGCGATTTATCGCCCGCGCCCTGGCAGTTGTTTTACTCCAATGCCATGTGGCGATGGTCAAACGTATGATTTTTGGACCACGTTTACCGATAATCAAATCGACATTAATGTTAAAGTTGCTGCGGGCGTTGCGTATTTAAATAATGTATTAACAAAGTTCTCTGCTAATAACGTTAATATTATTCGTTTAGATGCGGCGGGTTACGCGATTAAGCAAGCTGGCACAAACTGCTTTATGCTAGATGAAACGTTTGATTATTTAGATAAGTTATCGGCGCAAGCTAATGCATTGGGTATGGAAACAATTGCTGAAATTCACAGCCATTATCAAACTCAAGTTGACGTCGCAAAGCGGGTCAATATGGTTTATGACTTTGCATTACCACCATTGATTTTGCACAGCTTATTTACCAATAATAGTGATGCACTTGTAAAGTGGTTAAATATTTCACCACGTAATTGCTTAACAGTACTCGATACCCACGATGGCATTGGTATTATTGATGCGGGTCCAATGGGTGATAAGCCAGGATTATTAAATGCAGCGCAAATTGATAATCTAGTTGAAACTATTCATGCAAATAGCAATAACCAAAGCCGCCAAGCAACTGGGGCTGCTGCCAGTAATGTCGACTTGTACCAAGTAAATTGCACTTATTACAATGCGTTAGGTGCAAATGATTTTGACTATTTAGTTGCGCGCGCGATTCAATTTTTTGCACCCGGCGTACCACAAGTTTACTACGGTGGCTTATTCGCAGCTGAAAATGATATGGCGTTACTAGCAAAATCAAATGTAGGTCGTGATATTAATCGTCCATATTTAGATGCTGATATCATTGCGCAGTCTCTTGCAAAGCCTGTTGTACAGGGATTACTAAAATTAATTGAGATACGTAATACTCACAGTGCCTTTGCAGGTGAGTTTAGTGTTGAAGGTGATGACAATAGTTGTGCTTTAAAGTGGCTATTAAACGACAGTGAAATTGTCCTAAAAGTTAATTTTGCACGTCGCGAAGCGTTAATAATTGAACGCACTGGGAATGAGCAAATACTCACCTCACTAAATGATTTGTTAAACTAAATTAAACCTTACAATCAGTCACTTATCAGCCACTATGACCTAACTGTAATTGGTAGTTGATAAGTGCTTTTTGCTCTTCTTTGCTAATAAATAAATTAGCTGCTAACGATCCTTTTTCTTCACTATTTTGATGAATTGTTGTTAATGTTGGCATAGAGCGCTGCGCTTCATCAATGCCATCAAATCCAACAATTCGCAATTCTTGGGGTATTTTTATACCTATTTTAACTGCTTCGCGAATTGCCGCGAGGGCAATAAGATCACTCATACAAAGTAATACATTGGGTCTAGGTATGCAGTTGAGCGCCTCTTTTGCTGCGATGCTCGCATAACGTTCGCTACTTTCTGGAATATTCCAAGTTCTATCGTCACCTAAGGTAATGTTAACTTCGCTTAATGCTTTTTGATAACCTCGTAATCTTTGATGTGCAATTGATTGACCGGCTTCGCATTCATGGTGCTCATATACACGACACAATACATTTTCATCTAATAACCGCAGTCCCAATATAGCGACCTGATCAGCACTGCTTTTTAATACGTGTTTAGCCACTTCATAACTAGCTTGTTCGTTATCTATGTTTACTGAGGCATTACGATCAATATCAAAATCAACGGTAACCACATGTTTGGGTACAATTTTTAATTGATCTACAAGTGATTGATTGCGCGGACGACCATAACAAATAAAGCCATCAACAAAATCTAATACGCTGTTAAGGTTTTGACTATTTCCCGAAAATAATAATAAGTTAATATTGTTTTTTTCAAGGATAGAAGCCACACCACGCATAAAACTACTGGCCACAGGATCCGACACCATATACTCAATACTGTCAGGTAATACCAGCGCAACAATATTAAATTTACCACGGCGTAATGATTGCGCTGCTTTATTGGGTCCAAAATAGCCAAGCTCTTTACACGCCAATAAAATAGACTCGCGACGACTTTTTGATAGTTGATCTGGACGATTAAATGCATTTGAAACGGTGGCGTTAGAAACGCCTAATTCTTTGGCGATGCTTTTTAATGTCCAATGTTTTTTTTGGGTCATACGACTTCTCATGATAGTGAACGCGATTCACTAATAAATTACCATATTTCACGCTAAATCAAAGTGTTAATTATATTGTAGCGTGTATAGCAAGTTACGTAATTAGGTATTAGGAACAAGAATGAACTAGAAAGTGGTTGTTATTAATAATAAAGTACTGGCTTTTTTATATCTGCTAGCTTACTAACTCACACGTTACTGTTTGGGTGATTTTTCACAAAGTCGCCTTATCATTTATATCTTTACATATGTACCCTTTTTGATGATAAAGTACTGTTGTTTTCTATTTTGCTACAACTAATGAATTAAAAATTTTTTAGTTTTAGGCAAAGTATATTGTATGTAATGGCGATTATATGTTGCAAATTGCGTCCTCGATAACCCGTTCTGGATTGAAATAATAAAATTTATCAAAGGTAAATTATGAAAATGAATAGATTGATTTTGGCGTTACCGTTATTAGGAGCAAGCTCTATGGCGCTTGCTAATACGACCCATCAGCGCGTATTCAAGCCACAAGCTGCGATTGTTGAACGTGTGCATCATCATGGCGTTGAACACGGCCATAATGAAAAAGCACCAATAGCACAGCTGCAATCACAACCCCAAAAATTTAGTATGTTAATGATGCGTAGCCAAGCTGCAACAGTCAGCTGCGATTTAAATGCACTGGCTAATGCTAGTTCAACGAGCATTATTACAGAGCTTAAAAATCAAGGTAGTGGCTGTGTTAATGAACTATTTAGTGCATCAGCATCAACTCAGAGCCTAGTATTTAGTTCTGATAATATGTATGCGGTTGCTAATCATGCAAAGTCACTCTCACAGACTTATGCTGGCGGTGGTGACATTGAACTCGAGGCATTGTTCCTATATTTACGAGCTGGTTTTTATGCGGAATTTTACAACGACAACGTGAGCTTTAGCTCTTGGGTTACGCCTGCCGTAATTGATGCGATAGATGCTTTTGTAAACAACAGCCATTTTTATGACGATAATGACGGCCATGGTAAAACGCTTTCTGAAGTGATCATTACGATGGACAGCGCTGAACAGCAACATCGTTACTTGTATGTGGTGAAACAGTGGCTAACGCGTTTTAACGAAAGCTATGCTGCAAAATGGAATATACGCAGTGCGGTGAATGGTATTTTTACTTTGCTTTATCGCGGCCAGTGGAATGATGCATTTGTTACAGCTGTAGCTAGCGATACTGATTTAGTTACTAAGCTGAATGCATTTACCCAAAAGCAGTGGATGATTGACTCTGACGCACAATATTTAATTGTTAATGCAGCCAGTGAGCTTGCGCGCCTTAAGCAGTATTCCGACACTGCTATTCAAGCTACTGTTGATACTGGCTTAAAAGCGGTTTTTAGTACTTATAACAGCTTTGGCTATGGTGATGCAGTATGGCTTGCGGCGGCAGATTCTGTCAGTTATTACGCTGATTGTAATGACTATGGTATTTGTGGATTTGTTGATGAACTTACTCAGCAAGCGCTTTCGCAAAATTATAGCTGTAGTAGCACTATTAAAATTCGCTCACAAAATATGACTGCAGCACAACATACAGCTGCATGTGCTGCAATGGGCGCAGAAGAAGGTTTATTTCACACTAAACTTGCCACCAATAACACCCCAGTTGCCGATGATAACAACAGTTTTTTACAAGTAAATATATTTGATAGCAGCGATGATTATAGTAAATACGCAGGTGCGATTTTTGGCATTAACACCAATAATGGCGGCATGTATTTAGAAGGTGACCCCGCAGTTGTGGGTAATCAAGCAAATTTTATTGCCTATGAGGCGAGCTACGCCAATGCTGAGCATTACGTGTGGAATCTAGAGCATGAATATGTGCATTACTTAGATGGTCGTTTTGACTTATATGGAAACTTTAATTCACCAACTGAAGATATTGTGTGGTGGTCAGAAGGCGTTGCAGAATATGTTGCTAATCTTGATAACAATGACGCCGCTAAAAATACCATCAGTGATGGTTCGCGTTATACCTTAGCGCAAGTATTTGCCACTAACTATGACGGTTTTGATCAAGACCGTATTTATCGCTGGGGTTACTTAGCTGTGCGCTTTATGTTCGAACGCCATTACAGTGAAATTAATGCCATGCTTGCAGATACACGCATTGGTAATTGGAGTGCTTATAAAGCGAAAACTGTGCAGTGGGCAAATAATTATGAAAACGAGTTTGTACAATGGTGTGATGACTTAGTTGCAGGTACAACCACTAATACGCCACCAATCGCATACATCAATGGACCTTATGCCGGTATGCAAAACAATGAGATCAATTTTACGAGCAATGGCAGTATTGACAGTGACGGCTCAATTGTTAGTTATCAGTGGAGCTTTGGTGATGGCAGTAGTTCTAATCAAGCAAACCCGGTGCATACTTATACAACATCAGGACAATATAGCGTATCGTTAACGGTTGTTGATAACCAAGGTGCCAGCCAAACCGCATCAACATTGGCTAGTATTGAAGAGGATAGCAGCGTTGGTAACGGCGAGTTGATAAACGCTCAACCAATGACTATTGCTGGCGAGCAAGATGAGCTGTTGTATTTCAGCTTTGATGTACCGCAAGGTGCCAGCGACTTAGTGTTTAGCTTAAGTGGTGGCACGGGCGATGCTGATTTATATGTGAGTTATGCTGCTACACCAACAATGGATAGTTATGATTGTCGTCCATATGTCGGTGGTAATAGTGAACAATGTGTAATAAATCCTGCGCAAGCAGGTGTTTATCAAGTAATGGTTCGTGGCTATAACATGTTTGATAATGTGCAATTAACTGCTTCATACACAGGAGCAAGCAGTAGTGTACCTGATGCATGTGCTACCCAAGGTAGTCGTAGCAATGGCCGTTTAAATGACGGTGAAGTGATTTGTTTGGGTAACAGCGATCCTATGTGGTTTAGTATTGCTGACGTTCAAAGTCAAAGTGGTGTGGCGATAACCACCGCTAATGGCAGTGGCGACATCAGCCTAAGTTATTCAAACAGCAGCTGGCCAAATGGCAGTAATGAACAGGCTCAGTCCAGTAATAGCGGCAATAGCGAATGTATTTATATTAGTGATCAAAGCCAATATTGGGGTTATTTAAAGGTGTCGGGCAATAGTACTGGTGCAAATCTAGTGGTTGATTTTAATAGCCAAGGGTGTCGTTAAAATTATCATATTCAAAAAGTAAAGCACCTACAGCAAAGCCCATCTAGATGGGCTTTTTTTAGTGTTGTAACTTAAGCGTTAAAGTGAGTTTAGGTTACTCGTTTATACACCGCGAGTGGATGCGAAGTACTTAATGATACATGCACGCTATCGCCAGGGTATACCACGACTTCGTGGCTTACGCGGCTAGTAACCACTGTTTTACAGGCAAGCTCTACTGCACATAAACGACTCCCTCCTTCAAAGCGTACCCATACGACCACACCGTTGTTGCCGATCTCACCTTGTACTAGCATTACATCGTCGGGGCGAAGTAGGACATCCACCTCACCTTGTTGGCAATCTACGGCTAGAGCGGGCACATTGCCGATGGCTGTAGTTGCTTGATTATTATCAAAAAAACCGCTAATGAAACTTGCTTCACCTAAAAAACGTGCAACAAAGCGATTGTTGGGCACACTAAAACAACGCTCAGGAGTATCAAGTTGCTGGATTTTTCCGGCCTTGAGCACACCCACACGATCGCCTATTGATAAAGCTTCTTCTTGATCATGAGTCACCCAAATTGCAGGCACGCCAGCTTTTTTCAGGGCATTTCGGATATCCCAGCGCAGCATATCTTTTAGTGCCGCATCAAGGTTTGAAAGCGGCTCATCAAGTAACACAAAGTCAGGTTGGTGGGCAAGGGTACGTGCTAGTGCAACTCGTTGTTTTTGACCGCCTGAAAGGGTGGCTGGCTTTTTATGACGAAAATCATCAAGACCCAGAAGGGCTATCCAATGATCAGCAACGGCGGTATCTTTTAAACGAAAGCCAATGTTTTGCTCAACGGTTAAATGAGGGAATAACGCAAAGTCTTGAAATACCATACCTACGCTGCGTTTTTCAGGCGGCACAGTCAATTTTGGGGTAGCCTGCCATTTACCTAAGTTAATTTCACCTTCGCTAATAGGAATTAGTCCGGCGAGCGCTTGTAAAATTGTGCTTTTACCACAGCCCGTAGGGCCTACTAGCATGAGAATTTCACTTTCACCAAGCAACAAATTTAGGTCGCTTACTACACGGTTACTGCCATAATCTATAGACAACTGGCTTACAGATAGCATTTGTATTTAAATCCTCAATGTTCGAGTTGGTTACGTTTTTCGCCAGACATCATAATAGCTAAACCGCACGCAGAAATCAGTACTAACAATAACCCAGGAATAGCAGCACGACCAAAATAGCCCGCCTCATAAACACGCCATAAATAAGTCGATAGTGTTTCAAAACCAGTTGGGCCAAGTAATAAGGTTGCTTCTAATTCACGCATGGATTCTAAAAATACTAAAGCGGCACCGGCTATGATCCCACGCATTGTGAGTGGTAAAGTTATGCGGGTAAATGCTTCGCGCGGACTGGCGCCTAAGACCCGCGCAGATTTAACTAAACTTGGATCAAGGTGCTCAGTGCTAGTGCGCACAGAGCCTACCGCTAAGGGTAAAAAACGCAGCATATAGGCAATGATCAACAGCCCTAATGTTTGATATAAAAACGGCAATTGCAAACCACCGTAAACTAGCGCGGTGCCCATTACAATACCTGGAATACCAAAACCAAAGTAAGTAACACGCTCCATGATACGACCCGCTTTACCGCTAAGTGCAGCATGGGCAACAGGGATAGCTACAATCACCGCAACCACTGCAGCAATGGCTGAGGCATACGCTGAATTCCACGCGATGCTAAAATCAAATGAGCTAAAGCCATCACGCGCTAACCACAGCGAAAATATCGCCAGAGGTAAGCCAATGGCTAATAATAAAATAGGCGCAAAAGTGGCAAACATAGCCGCTAGTTGCCACTTACTAGGAAACAAAATTAATGGCCGGCCATGGCGTTCGCTAGCCGTTTTAATTTGTGACTCAATCAACAGTAAAAAGCCCACAATCACCAACAACTGTAACGATAACATTGCCGCACGACTTAACTCAAAAGCATTGTACTCGACATAAATAACCCGGGTAAAGGTATCAAGGCGCATCATTGCAGGTGTGCCAAAGTCAGACAAAGTATACAGGGCGACCAATAACGAACCTGCGGCAATGCCATTTACTACACGGGGTAAGATGACTTTAAATACACTTTCGGTCATCGACATACCTAAGGTGCGGGCCGCATTAACCATGCTTGCATCAAGACTAAGTAAAGATGAGCGGGTAGTCATCATTACAAATGGAAATGTGTAAAGAGTCATGACAATAGCTGCGCCGCTGAGTCCATCCATCGATGGCAGTTCAATACCAAGTAGATTATGTATCTCTCCGCCGGAGCCAAAAGCCGCATAAAGCGTAAATGCACCTATGTAACTGGGAATGGCTAGAGGCGCGGCAAAAAACACCAACCATACTTTTTTAAACGGTAAGCGCACATAAGCGCTGATAAATGCTAACGGTACTCCGATTAAAATAGAACCAATGACCGTTAATACCATCAAGGACAAAGTATTGCCGAGAATACTTAAATTATGATTATCAAACAAAGAGCTGGCATCAGTGGCCAGCGTTATTAAAATAAAGATAGGAGATAAAACAATAAGCGCTGCAAGCAGCGCCATTGGGTAAGAAGCTGGTAGTCGCATTACAGTACGCCGCTATTTCGCATCAAAGCTATGGTTGGCCGAAGATCAGCTAACTGTGTTAAGTCCACTTTGGGTGGTGAAATATTGGCTAAAGATGGTAACCCTTCAGGTAGAGGGACACCATTTACCAGCGGAATTTCATAGGCTTCACGAGCCAAGTAACCTTGCACTTCGATGCTTAATAAATAGCGCATAAAGTGAGTGGCAAGAGGGTCGTCGTTCAATGCCAAAATACCTGATGCATTGACTAAACAGCCAGCATCTTGTTGGGTAAATGCTAAATCAAGTTTGGCATCTGGTTTGCCTGATTTTAAACGTAAGGTGTAATAGTGATTAGCAAAACCAATATCCACTTCACCACGTTCAACGGCCATTACTACACCCAACTCACCGGCATAGGTTTTAGCACGCTTCTTAATCTTTTTCAGCCATTTCGCTGTTTTATCGTCACCTTCGAGAATACGCATTGCCGTTACAAATGATTGAAACGATGCATACGCAGGTGCCCAGCCAATGCTTAAGTCACTATCAGCAATGTCCATAATACTGGTTGGAATTTGCTCTTTGGTCAAACGCGAAGTGTTATAGGGTATGGTGCGCACACGACCGGTGACAGGGGCCCAATCTTTATAGCGAAACTGTGGTTGCAACTGCGCTGATAGATCACTCGGAATAGGTTGTGCAAGGCCGGCATCTGAAACCAAGCCAATAGCGCCAGAATCAACAGCCCAAAACAAATCGGCTCTACGCACCCCTGCTTTTGCTTCAGCAACAATGGTATTGGCTAAAGCTGCTGTAGGACCACGACGAATGCCTAGTTTAAAGTTGGGGTTTCTGTCTTGAATTGCTTGTAGCACATTTTCATACAAACCACCTTCACCACGACCTAGGTATAAGGTCAGCTCACCTTCAAGTTTAGGTAAGTCATCAACAGAAACTGGGTTTGCTATGTTGGCAGCTAGTGCGCGAGAAAGAGGCAATGGTAATGCACCGATTGCCCCAAACGCAGCTAGGCCTTGTATAAAGGTCCTACGCTTCACTTAAAATACATCCTTACGTGCTTTTTCGGCTTTTTCGAGTAATACCTTGGCGCGGTCTAATTTAGTGTGCATGCTACTTACCACATCGCGTACTTCATCAACACTTTTGTTATCTGAAATTGCTTTTGGCAGTGTCACGTTAAAATCTTTTTCTAATATTTCAACAAGTTTGGCATCTTGTTCGATAAGTGTGCCTTCAACACCTTCAAATAGGTGAAGGTAAGTATCGTGCACAATGCTGGTTGCTTCATCACTTAAACGCTCTGCATATTTGGCAATGACACGATCAAGTTTATGTTTAATTTCATCGATTGTAGCACTTTGAGTCATGCTTGTGGTTGCAGTTGCTTTAACGTTTGCAAGCAAACCTTTTTGTTGAAATTGCGCCGCTAGTTTAACTGCGCCAAGACCTTGCCACAAGGCAGCATTCATCGCTTGTTGTTCTTTACGAGCTTCAGTCGCCGGCTTGTTATTATCAATGGCCATTTTTACGCCATAAATACCTTGCCAGATTGACGCATATACCGGCACAAAATTTGTTTCAATCGCGCTGTGAAACTTCACTGATTCCCAATACTCGATTAGGTCATCGCTTTTTACTGCTTTTACGCCTTTGCTTTCATAGTCGCTTACCATGGTATCGACTTTGCCGATCATCCATTCAACTTCTTCTGAGTAATCTTTGATATTTGCTTGTAAGTGATTTACATGTTCGCCAATAGGGCCATTAGCAAATGCAGGTTGCGCAACAAATGCTGATACTAAAAGAAGGCTCACACCTAAGGTGGTAGCTGATTTAAATACTGCTTTCATAATAGAGGATCCGAAAGGTAATTGTAAATGATAGGCATTATCATATATGTAACCATGACTAAAATCAAGGATACTAATTTTACGGACTAAATTCTATTTTGTCTTTATTTATAAAGCATTTGGCGATATTAGGGACGTGCCAACGGGTCGTTGAGTTGTGGCTAAAGCAAAGCAGCTAAGAGGTTATTTCTTAGCTGCTAACTAAATTATAAGTTTAACCGTTTGATAAGTCGGATCTCCTCCCCATCGACATCTAATAACGCAGTGACGGTGATCAACATCGGTTCGCTACTCGCTGTGAATTTAAATTGATAGTTTTGTACTGCATAAGGCGCAATCTCCACAGGGTGTTTTTGTGTCATTACACTTTCAAGCTGTATAAAGGGCGTAGCTGTCAGTGTTATTTGCCCCGTTGTCGCACCTGAATAAGGGCCTGATAGGGTCGCGGTAAATAGCCAATCACCCGCGTTATTTTTAGTCTGAGTGAGTGTCATCCTAACTCCGTTGAAAGGGACATTAGCAGCACTAATTTCACGGGTTTTATTTAATCCTTGCCAATTAAGATCTTGTTCGACAACAATTGTTTGAGCTTGTGTTGACGCTGGTAAGTGAATGTTGTGGATACCGGGTTTTAAGAGCTGACGGAGATGGTGCTTGTTAAGCACCTTACCTGCAGTTGCAAAGCTAACTTGGGCGGCCAATTGCAGCTCAAAATCGGTAGGGTTTTCGACGCGTAAAAAGGCTTTGTTGTGGTGATAGTAAACACCAGAATTAATACCACTGAGTGCGCTAAAACCACTATTACCTAATAGGGTTTTATAGCGGTTAAATATAACTGCAAGTTCAGCATTTATGGCTGTATGGTTGCTCGGCTGAGGTAATTTTGCCATTAACTTACTCAGCTCGACATCGCAATTAACCAGTTTGCGCTGATGTTGTTGGCAGGTTCTAAACACTCGATTTAATAATTTATAACCTGTAAATAGCCACGGATCAGTAAGCTGTGTTTGGTTTTGTGCTGCTAAATTTAAATATTTAGCATCGCCAGCTGGCGTTGCAAATAAGTAAGGTGTGATCTGGTGATTGTTATTTTTACTTAATAAGCTGATTTTTTGTGTATCGAGTGCGGCTGTTATTTTAGTCGATAAAGCAAGGGTAAATGTTTGCCCAATGATATTCGTCCCGTTATCCGCTTTTAAGCCCACCGTTAGTTGGCTGCTCCCTAATGTAAGGTTTAAACCAAGTGTTGCGTGTTGAGCTAAAGCGGCTTTTAACTCAGGACTAAGTGCGATTTGCACAGGCTGAAAATCTTTGAAATTACGTGCGGTTATTATTAACCGCTCAGCATCTACTATTAATAGTTTTAGTAATTGGTCGTCATTCGCTTGCTCATTACCAATAAACGTAGTGCGGTATTGTTGGTTTTGCTCGCTGCGCTTGCCTTGCATGGCAATGCCTATTTCACCGCGCTGTAATTGTGCCGGTTCAAATTCAATTAAAGCAGCCACTTGGTGCTTATTTGTCAGATCGATTAACGCATTTACTTGTGGTGCGGGAAAGTCCATCACTGGGTGCGATACATCAGTAGTGAGAGCGGGGTTTATATCCAATCGAGATAAGGTATTTGAATCTGTATTTCGTAGCCAATAAGCATTACCATTTTGCTCCCACGGGCCTGATACAATATGAAAACTGGGTTTTATATTTTGCACAAAGTCAGCAAAGCCTTGCTCTATTGCCTGCCAATCTTTAAAAGTGTGTTTAAGGAGTGAATTGGCTGTGCTGAGCGTGGCGTCACTGTGTGGGTTGGCAAGCCTAAGTTGCTGCACAAAATATGCAAAATATTGTGCGCGTTCTGGAGAGCTTAAAAGGTAATGAATGATAAAAAAATTAAGGCCGCGTTTAAGTGCAGGATCATCGTTTATTTGCTCAAGAGTGGGTTTATCAGCACTGTAATATTGCTTTAAACCGGTCTCAATATAATTCATAGGGGCACGATCAAACACCATCACAGTCAGTTGTTTTTGCTTGGCATCGTAAACATGGTGAGCGACCGAGTCGGCTAAGCCTTCGGTGATCCAATTAGGCGCCCAGGTTGAATGACCGTTTAAAGCCATGTGAAAAGCATGCATGGTTTCGTGAATGACAATATAGCGTTGGTGATGCTCACGATGGCTTGGGAAGTTATATCCTGCGCGGTTATAAAACATAGTTTCGCCGCCTGCGGTTTTATGTACGCCTCTTAAAAAACCGTCATCAAGCATGGCCTCGCGCACTCTATCGCGGCTGCTACCATACACTACAGCGATACGCTGGCGTTCAATATTAGGTGGCTCCATACCGAATAGTGCAACATAGTGTGGATAAGCCATTTCTAAAAGCGCTAAATACAGCGTTACTTTTTCTTTTGGTAAATCACTCTTCAGTGCAAAGTGTTTACTTACCCACCAATCATATCCTCGGCTATTACCAATTTTGCCATCGCTATATGTATAGGGGATGGTTTTCCCTAAGAATGCAATGTCCATTTTGTGTAACGTACTGGTGTAACCTTGTACTGATAGGTCTACTTGCATCTGTTGTGGATCAGTTTCCATAGCACTTGACGTTGTTGTTTGTGGTTGTACGGTCTGCGCAGTATCGGCTTGCAGCTCTTTTTGACACGCGGCAAGTAACAGTAATAACAAAGTGAGTGAGAGTTTTTTCATAATTATAGTTGTTTTATGTGTATATTGTATGCAATATAAAATACTGTGTTTAATTGTGAAAGTAAACTATGAATAATAATCAAATACCAATAACAACCAACTCAGCAGCAAAGCAGAGTAAGCAAACCCCAGCTAATAAAGGCTTTGGTGTGGCATTTTATATTGCAAACACCATGGAAATTTTTGAGCGCTTAGCTTGGTATGGCTTTTTTGCGGTTTCATCTGTCTATATGACTACCCCAGTTGAACAAGGTGGGGTGGGCTTTAATGATGCACAGCGTGGTGCTGTGCAAGGTATTATTCCTTTCTTTTTATATTTATTACCGGTGTTAACAGGCGCGCTGGCTGATCGGTATGGTTATAAAAGGCTGTTTATAATTTCCTTTATAATTATGGCGCCAGGTTACTACTTTTTAGGCCAAGTAACTGGCTTTAATTCGTTCTTTATGATTTTAATGTTGGTGGCATTTGGTGCGGCGTGTTTTAAACCTGTGGTGGTTGGTACTATAAGTCGCAGCACGAATGATACTAACCGTGGCCTAGGGTTTGGTATTTTTTACACTATGGTTAATTTGGGCGGCTTTATTGGCCCATTAGTCGCCGGTTATATGCGTGCGATCAGCTGGGATGCGGTATTTGTAATGTCGGCCGTGTGGATTTTGCTTAACTTTATTCCGCTGTTATTTTATCGCGAAACAACCCCATCTTCGCAAGCAAATACCAGCCTTAAGCAGGTATTACAACAAGCTCAACAAGTATTAGGCAACAGCCGCTTTGCACTGTTGTTATTTACTTGTGTGATTATTCTAATGACCGCAGGCGTGAGTTGGCTCAGTTATACGCAAGCTTTTGTATTAATTGCTCTATGGTTAGGGACAAACTGGTTGTGGGATAAAAGTGTCAGTACTAAGCAAAGCCATAACTGGCACTTACAGCCGGTGCGGGTAAGTAACCGTAATTTTGCCTTGTACTTAGCCATATTGACAGGGTTTTGGACTGTGTATAATCAGCTATTTTACACTTTACCGTTGTTTATACGCGATTATACAAACACTCAAGACTTAGTTGTTTTACTCAGTTACTTTGGTCAATCAACAGTGGATTTTTTTGCGTTTGTTGATAGTGGAGCATTGAGTGAAAAAATTCAGCTTCTATCAGTCAATTATGCATCTTCATCACCTTTAGCGAGCACTGAGCTTGAAGCAATACGCCTTGAATTAGTGCATTTAAAAGTAAACGTGCCAGTGAGCGAAATAGCGCTTTTTATTGAGCAAATAGCGACTAGCGACTTTACCCTGCAACAAAGTAAACAACTTGCCCAGCAATGGCTGGTTTACCGACAAGTTAATCCCGAGTACCTGATTAATTTAGACTTTGCGGCCATAGTATTATTACAAATAATCATTAGTGTAAAATGCCAGAGATTTAAGGTGATATCGGTTTTGATCAGTGGTTTGATTGTTACTGCGGGTGCCTTTTTAGTGTTATTGCTAATGAGCGCGGGTTTATTAATGACGCAACTGGGCGGAGCGGTCATGATCACGGTTATTTTATTGATTGCCTTGGGTGAAATGCTCACCTCGCCAAAAAGCCAAGAATATGTTGCCAGTATTGCCCCTAAAGATAGCGCTGCAATGTTTATGGGTTATTATTTTGTATCTATGGCACTGGGTTTTTTATTTGCTGGTTTTTTATCAGGTTGGAGCTATGGTTACTTAGTGAAAGAGCTGCAACGTCCGGCACTCATGTGGCTATTATTTGCAATGATCGCGCTTTTCACTGGCTTTGGTTTTTACCTTCTAGCGCGAAATAATAAGGATACCCACAGTGAAACTTAAACAGCGACTTATTTTAATAGCTGCCATGCTGATGTTGAGCTTACAAGCCACAGCAAATGACCCAGTGAGCGGTGAAAATAGTCATTATAAAAATTTAATTGATCGCACGGGAAGTCCATATTATATGCAAGACTTTGCTAGAGGCGAGCATCATCGCTTTAGTCCATTATTTGACTTAGGTGCATGGCATGGTCATTTACTGCCAAGCGATGACAATATCGGAAGCTTTACCGGGCCTGCAATTATTAGCGAAGAATACCTTAATTTTATCGCTCCTTATTTAGAAAAGCTCAGCGTCTATATAGACCAAAGTCATAAAGTTAAACTCGCCATGAATAGTTACAGCTTGCCGGGTGCTTTAGTGCAAGAATTAACGGGTGATGGCGTAAGTATTCGCATGGAGTTAAGTTTTGTAAGTAATCGTACTTCGTTAGTTAAAACACAGATCACAACCAAAAAACCACTCATTTTGCGCTGGGAAGGGCGGTTAGTGAGTAAGTTAACAGCTCAAGACGGTATCGCAAAAGATGCGCGTTCACCTTTTGAAGTATACCCGCAACTGTTACCTCAATGGCAAGTGAGTGATAATACTATCACGCTAAAGTTTGGCAAAGTGCGTGCACATGGCCAGTTACTAACTTCTGGCAGCTCGCAGTTACAATTGCATAAAACGCTATCAGTCAACACCACTCATGAAGCATTAAGCTATGCAAGTGACACAACAATTGATAGCGATACCACGTTTTACACAACTTATTCGTACTTATTAAATAGCCAAGAAGCGGCAAACGAGCAGGCTATTATAAAAGATGTTTTAAACCAGCCCGAGCTGTATTTAGCCCGCAGTGCCACGCGTTGGCAAGGGTATATTAATAGTGCGCTGCGCCCGTTAGCCAGTGCCGATGAAAGGCATAAAAAGTTAGCCGTCAAAAGTATTGAAACCTTGATTGGTAATTGGCGTTCTAAAGCCGGTGCTGTTGGCTTTGATACCGTAAGTCCTGCCGTGACGGGACGCTGGTTTTCCGGTAATCAGACTTGGCCGTGGGATAGTTATAAGCACGCTTTTGCCCTGGCGACTTTTCACCCAGTACTCGCAAAGCAAAATCTCAATGCGGTATTTGAGCACCAAATAACAGCAAATGATGCTGTAAGACCGTGGGATGTAGGGTTTATTCCTGATTTAGTGGCTTATAATTTAAGCCCTGAACGGGGTGGTGATGGGACTAACTGGAACGAACGTAATACTAAACCCAGTTTAGCCGCTTGGGCTGTGTGGCAAGTTTATGAGTACACAAATGATAAGCAGTGGCTTGCGGAAATATTCCCAAAGTTGGTCAGCTATAGAAACTGGTGGCTAACTAATCGAGATCACAATGGCAATGGTGTGCCAGAGTATGGCGCAACAGTTGATAAGGCCCATACAACGGATGACGGTAAATTACGCTTTGAGGTGCAAACAGCAACGGGTTGGGCTGCGCAAAGTGGTCTTGAAAATTATAAGGATCAGCTTATCGCCCATCCACAAAAACAGATAAAGATCCCTGCGCAAACAGCGGCATCGTGGGAGTCGGGCCGAGATGATGCAGCGGTGTTTGGTTTCATTAGCAGTGAACAACTCGCGAAGTATATAAAAAATGGCGGTAAAGCCACTGATTGGCACGTAGGTTTTGCCGAAAATTTTGATAAAGCGGGGCGTTTGATTGGCTACTCATTACTGCAAGAATCAGTCGATCAGGCATCATACATGGCAGCGGATAATCGCTATTTAAGTAAAATTGCTAAAGAGCTGAATTATCCTCGCCAAGCGAGTTATTTTTTAAAACAAGCAACCAAACTAAGAGCGTATATAAATCGATGTATGTTCGATAGAACAACTGGCTATTATTATGACATTGAAATAGCACCACAACCGTTAGCAAGTGGCTGTGCAGGCAAGCCGTTAGTTAAGCGCGGTAAAGGCCCTGAAGGCTGGTCGCCGCTATTTAATCAAGTAGCCACGGTTGAACAAGCGCAGCAAGTGGTTGATGTAATGCTTGATGAAAAAGAGTTCAATACCTACGTACCACTTGGCAGCGCGGCTTTGAGCAACCCTGCTTTTGGTGCAGATATCTATTGGCGAGGTCGAGTATGGCTTGATCAGCTGTATTTTGGTTTGGTGGGTATGAGTCATTACGGTTATTGTGAAAAGGCGCAGCAACTCAGTGAGCAACTACTTACTCATGCTGATGGCTTATTGGCCAGTGCTCCTATTCGCGAAAATTACAATCCTTTGACGGGCGAACAACAAGGCGCGCCTAATTTCTCGTGGAGTGCCGCGCATTTATTGTTGATAATGCAAAAACAAGGACGTTGGTGTGAGTAGGGCTAAATAAATATTGATATAAACGTTCAATTAAAGGCTAAGTATGTGTGAAATAAATGCTCAACAGCTTATGCAAAACAATAAAATAATACTCTTTGACGGGCAGTGTAAGCTTTGTAATGCATGGTGTAATTTTATTATTAAGCACGATAAAAAGCTGTGTTTTAAATTATGCAGTGTGCAGTCTTTAAAAGGCCAAGCAATCCTCACGCACTTTGGTTACCCAACAGCTAATTTTAAAACCATGATCTATGTTGAAAATAATCAGTGTGTTACCAAAAGTGATGGTGTGATTAATGTTGTTTCACAGTTGGGTTGGCCATGGCCCTTAGCTAACATATTACGAATAATACCGAAACGGATACGCAACTGGGGGTATGATGCCATTGCACTTAACCGGTATCGCTTATTTGGAAAATATAATTATTGCGTGATCCCAAGTCATGAGTATGATCACCACTACTTATAATTTCTTTACAAGGCGGACTGTTGGCAGGTTATTTGGTTAAACTTAATATACTGTTTTTAGTGTTTAGTGCTGGACTATATGCTCAAAATGACACCCATGATGACTCTGCAATCGTGGTAGATGTTCGCGACAGAATTAATCTGCGGATGCAAAATACCGCCCAGTGGTTAGACGATTTACTCGGTGAAGAGGTTAACCCAAACAAAGCCCATGCGAGAGGTTTTTTGCGGTTAGGCTGGCTTCCCCGCAGTGCTGATCTAGCTGAAACAGAAGTACGCTTTAAAGTATCATTAAGCTTACCTAGCTGGGAAAACCGCTTAAATCTAATAATAGATAATGACGCTGACGAATTTAGCCGGTTGCCTTTTGAAATCGACTCCCCAGCTAATCAAAACAATGGTACTGAAGACATAAATGCTGCGCTGCAATTTTTAGTTGAGCGTACCGCTAACTTAGAGGTTGATAATCGTGTTGGCATATCACGTAGCCAACTTTATGGACGCAGTGCACTTCGTTGGAATAAAACATTTAATCAAACGCAGTACTTTGCATCTGCCGGCTTAGAGTATTACTTCTCTGATGGCTTTGGTTACTTTATTAAGCTCTCCAGTGATACTAAGATCAATGAGTTTTATTCGCTGAATGTCTCTGCTAATTACCGTGAAATTGATGACGAAATAGATAGCGAAATGCGCTCAGGTGTTTATTTAAGTTATATACCCGATGCGCAGCGAGCCGCAGTGTTTGGTGCCAATGTACAGAATAGTTTTGATGACTTTACTATCTATACAGTATCGTACCGTTACCGGCAGCAAGTAAAATACAGTTGGCTGTTTTATGAATTAGAGCCGTTTATAGAATACCGAGAAGAACTCAATTATCGCGACGAAGTAGGATTCGCGATTCGTTTAATTGGCTATTATGGCCAGTGATAATGACTAGTTTTTATCTATTATGATAAAATCCCCTCAGTTTAATTTTGTAGAGATAGATCATGGCTAGCACCGCACACGCATTACACATTTTAGTTAAGCATAAAGAACTTGCCGAAGACATAATTCAGCAGTTAAAAAAAGGCGCTAAGTTCCATGTGCTCGCTAAAAAACATTCCTCTTGCCCATCGGGTAAAAAAGGGGGTGATTTAGGCGAATTTAAACGTGGCCAAATGGTTCCGCAATTTGATAAAGTGGCTTTTGGCGCAGAAATATTAGAACCACATTTAGTAAAAACTAAATTTGGTTGGCATGTGATAAAAGTGCTTTATAGAACGTAAGAGTAAAGTTAGCTAGAAAAACGAGTGACTTCGATTTAACGAAAAAACCACCTACAAAGGTGGTTTTTTCGTTTAAGTATCCAGTAACTTTAGCTGCCAACGGCACTTGGTTGTACATCCAAACCATAACCAAACATCACTGCAAGTACGAGCACAATCGATGCTGCTAACATCAATTTAAGTAATAGTGGTAAACAAAAACGGAACCAATGCCCATAAGGGACACCCGCCATGCCTAAAATTCCCATTAATACCGCATTGGTAGGGATAATCATATTTGAAAAGCCATCACCAAATTGATACGCAAGCACTGCAACTTGGCGTGGCACGCCGACTAAATCGCCCAGTGGTGCCATAAGTGGCATAGTGACATACGCTTGCCCAGAACCTGACGGAATAAAGGTATTAAGCACTGTTTGAATTACTAACATGCCAATGGCTGATATTTCAGCACTCACATAAGATAATGGCAGTGACATGCCATGCACTAAGCTATGCAATATTTGCCCATCTTCAAGGATTAAAGCAATACCACGGGCAACACCAATTAAAATAGCGGTGGTGACGAGATCTGAAACACCTTCAATAAAGCGGTTTGCAGCATCATCGGCAGATAAACGGCCCAGAATAGCGATCAACACACCCCACGCGATAAACACGCCGCCTAATTCGTATAAGTACCAGCCTTTGGTTGCAATACCCCATACAGCAACACCTAGCGTGACAATAAAGCTACCTAAAATTAATTTATGACGCAGTGCAAGTTCAGGGTAATGCGGTGTTGCTTGATCATTGAGAGGGCAAGGCACATCAAGCATCATGGATTTACTTGGATCGGCGGCCACCTTTTTAGTGTACTGCCACACATGATGAAAACCAATTAGTACAAAGGGCACAAATATCGCTAAGCGCAACCATAAACCAGAATAAACAGGAATTTCAGCAATCTGCTGGGCAATTAACACTGTGAATGGGTTAAACGCAGACACGCCATAACCAATCCCGTAACCGGCTACAATCATCCCTACTGCTGTCATTGCATCAAGGCGCATAGCTTTACAAAGAGCGACTAATATTAATACAAATGGAATATATTCACCCGCTGTACCAATACTGCTTGATGCTAAGGCAAAACAAAAAACCACCATAAATATAAGTCGTTGCGGCTTTTTACCATGGCGCTCAAGTAAACGGCCAATCAACGCATCAACCGTGCCGGTAGCACGGGCAATGGCCAGTACACCGCCAACAATCAAGACAAAAAAGATCACATCTTGCGCCGCAGCAAAGGCGCGCGGAATCGCCGTTAATAAATCCCAAGGGGTAAGATAGTGACGTTCAGCGACCGTATGATAGGTGCCCGCAAGGACCATTTCCCGACCAGACTCGGTGAGTGTTGTGTCAAAAAAACCTTGTGGTACTAACCAGGTAGCAACTAACGCAGTGACCATCATACCTAGCAGTAAAATCAAAGTATGCGGTACTTTGAAAGAATTACTCATACGTTCTCCATTTTTATAATTGGCGCAGCAGATATGCCTCGCTGTTTTTTGTTAAGGATAACACGAGTTATAAAATCACAATAAAAATAGCAACGTCAGTCTGTAAAGGAATGTAACGGGGGGCACTAAGTTAAAGAAGAAAGTTAGTTAAAAAGCGACGCAACAGGTAAATTGCGTCGCTTGTCATTTTATTACGCTTCTTGCTCGGCGATTTGTTTAAATGCTTGCACAAATGCGTCGTTTGGCTGGCCGCCAGTGAGGGCGTATTGATCGTTAATGATAAAGGTTGGCACTGAGGAAATGCCCATTTGCTGTAGCGCATTTTGCTCGCTGCGTACTTCTTGGAAATACTCGCCTGAGTCTAAAATTTCTTTTGCGCGGGCTCTATCAAGACCAACACTTTGTACTACATCAAGTAGGTTGTCTTGCTCATTAAGGAAAATTAAATCGGTAAAGTGGGCTTTAAATAAAGCGAGTTTTAGCTCGGTTTGTTTGCCTTCAGTGGCAGCCCAAGTGAGTAAGCGATGTAAGTCAAAGCTATTGATCATGATGCGTTTACCGTCAAAATTAAAGGTAAAGCCTGCTTTTTCACCCATCTCTAAAATACGTTTGCGGTTTTCGTCGCCTTGCTCCTCGCTCAGGCCATATTTTTGTTGTAAATGCTCATTTAAATCTTGCCCTTCAATTGGCATATCTGGGTTTAACTCAAATGGCTTCCAGCTGATCTCAGCTGAAAATTCGTCACTTAATTGCGCTAATGCTGTTTCAAGGTTTTTATAACCAATAATGCACCACGGACACATTACGTCTGAAACGATGTCGATTTTTAGCTTTTTCATGAGTGAGCCTATTTTTTACAGTGTGTACGGGTCTATATGCAGGCGCGAAGGGGTTAATTCAAGAGGGGGGATTTTCAATTTACAGAAATAAGTGCTTAAACTGCACGGTAAGCGTTTACCGTGCAGTCGTTATGATGGACTAGCTTAGTCAGCTAAACCAAAAGGGTCTTCGATGCTATGGGCAGGCTCAGTAAACCATTTTGGCCCTTTATCAGTCATATAGAAATGATCTTCTAAGCGAACGCCAAATTCATCAGGTATAACTAGCATAGGCTCATTACTAAAGCACATACCTGTTGCAAGTGGGGTTTTGTTGCCGCCGACTAAATAAGGCCATTCGTGAATATCTAAGCCAATACCGTGGCCTGTGCGGTGGGGGCAACCTGGCGTTTGATATTCAGGACCTAGCTCTTGCGCGGCTAAGTAACTACGCGCGGCGGCATCGACTGCTTCACAAGGCGCACCAATTTTTGCAGCGTTGAAGGCGGCAATTTGTGCGGCTTTTTCATAATCCCAAAATTGGCGTTGGCGCTGTGTTGCTTCACCAAAAACGTACGTGCGGGTGATATCTGATAGGTAGTCATGCACTTTACAACCGGTATCAATCAATACCATATCGCCTTTTTTAAGGATTTGTGGGTCTTTCACGCCATGTGGGAACGAGGTTGCAACGCCAAATAATACGATGCAAAAATAGTTACCTGGAGCACCTACTTTTTGGTGTGCTTGCTTGATAAACGCTTCAACTTCGGTGGTGCTGATTCCTTCGTGTAACATACTTGCAGTTGCTTGGTGAACCGCTAACGTCATATCCATAGCGCGTTGCATCAGTGCCAGCTCGTTGGCTGATTTATGCATTCGACAATGAGCGGTCACAGGTTGTGCATTGACTAGGTTTAAGCCGGTTTGTGCTTTGTTTATACCATCAAAAATAAAGAACTGTGCGCTTTCGTCAATGCCAACAGTGCCATTAGCCGCAATGCCCATTTCTGCGAGTATTTCAACAAATAAAGCATAAGGGTTTTGGTGCTCTTGCCAACCACGAATAGGGCCATCGATGACTTTAAAACCGTTTAGTGAGCCAATTTCAAAATACGGGGCAATGTATTGTACGTCGCCTTTAGCCGGTAATATTGCGCCTACCATACGCTCACTGGCATACCAACGCATACCGGTAAAGTAGGTTAAGTTAGTGCCTGCATTTAAGTAAATTGCATCAATACAATTGGCTTGCATGTAGGCTTGTGCTTTGGCAATACGCGCTAAATGCTCATCAGCCTGAATAGGCATTAAATCGCCCGTCATATCGCTTAGACCGGCGAGTGCTTGCTCTTTAGTTTGCGTACCAATACCAAATATTGTCATGGTGCTCTCCTTTATTTATATGCGGCTATTGTGCGTGTGGCTGTGCTTTACTGCAAGCGGGTTGCGTTGAAAAGCGACTCACACAATAAGGGTGTATATCTATTTGCGGCGGGTGGTTTAAACACAGTGCGGTTATTAGCTCTGCGGTTACGGCGCCTTGGGTTAATCCTAAGTGCTGGTGGCCAAAAGCAAAGTACAGGTTATCGTGGTTCGGGGCGCTACCAATAACGGGCAATGAATCCGGTAGCGATGGCCTACAGCCCATCCAGGTACTGTTAGCATGTAATGAAAAGGCTGATCTATTCAGTAATGCTTTAGCGTTGGGTAATAATGCTAATGCGCGTTTGTTATTCATTTTTCGTTTGGTGCCGGCAAATTCTACCGTGCCAGCAATGCGTAGGCCTTGGCTCATGGGAGTCATAATAAAGTGACGCTCGGCAGAGGCCACAGGGCGTGAAAGCCCGTAATTACTGGCTAGCATGCAATGGTAACCACGTTCAGTATCAAGCGGCACTTTGTAGCCTAAAGGTTTCAATAGTGTGTTACTCCATGCGCCTGCGGCGATGACTACTTTATTCGCTGTGACAATTTGATTTTGGCAACTGAGTGTATAACCTTGCTTTGCAGGCTGTATCGAGGTGATTTTTTGTTGGCAAAATTGGCCGCCCAACGCGCTAAATTGTTCTGCTAAGTTGAGGCAAAATAAATGCGGATCAACACTGTGAGCCACCTCTTTAAATAATAAAGCGTAGGTAATGGTTTTAGCTAAATTGGGCTCTAGTAGACGCACGTGTTCGCCATCAAGTAACTCCACCTCAATACCCTGATCAAGGTAGCTGCGCAGCATAGCGTTAATTTTACTAAGAGGGGTGGTCTCAAAAGTCAGTAAGCTGCCCTTTTTAGTTAGTAAGTGGCCTAAATTATACTCACTGAGTAAGCGCTCATAAGCGGGGATCGCTAGTTGGTTTAACGCCTTAAGTGCTTGTGTGTTAGTGCGATAAGTCTTGCTTGGCATGTTTTTAACAAATTGCCAAAACCAAGGTAGGGCTTTAAAGCCATAACGCCAATCAATCCGTAGCGGCCCTAATGGATTGAATAACATACCGGGTAGCTTCTTTAATAGTGAAGGGTGCGCAAGCGGAAACACTTGCTCAGTCGCAAAGTGTCCAGCATTGCCTTTAGAGCAGCCTTGCGCTAAACCATTTTCATCATACAAGGTGACTGCAAAACCTGCTCGTTGTAGTTGTAATGCGCTACAAATGCCAATAATACCAGCTCCTATAACGGCGACTTGCTGTTTATTTTTATCCGCCAAAATAATTTACCTCTTCTATAAAAGTAATACCAAACACTTGATTTGTAGGCGCGTATACATTGCATCTCACTTTAAACAGTGATTTATGAAAAAAATCCCGCTGTATTAAATCAGTAAATAAGCATTGTTTTTCAGTTGCTTAAGTAGTTATTCCCAATCCCAAAAGAGCCTCAGAAGATAAACCTTTTAACAAACTTTAAGGTGGGATATTGATTATTGTATACAATATACCTATGATATCAAGCCTAAACATCAATCAGGTAATTAAAATGACAGTAACTTGGCAAGGAGTCTGTGCAGCAGTAATGGCTCAGTTTAGTGCAGACGACTCCATTAACTTTGCAACAACAGCAAACATGAGCGATGAACTGATCAACAAAGCTGTTCACGGCATGATTGCACTGGCTATAGCAAGCCCTACTAACCTAACAAAATTAAAGTGGGCTAAGTGATGCGTAAAGGAAGTTTTTTTTGTATTGACGGCCATACTTGTGGCAACCCAGTTAGGCTTATAACCAGTGGTCACCCGCAATTGAGCGGGCAGAGCATGAGTGAGAAGCGCCAAGATTTTTTGCAAAATCACGATTGGATCCGCCAAGCACTGATGTTTGAACCTCGCGGTCACGACATGATGTCGGGCGGATTTTTATATCCACCGACCACGGAAGACGGCGATGCCGCTATTTTATTTGTTGAAACATCTGGGTGTTTGCCTATGTGCGGCCACGGCACAATGGGTATCGTTACGTTTGCTTTAGAGCATGGTTTGTTACAGGCAAAAGTGCCGGGAACTCTGCTGCTAGACACACCTGCTGGGCGTGTCCAGATCAACTATGAAATGAGTGATGGCAAAGTACAGTGGGTAAAAATTTATAATGTACCTGCGTATTTAGCACATAAGTCGATAGTTATTGAAGTGCCTGAATTGGGCGAGCTGATAGTAGATATCGCCTATGGCGGCAACTTCTACATTATTGTTGAACCGCAAGGTAATTATAAAGGCATTGAACATTTAACGGCTGGGCAAATTTTGCAATATAGCCCGCTAGTGCGTGATGCAATAAACGCCAAAATTAAATGTGTTCATCCGCTTGACTCAACCGTTCAAGGCGCAAGCCATGTTTTATGGACAGGCACCCCAAAAAATGCCAATTCAGACGCCGCAAATGCAGTTTTTTATGGTGATAAAGCCATTGATCGCTCGCCATGTGGAACAGGCACCAGCGCCCGTATGGCACAGCTATTTGCCAAAGGGCAGTTGGCTCAAGGGCAAAATTTTATTCACGAAAGTTATATTGGCAGCCAGTTTATTGGTTGCATTGAACACGTAACAGAGATCGCAGGCATAACAGCTATCTTACCAAGTATTCAAGGTTGGTCTAGGGTGACGGGCACAAGTGCTATCACCGTAGATGACGATGACCCATACGCATTTGGGTTTCAAGTAATTTAATGAGGAGCAAAGCATGACATTAACAGGACAAAGTTTAGTAGCAGGGCAATGGCTCGGTCACTCTGGAAATGGTGAATTTAACGCATTTTCCCCCGCCCGCAATGAACCACTCGCAACGCGCTTTTTTAACCTCAGCGCCACTGAGTTAGACAGTGCAATAGAAGCCGCACAATCGGCGTTTTATGAATATCGTAAAACCAGTTTTGCACAACGAGCAGATTTTTTAGAATGTATTGCTGATCATATTTTAGCGCTTGGTGATGAGTTACTTGAGCAAACACAGCAAGAAACCAACTTACCGCTGGCACGTTTGCAAGGTGAGCGTATGCGCACCGTAAATCAGCTTAAAGCCTTTGCTAATGCATTACGTGACAACCCTGAATCGCCACTGGGTTTAAAAATAGTGGATGAAGCAGATGCCACCAGAGCACCGTTACCAAAGCCGCACACTGAACTTAACTATTTACCGCTGGGGCCGGTGGCTGTATTTGGTGCATCTAATTTCCCTTACGCCTTTTCAACACTGGGCGGCGATACCGCCGCAGCCCTTGCAGCAGGCTGCCCAGTAATTGTAAAAAACCACACCGCGCACCCAGGAACGGGTGAGTTGATGGCACGTGTGGCGCTTGCAGCCATTAAAGAATGTGCAATGCCGTTAGGCGTGTTTGCAATGGTACAAAGTAAAGCCTACGACATATCGCATCAATTAGTGGCTGCGCCGGCAATAAAAGCGGTGGGGTTTACAGGCTCATTTAATGTGGCCAGCAAGCTGCAAGCAACAATTGCCAAGCGTGAAGAGCCGATACCATTTTATGGTGAGCTTGGCAGTATTAACCCACAAGTTATTTTACTCAATAAAGCCATTGAACATAGCAAAGAGATGGCACAATCACTTTGCCAGTCAATGCTGATGGGGAACGGGCAGTTTTGCACTAGCCCAGGGCTTTGGCTAGTACCAACCGGGTGTGACGAACTCGAAGCACATATAACAGCGTGTATTAATGATGCCCCATCAGACACTTTACTCACCCCTGGGATTGTTAAAACCTTTAAACACCAAATAGCAGAGCGAACTCAGCTTGATAAGCTTAGCGTGCTGGGTAAAGGCAAGCTGGAGCATGAATTTCATGCAAATGCACATGTATTTGCTTGTAATGCTGATGACTATTTAGCAATCTCAGCTTTGCAAGAAGAAGTGTTTGGCCCTGCTGCGTTAGTGGTGCGCTACGACAGTGAACAGCAGCTCATGACATTGATAAACCAATTACAAGGGCAGTTAACCGCCAGTATTCATGGCACTGAAGCTGATTTAAACAACGCCGATAGCCTTATCGAAGCGCTGCAATATAAAGTAGGTCGTTTGATAAAAAATCAGCTGCCAACAGGTGTTGAAGTGTGCGCTTCAATGAACCACGGTGGGCCGTTCCCAAGTTCAACCGATGTACGCAGTACCTCTGTGGGCGCAAATGCAATGTTACGTTTTATGCGACCAATTTGTTATCAAGCATAGGATTTATTGGGCGGGATATGCAAATTGTATATTCCCGCTTTCCCCCTTGTTTATATAGGGTACCGACAGATTCTCACTTGGCATATGAGTGAACTTGAGTATAATGTATGCTAAATGCAATGTAAGAGGATCACCATGGCTATCGAGCACAAAACCCGCACCCAGCTTGTTGCAGAAGCAATTCGCGCAAAAATTCTCTCTGGTGAAATTAAAGCAGGCGAGCCCTTACGTCAAGCTGCACTGGCAACAGAGATGAACGTAAGTCGTATTCCTGTACGTGAGGCACTTCTTCAGCTTGAAGCCGAAGGGCTTGTTAACTTTGAAGCGCACAAAGGAGCTACGGCAACAGAGCTTTCAGCATCACAAATTGATGAGATTTTTGATTTAAGAGCCTTACTTGAAGCAGAGCTATTAAGCCATTCAATAGACGGTTTAACAGATCAAGATTTAATCGACGCTGAGCTTATTTTAACTGAGCTTGAAAGCGCTATGGATGCGGGCGACACCCACCTTGCCACAGGCGATTTAAATAGTCGATTTCATGGTAAATTATATTCGCGCGCGCAACGGCCACAAACCCGTGAGCTGGTAGATATGTATAGTAAAAATTCAGAGCGCTACGTGCGCATGCATATTTTACTGGCTGGTGGTTTAACCACCGCACCCGAAGAGCACCGCACATTGTTAAATCACTGTCGCGCAAAAGACACTAAAAAAGCCTGTGACTTTTTGAAAAAGCATATCTTGGGCGCCAAAAACGACATTAAAAAGCTATTATTAAAAATCGAAGACGAAAAAAGGTAACCTTAATAAGTTGTTATTATAAATTTTAATGTGTGTTTACGCAGTTCAGGGTAATCACTCAAGAGTGTTTATCGGTATTCTTGGTAAAAGGCTGTTAGCTATCTGTCAGAAATTGCGAGTATCTATGAATAATGAATATCATTGGTGGGATCTGGAAGACTCTAGCTTCAAGGGTGTTTTATACGACTCGATAAATTGTTATTTCTTGCATGACTTGCCTTACAAAAACTGGGAAGAGTTTTCTGAAGCTGACCCACATATGGCTTATGCACAATTAACCTATGTCCGATTTAACATGCTTGAACAACAATTCATTGATTTGCGGGTTATCCCTCAAATGCTTGGGGTTGAAACTGTTCCAGTTAAATCCAGCGTTCAAGACATAAATAGATACGACTGGCTTAAATCTATCGTTGATTTGACTTTATTCCGTTTTTCCAGCTTGAGAGATATAGCCTTTCATTTTGTGAATGAAGTTTTGGAGCTAGGACTTTCTGATTTTCAGTTAAATATTAAGCAACTCAAAAAAGCTCTCAAAACAGAGTACCCTGAAATTCTAGAGGACTTAAAAACTCTTGATAAAACCGGTGAAGAATTGCGGACTGATCGTAATGACCGAGCACACAAGGGATTCAGTGAACTCTATACTGGCGATGATAAAATGTTCAAAAATATGTCGTGGATGGAAGGCAAAGTTATCGACAACATTGATTATGATTTGGTCGGTATTTATGAAAACTCCCGTGACAAAATTTGTGATCTAGTAGTTCAAGAAGTGCAGGTGGCATTAAGAGCTACAATCAACTTAGTTGATAATTGCTATGACCACTATCGTGATACACACCTTAGGTTATCATGCGGTTCTGCAATGGGAGTGTCGCAGCATTTCCCACTGCATTGTGAAAAAGATAGCTAACAAGCAATTTAAGAGTGATTCCCCACGCTTGGCAGTTTCAGTTTAGGGCTAGTTCAGTGTTTACGGTGTTCAATTTGAGCGTCGTGGTAGCGTGGCCCACACCTTAATTGGGGGGTGAGGCTGTAGAATTACTCTTTTTTTAAGAAAGACAGCCAGTTTTATGGGTTCCAAATGCATTACCTAATGCTTTAAAAACGCTTAGAGTTAATTACAGGAGCTCGTCTTTTAATTGAATTTGGCTGTTGGAGTTATACTACAGCCTCGTTAGGTGATTTACATGGATGGTTGGCAGTATCACGATATTGGTTTTGAATCCCAAACTAAAAAAATCAATGGTATTAATATTTGGAAGTATCCTTGGAACGACATGGACGAACCATCATTTGAAGTGCCTCATCCTCAATATCCAGATCAACGTCATAAAATCACACCTTACTTTATTAAAACTAAAGGTAAAACTCTCACATTTGCTGCGGGTGAAGTTAGTAATTGCGTTTGATGTATTTATGTTGCAGAATCAATTGCCTAATACATATGAGCCTTAACTCTGTCAATAGGCACTAGTGTTCTTTTTGACCGTTTTATAAATTGAAGGTCAATCAAAAATCAACTCTAATTCAATAAGCAAATTCGTTTACTTCGTATGTCGATGTGGCTGTTAAGCAAGTAGCTTACGGCAAACACATCTAGGATGCGTTACGCAGTAATCTCTTATTGCGATCTTATCGCAGCCAGGTTTTTCCCATATCCTTTTGGACTTTCTGGGGCACTACGACTAAATAGATTTAGAAGGTAGAACGAAGCAGGATGCCAGAGCCGAGACATTCATCGGTTAACCTAATCATGGCAAGTAGCCTAGGCCTGTTTTGAATAAAATAAGATGTAACAATCTCAAAAATAGCCAATCTGTAAAGATAAAAACTCCGTAGCAACGGAGTTTTTGCTATTTGAATATTTTAAAACATCAGTCTAGTAAATCGAGGACCTCAAGTCGTTCTTTTGCTAGGGCATACCGTGTGTGCACGTCATCAATTTGCTGTTGGGTTAACTTCTTGCCAAAGGTGCGAAGCCCACCTGTTAGATCATTATGATGAATGCCAAAAGCAAACTTAAGGTATTCTAAAAGTAACGGCTGTGCATCAAGATAGGATATAGAGTTCATCGCTTGAGAGATTTTGTTTGCCTCGGCCCATTCTCCGTTATTTACATACTCTTGCATTGTAATACTCGCTTTTGGGAATATGCAGCCCACACCTGTAATGCCGCCACATGCGCCTGCGAGTCCTGCATGTACAGTAACGGTGTCAACACCGGCCAATACTTTTAAATTTTTGTTCTCTAACATCATTGTTTCAATAACTGACACATCGATAGTTGATATTTTAAGCGCAGTTACCTCTGGTAGAGCTGCAAGCCTTGTAAGCAGATCAGTTGAAAGCGCATGGTAGCCCGCTGCGTCAGGGTTGTTATAGGGCATTATTGTTATGCCGGCCTCTTTTGCCGCTGAGGCGCTAAGCGCGTAGTAAGCATACATCTGTTCATCACAAGGTGTTTCTTTGGTTTTTGGTGGCATTACCATAACGGTATCTACGCCGACCGTTGCGAGTTCTTTTACTATTTTGGCTAGTTCTTCTTTGGTTTCTGCCGCTGCGCCACTGATTAAAGGAACGTTGTGTTCTTTAGCAACACTTGAAAGGGCTTTTAGTAAAGAAAGGCGTTGCTCAGCACTTAGGTAGCTGTTTTCACCCAGCGTACCAGAGCCAACAAGTCCACCCATACGAGTACCCCCCTTTCCTTGCACTTTTAAAATATCTGCAGCGTATTTTTTTGTTGTATCAAGGTCTATTTCCAGGGCTCCGGACTCTGACTCTTTTAGCCATGTAAATACGGCCGGCATAACTGTATATCGCCAATCTTTACTGTTCGTTTGCATCATATTTCCTCTTATAAATACATATTGTATACATTATACATTTAGATTGTATCAGCTAAATTGCTTTCGGCAAGGCCGGAATAAAAATAAACTAAACCCTGTATTAATTACTTTGCTCACTTCTGTTACTTTTTAGGTGTTCAGTGTGAGTTTGCAAGCAATTGATTATAAATATTGTTTTTGAATAAGTTTGACATGAACCATCTTGTTTTTTAATTTTACGTAAATTAAATGCATATTACATATTGTATACAATATGTAATAAGTGTATATTTTTTACGTCAAGGTTAGCCTGGCAACAAAAAATCAACAGGATCAAAGGAACATTTCATGTTTACGAATAATAAAAAGCAAACTCGGGGAGTGGGTGTTAAAACCCTACTGGCAACAGCTGTTACAGCTGCATTAATAATGACACCAGCTGCGCAGGCCGTAGATGGTAGTAGTATTGTAAAAGGTCATATTGTTGCACACTCTGGTAATGATTTGATTGGCGCAACAATTACACTTAAACACAAGAGTAAAGGGCTTGTTTACACTATTACGAGTAATGCTGAAGGCGATTACTTATTACGTAATGTACCGGTGGGTATGTACGATGTAACGATTGTAAAAGATGGCTATCAAACACTAATTGAAGAAGATGTAGCAGTGACCATTGGTCAATCAATCATTCTCGATGTACAACTTTATAAAGCTGGTACTGATATAGAGCGTATCGCGGTAACAGGTTCGGCAATTCGTCGTGTAGATATGGCTTCCTCTACCTCCGGTTTAACGTTTAGTGATGCTGAGCTTAAAGCAATGCCGGTTAATACAGGCTTTGAGAGCATTGCTTTACTTGCGCCAGGTACCGCTGCACCTGGTGGCTCTAATTTTAAAGGCGCATCAAGTTTTGGTGGTTCATCGGCTGCTGAAAATGGCTACTATTTTAATGGCTTAAATGTAACGAGTATTCGTACTGGTTTAGGTTCCATTCGCCTTCCTTGGGAAGCTATATCCCAAACTCAAGTTAAAACCGGTGGTGTAAGCCCTGAATTTGGTGGTGCATTAGGCGGCATTGTAAACGCTGTGTCTAAATCGGGCGATAACGACTTTAAATTCGGTGCAGAGGTGCGCTGGGATCCTGATGGCCTTCGTAGTCAACATGATTCAATATTTCAAGATAGTGGGACAATAAACACTAATACACAGCAAAGCAGTTACGACTTTAAAGAAGTACAGCTATGGGCAAGTGGTGCAATTATTGAAGATACCCTGTTCTTTTATGGTTTATTTGCACCACGCAGAGAAGAGTCTAATAGCGCAGGGCAAACCACTTTTTCTGATTTTGAGCGTGATGAAGACCGTTGGTTCACCAAAGTGGATTGGTTTATTAATGAAGATCACTCTATTGGTTTCTCTGCAATGAACAATAAACGTACTTGGACTGATAAAACGTTTGCGTATAGTTGGCAAGATAATGTGGTAGGTGATCAACAAGGTGTCGATGCACCAGGCGAAGATGGCGGCAATGTATACAGTATTAACTACAATGGCTACCTCACAGATACTTTTTCAGTGTCAGCCGTTGTTGGTCGTGTTACTGAAAATGTTGAGAACGTTGTAGCATCACCTAATCCCGGCGTGTGGGATGAACGTGACGGTTTTGTAACTCTAAGCCAGCATACAAATTCCGGTATAACGGAAGAAGAGTATATTCGTGATCAAGCCAGAATTGATTTTAACTGGGACTTGGATATGCATTCAATTCAATTTGGTATTGATTACACCAATGTGAAGGTTGATTATTTTGAAGGCCAAAATGGTATTGGGGATGCACAAGGCTGGTGGACTATAAAAACTGCTGGTGAAAATGATATATCAAGTGCTGCGCTGGGGAGTGACTTTATCGAAAGGCGGGTCCGTAGCCGTGAGGTCGATTCAGATACAACTTCACTGGCGTTTTATATTAATGACTCATGGCAAGCAACTGATAATTTAGTCCTTAATATGGGTTTGCGTTATAGCCAGTTTGAAAATAGGGTGACAGATGGCCGAGCATTTGTTGATATTGATAATCAAATAGCGCCACGCTTACAGGCTATTTATGATGTATCGGGTGACGGTAGCGCTAAAATATTTGCCACTTACGGGCGCTATTTTCAGCCAGTATCTGCGAACATGAATATCACTCAAGGCTCTGCATCAATTGAATGGTTTGAGTATTTTGAATTAGATCAATTAGAAGGCAATGGCTCGCCTACTTTATTAGCTGACGGCTCACCTAGCAGAGGTGATATGTTACGAGATAGACGCTGGCGCCAGCGTGGTATTACTGAACCTGGGTTAATTGCCTCGTCTTCTTTAAAACCAATGTACAGCGATGAGTTCACAATAGGGTATCAACAAGAAGTTTTTGATTCTATGTCTGCCGGCGTACGTGCTATTTACCGCGACCTTGGGCGCAGTGTTGAAGACACGGATGTAGGCCCTATACTTGCCAAGAAACTTGCCGAAATGGGGATCACCGATAACGTAGGGCAGGGTTCATATTATGTGCTTAATAATCCTGGTGAAGCGATTCAAATGTCGTATGACTTTGATGGTGATGGAGAAATAGATAACGTTAATTTAAGTGCTGATGAGCTTGCACTTGCCGAAGCACAACGCAAATATTTGGCCCTTGAGTTTACCTTAGATGGCAATGTAACCGATGACTTGCGTATCAATACTTCATATACATGGTCACATAGCTACGGTAATACGGAAGGTTTAGTTAAAACGGATAACGACCAAGCAGATCCTGGTTGGACGACCTCTTACGACTATGGCGATTTGATGGATCATGGCTATGGTAATTTACCAAATGACCACCGCCACGCAATCAAATTTAGTGGCGCGTATAATATTACCGATTCACTGACTGTAGGTTTAGTTGCGCGAACTACATCGGGTCGTCCAAAGAGCTACTTCTCAGTTCACCCTGAAGGTGTTGATAGCTGCGAGCAAGGAAGCCCGTGGGATGCATGTGTGAGTAAATACTATGACCAAGCATCGCACTATGATGAAAATGGTAACCCGGCACCACGCGGAAGCAAAGGTAACTTACCGTGGTTAACTAATGTGGATATGTCACTGACTTATTATACTGACTTTTTTGGCTCTGACATGACCTTAAAAGGCACGGTATATAACTTATTCGATGGAGATAGCGCGGTATCGATAAACGAGGAGCGAGCTCAATATGGCGATAATGGCTTAGAGCTCAACCCAGATTATGGTTTAGTAACTGGCCGCCAAGGTGCTCGATATGTATCGTTAACCGCACGTATAGAATTTTAAGTTCCCTGGTAAGTGGCTGTAAATTGTCGTTTTAGTAAATAGTATCTAACAAGCGAAAACTAAAACTGACAAAATGTTTAAGCACATTCTCATTAAGAGTAACACAGCCTTGATGCTGAGTAGGTAACTGCTCAGCATTTTTTATTAAAGTTATTGCACTAAAAAATATTGAGATATATTGTATACAAAAGTGAAGGAGTTAATTATGACCCAGACTTTATTTTCCCATTGGCAGCAGCCTAATAATGATTGGTTACAAATACATACTTTAGAGATGCACACTGGTGGTGAACCATTGCGTATTATAGTTGATGGCTTTGAGCAACTTACAGGTGATACGATGCTAGAAAAGCGTGCCGATTGTTTAGCGCGTTTTGATTATTTACGAAAAGCATTGATGTTTGAACCTCGTGGTCATGCCGATATGTATGGCGCAGTGATCACTTGTGCTGTGCGCTCAGATAGCCATTTTGGCGTACTTTTTTTACATAATGAAGGTTATAGCACCATGTGCGGGCATGCGATTATTGCACTGGCTACCGCTGCAAAAGATTGCGCACTTGTTGACTTTAAAGATGGCTATAATGAACTAAGAATAGACACTCCAGCTGGGCTTATAAAAGCGTATGTTGAACTTAACAATAATCAGTTACAGCAAGTATATTTTGATAATGTCGCCAGTTTTGTTGATAAATTAGACGTTAAAATAAGCTTGCCGATGTGTGGTTCGGTTAGCTGTGATATAGCGTTTGGCGGTGCATACTACGCATTTGTTGATGCAGATACTCTTAATTTAAGCTTAGCACCTGACAATCATGGACATATAATTAGCCTTGGGAAAGCCATTAAACAGCAAGTGACTAATCAATATCAGCCAACGCACCCAACCGATCAGGCACTGGGTTTTTTATATGGGGTTATTTTTTACTCCAATAGCCAGTTATCACAAATTAACCACTTTAGCCGTCATGTGTGTGTATTTGCCGAAGGTGAACTTGATCGAAGCCCTACAGGCACGGGCGTAAGCGCTCGTGCTGCATTAGCTTTTGCCAAAGGCGAATTAGCGGTAGGACAAAGTGTAAATATTGAGAGCATTTTAGGCTCAGCATTTAATGTAATGGTTAAGCAAACATGTGAGGTTAAAGCACGGTCTGCGATTATTCCTCGTGTTACGGGTACAGCCTTTGTGACGGGTAAACATACCTTTTTAATTGATCCAACAGATCCCCTAAAACAAGGATTTATTTTTCGATGAATAATCATTTTTTAGTACGCCAACAATTACTAAAACAACGTATGGCAGAGCAAAACTTAACGGCGTTATTAGTGTTAGGGCATGAGAATATTCGCTACTTGAGCGGGTTTAGTGGTAATGCCGCGTATGCAATTGTGACGCAAGCTAGCTGCATACTTATTACTGATTATCGTTACTTTGAGCGCGCACAATCTGAGTGCCAAGGGTTTGAAGTGATCAGCCGCGACCGTGATAGCGAAAGTTTAGGCTGTTGTATTAACCGTTTTTTACCTGCTAACAGCCATTTAGGTTTTGATGCGGCATTTATTAATGTGGCATTGTGGCAGCAAATTGCTAGTGATTTGAGTGGTCACACATTAATGCCAATTCAAGGAGTAATTGAACGTCAGCGCATGATCAAAAATGACTGGGAAGTAGCACAAATAAAAGCTGCGGCTGCGATTGCGGATGAAGCACTTGCACACACTATTCCATATTTTAAAGTAGGTGTAAGCGAACGTGATTTAGCCTTAGAGCTAGAGTTTAGAATGCAAAAATTAGGCTCTGAAGGAATGTCGTTTGCAACGATTTTAATGTTCGCAGAGCGTACCTCGCTGCCCCATGGTAGCCCCAGTGATAGAACACTTAAAGAAGGCGACTTTATTACCCTAGACTTTGGCGCTGTTGTTAATGGCTATCGCTCAGACATGACACGTAGTTATGTATTAGGTAAAGCGTCAAGCAAACAAGTTCAAATTTACAATGCAGTTGCGACTGCACAACAAGCTGCTATTAATTTAATTAAGCCAGGGGTTGATTGCATTGATTTACAAAATGCATCACAACAAGTATTGGATGGCTCTGGTTTTGGAAAATGGGCAGGACAAGGGCTTGGCCACGGCTTAGGGCTATTTTTACACGAGCAGCCGTTTATCAATAGCAACGTTAAGCACGTATTAGAAGTGGGCAATGTGATCACCATAGAGCCAGGTATTTATATCTCTGAATATGGAGGGGTGCGTTTAGAGGAGGACATCTTGATCACCAACACGGGTTATGAAATTTTAACTCACGCACCTAAACCATTCGAACTGGAGTTATAAAATGCAAGTTATTGATAAAAAACACATTGATAACGCCCTTGATTTTGACTCGTTAATCACTGCTATGCAGCAAGGTTTTGCCCTCGATTTTACTATGCCAAAGCGTAACGTCTATGAGTTAGATAGCAACAGCGGTAGCCGGGATGCGTTTGCTGTGTTACCTGCATGGAATGAACAAGTGATTGGCGTAAAAGCATTTACTTATTTTCCTAATAATGGCGAGGCGGGCTTTGATTCTTTGTATTCTAAAATAATGTTGTTTTCGCGCGAGCACGGCGAACCGTTGGCACTGGTAGATGGCACGAGTATTACTTTATGGCGTACGGCAAGCGTATCGGCGCTTGCGAGTCGTTATTTATCCCGAGAGAATAGTAATCATTTAGTATTTTTTGGCAGTGGTAACTTAGCCGAGTATATGGTGCGTGCGCATTTGGCTGTTCGTAATTTTAAACGAGTAACGCTGGTGGCGCGTAATCATTTAAAAGTAGTCGCCCTGCAAAGTTGTTTAGAGCAGTTATATCCTGATGTTGAGTTTGTCATTGGGCAAAGTACGCAAGAAGTAATTTACAGTGCTGACGTGATCAGCTGCGCGACCGGCTCTCAAGTGCCATTATTTGATGGCAACTGGTTAAAATCAGGCACGCATGTTGACCTAATCGGTAATCATCAGAGTGACCATCGCGAATGCGACACCGCCACAATTACTCGTAGCCGCGTTTATGTTGATAGTAAAACCAATGTATTAGGAGAAGCAGGTGAATTATTAATACCAATAAGTGAAGGTGTATTTTGCGAGCAAAGCGTATGTGCTGAATTAGCTGATTTAGCGAAGGTAAATACCGTAGCCCGTTTTAACGAAACGGATATAACGGTATTTAAATCAGTTGGTACAGCACTGAGTGACTTGATTGCTGCAAATCAAGTTTATCAATCTCTACAGAACTAATAGATAATTTGTGGTGAGTTTTTAATGTGTGTGCTGTGTGTCTGTTTTAGTTTTATAAGGTAAGTGAAAGATGAATACTGTGCTATTGATATTGGGTGTGTGTTTTATTTTTGCAGGGTTACTGCCTCTTTTTAGGTGGTTAAAGTGTAAAATAAGCAAACATCACTGGCGCGTGTGTGTGATTGATAACATCACTAATGCGGTTAATACTCGTATTGGTGCTCATGAACTATTGCCGTCACAGTCAATGTTAGTTAGCTTTAGATTTAACAATCATTTGTATAGCGTATTGGTCAGTCACGACAACACCCTGCTCACACGATTCAAACAAGGCGAGCCTTGCAGTGTATTGGTTGATAAAAATAACCCGCAAAAGGTTTATAACAACTCACAACTATGGCAAAGCTATGCATTAGTTTGGTTGGTTAGCGGTCTAAGTTTGTGCGTGGGGAGCTATTTTTTAACGTGAGGTAAACGAGCATGCTTGGTATGCAACTCACTTATATTGTTTAGTTTTTAGTTATAAAAAAAGGGGGCCAGCCCCTTGTTAAATAGTATGTTATTTAGGTTGGAAGGTTGAGTAACTATTTATTAGGTTGCGATAATCTGGAATGTGGTTTGAGAATAGAGTCCCCAGTCCTTCCACATCATTGCGCCAGTCTCTATGTAATTCGCAAGCTGCGCCAAACCAGGTCATAAGTTGTGCGCCAGCAGCTGACATGCGATCCCAAGCTGCATCACGAGTCATTACATTAAAGGTGCCTGAAGCATCAGTGATCACGAATACATCAAAACCCTCTGCTAAAGCGGATAAAGCTGGGAATGCAACGCATACTTCAGTTACTACTCCAGCAATAATGATTTGTTTTTTTCCTGTAGCTTTAATAGCGGCAACAAACTCTTCATTATCCCATGCGTTAATTTGTCCAGGCCGAGCAATGTAGGGCGAATCTGGAAACATTTCTTTTAACTCAGGTACTAGCGGGCCGTTGGGGCCTTCTTCAAAGCTGGTGGTTAAGATTGTTGGCATCGCAAAGTATTTTGCACAGTCTGCCAATGCGAGTAAGTTAAAAGACATCCACTACTTTTAAAAATTAAAATGACACCTAACTTCAATACAGTTACAAGAGTTTTTATGTGTCTAATGATATTAAAAAACTCTTCTCAGAATAGTAAATGTTCATTTTTGGGCGAGTATAGCAAATAACTGGCAGCATAAGCTTCAGCCTTGAGCTGATAAAAAGTAAAAAGTTGTTTTATATGGTATTACGCTAATAGTTTTTCGCAATTTTTGAGGTTACTTCGTCGTTTAAAGTGTTGGTGTTCACAATATCGGTCAATTGCATCTGGTTTACCAACTGCACCATGAAAGACTTTAGTAAACCTACTGGTGATTTTTAGCCAGTTTTCAGGGCATATGTTTAGTTGCTCTAGTAGCGGTGGCAAAGAATGATCTATATAACCTGTTTTATCTGTTTTTATGCAGCGCCCTGTTTTATCAACAAGGTTTAGGTAAGAGTTCAGTTCAAAAGGCAAACCATTTACAGTGTGTTTTGTCGTTAAACCTGCAAAGCGAAATAAGGACCTAGGTTGTTTGGCATTTTGTGCTGCTGCAATACGTTTTTTAATACTTGTATAATTTGAGTTTTCAGGTGATGAAGCGGTTCCAGCACGGATTGGGTTTAGATCGACATAGGCCATACAAGCCACTAGTGCTGACTCATCAAGTAAAGCTTGAGATTTAAAGCGTCCCTCCCAAAATCTACCTTTACAATTATCTTCTTTATTAGCTTTGCGAGCAATGTACTCATTAAGTGATCGCATAAACCAGCTAATGTCCATTAGCCTTGAACGATATTCTCCAATGCTAGACTTTGCTAATTGCAGTTCGACAGTAGAGAGCACCTCATTTTTCACAAAGCGTTGAGTTAATAAAGTACCTTTAAATGCTTTGTGCCAGCGTAAAGCAATGGCTTTATCATTTAGGCGGTTAGCTTTATTATTATCTACATGAAGGATGATATGTGTATGATTACTCATCACAGCATAGGCGCATACATCAATACAAAATATTGAAGCGAGCATTATAATTTTATCTTCAACCCATTCTCTGCGGTGCTCATACGATTGGCCCGTATGCTTGTCTATGCCACATAAATAAGCTTTTCTTACGCAACGAGATATACAGTGATAGTAGCGAGTATCACTTAGGCTAATTTGTCTTTTTCGAGCGATTGCCATAAAACCTCCAATGTTGTGTTTCTATAAAAATACTAGTCACTTTATATAGGACTGCAACTTTATGATGGGTTTGAATTGGAATCAGTTGTTGAATTTAGATTTAAATGGGTGTCATGTAAGTTTATATAGGATTGTAACTTTATGATGGGTTTGAATTGGAATAAGTTGCTGAATTTAGATTTAAGTGGGTGTCATATAAGTTGGTGTCATATAAGTTTTTACTTTATATAGGACTGCAACTTTATAATGGGATTGAATTGGAATCAGTTGCTGAATTTAGATTTAAGTGGGTGTCATGTAAGTTTTTTATCATTATGCGACTTGTAATAAGGTGTAATGTTTTATTTCATGTCGACGTTTACGCTTATAGGGCTGTTAATCCTAGCAGCGTAAACGTCACAGGAACTCGACAATGATTACTTCAAAACTTTTATTTGTGGTTTTACTTGGTACGGCATCGATTGCGCATGCTGGTACGCAGTACACAACACAACCTGCAAGCAATATTACGACAACATCGGCGCAGTTAAATGGTTATTCGGCATCTACTATTGGCTTAAGTGGTGAAATAATTGATTATGGTGAAACCACAAACTATGGCTTTAGTGTTTTAGTCACACCCGCAGGAGTTAATGGCCCTGTGAGTGCGCAAGTAGCTAATTTAGATTGTGGAACGCAGTATCATTTTCGGTTTCATGGTGATCCAAAACCGCCCAGATCAACACTGCAAGGTGAAGATCTCACTTTTACCACGCTACCATGTAACCCCACTATATTAAACAATATCTCCCTAGAAACAGGTGGCCAATATTACGTTGTGGCTGAGAATAATGGGGGGGATACAGTGAATGCAAATCGTCTTGCAATTGGTCCATGGGAGCAATTTAATTTAATAGATATTAATGGCGGTGATTTGCTAAGTGGTGATGAAATACATATCCAAACAACATCAGGATACTATTTTGTGGCAGAGCAAGGTGGTGGGGCTGCACTTAATGCAAACCGAACTGCGGCATCAATATGGGAAACGTTCACTATAGAATTACCAAATAACCCTGGTGCATTAATTCAAAATGGTGACAACATCGCGCTTAAATCGATTAATGGTTATTACGTACAAGCGGTCAATAATGGTGGTTTTGGAACCAATGTTCTGCCTACAGTTATAGGTTGTAATGCAATGTATCCTTGCTCATTAGAAATGTTTAAAATAATATTTTAAGTATGGGTCGCAATTACCAAAACAGTCTATTGTAAGGTAGTTGCGACTTTCAATATAATACGTTGCACTTGCTGCTGAGGTTTACTCCATAGCGCAGTGTTAACAACCGTATCAAAGTATGATATTTAATTATTCAAAGTATATATGACACTCTTAACAATCATTTTCAAAGCTCAGCTGCACTATTTAACGAGGTTTTTTAGCATAGGGTAGACGCGTTATAGCGTGTGTTTTGTGATAACTATCTAAGCCGCTAATGGTGACGGTGTTGATTGACTCTAAATCGATAAAACCATCCTCTAAAATTGCTGAGTCTTCAACATGTAAGTCTATAATCTCACCGATTACTAACTCAGTGCCATTTACGGCAAGGTGTTGATGCTCAACAAATTTAACAGCATACTTTAAACGGCTTTGAGCAACAAACGGAGCCGAAAAATTAGCCAGATACTCGGTTGTAAGGCCTGTAGCATCAAATTCAGATTCATTTTTATCGTAACGGGCAGAAGTCTGGTGAGCTTGTTCCACAATCTCGCTATTCACTTGGTTAATAGTGTAAACACCGGTTGCTAAAATATTCTCGAAAGTATGACGAGGTACACTATGTGGGCGCATAATCATACCTACAAGCGGTGGATGCGCGCCAAGGTGAATAACCGAACTTACAATTGCTAAGTTGGTGTTGCCTGCACTATCTTGAGTACCAATTAAGTTGGCACTTTTAAAACCAGATAGTGAGTTTATTAAATGCGTACGGTAGTGTTTATCTAACTGACTAATGGCGTCTGTTGTAAAGTGCATGGTTTATCCTTACCAGTGTATGTGCTCACCTTGCCAATCAATGTAGGCGGGTTGACCTACCTCAGTGAGCTGTTCAGGTTGTTGTAAAAGAGTATAAAGTTGTGATGCTACAAACTCAGGTGTAAAGAGCTTACCTGCGGGTACATTTTTTTGAAACGGCTTAGATAAATTAGTATCTGTTGTGCCCGGATGAAAAAGAATTAAACGTGTTTGTTTTGCGCGTCGTTGCAGTTCAATAGCTGCTGTTTTGAATAACATATTAAGTGCTGCTTTTGAGGCGCGGTAGCTGTACCAGCCGCCTAAGTTATTGTCTGTAATACTACCTACTCGCGCACTTAAGGCCGTTATGGTACAAGGTGTTTTGTGGCTAAGTAGCGGCGCGATTGCTTGCAGGCACAAAATAGGAGTCAATGTATTGGTGTTGAGTAAGGTATTGAAATAATGCTCATCGATATCGTCGAGTTTTTTTTCAGGCATAGATTGCGCATAATGTAGCTGGCCGTTAAAAATAACTACCTGAGTTGGGTATATTGCGCGCTCTTTAAGTAAGTTTGTTAATTCACTTAAGCGTGCTTTGGAATAGTCACAAACAAACTGCTCAACAACAATACCGACAGCGGATGTGTCAATAGAGCTGCGACTTACACAAAAAACCATAGCCTGTGGATCGTGTTTGGCAATTTCTTTTAGATACGCATTTGCAATTTCACTACTTGCACCGAAAATAATATAAGCGTTAGTCATTATTTTATCCCACAACTTGATTGACAGAAAATGCGTGTGATCTGTCTGCGGTACTTAGCAAACAGGCGATAACTTAAATCGGCAATAAAGCGTATTATGGGTAATTGTAGCAGCTTTAGCCATGAATGACGGCCAACCGTTTGCCATGCTTCAAATGTGACATCTAATCCGTAAATCATTTCACCGTTATCACGCTGGCCATGCAAAAACGCCATGGCATCGTGGCGTTTTATGTTTTTAAAGCGCTGCTCAAAATCATCTTTATTTATATCTTCGAGTATTATTTTGTTGTGTGTGTCAGCACGCTTAAGTGAATCCATTTCTTTAACACAAAGCGGGCAATTACCATCGTAAAAAATAATCATAGTTACTCAAAATTCATCGATTCATTATGTCTTGTTACGAAATAGAATAAGCCTTGGATCTGTTAAATTATCCATTTGGATGATATTAATAGAGTCTTACAAATATAAAGGTAAGCAAAGTGTCGATTTTTTACCGCATTTTACACTCCACACTTAAAAATTGAACACGGCTTATTATTAGTACCTTTATGGTATAAACATCAACAATGGAGTATCAGGAATGAGTGAACAATATGCCGCCTTGCGTGGGAACGTTAATTTATTGGGGCAATTATTAGGCCAAACAATCAAAGACGCCCAAGGACAAGCGATTTTAGATAAAGTAGAAGAAATTCGAGCTTTAGCTAAGTCATCCCGCACAGGAAACGAGCAAGACCGCCATACCTTAATTAATGTTCTGCATGCTTTAACCGATGAAGAGTTACTGCCAGTGGCACGTGCTTTTAATCACTTTTTGAATCTAGCCAATGTTGCAGAGCAGTTTCATACTATTTCTCGTTTTAATGACGTGGGTTTTTGTCAGCTAAGCCCGTTAACACAAACTTTAAAAGCATTAGCTAGCCACGCACAGCAGGGTAAAATAAATCCCAATGAAATCGCAGAAAGTTTAGCTAAACTGCATATCAATTTAGTTTTAACTGCACACCCAACTGAAGTAACTCGCCGTACAATTATTAACAAACACGTTGAATTAAGTGATTGTTTAGCAGCTCTTGAGCGTACCGATAACCTGCCTTATGAGCGTGAAAATATATTAAACCGTATCGCACAGTTGATCAGCCAAGCATGGCATACAGACGACATCCGTCGTTCACGTCCAACCCCAATTGATGAAGCAAAATGGGGTTTTGCAGTTATCGAAAATAGCCTATGGCATGCCGTTCCGCGTTTTTTACGAGACTTTAATAAAGAAGTAAAAGAGCACCTTGATTTAGAGTTACCAAACGATTACAGCCCCGTTGAATTTACCTCATGGATGGGGGGCGATCGCGATGGCAATCCATTTGTAACAGCATTAGTGACGCAGCAAGTGCTGGATCATGGGCGCTGGATGGCACTGGATTTATACAGTCGCGATATCGACACTTTAAGCACTGAGCTTTCTATGTCACAAGCCAGTGATGAGCTAGTCGAGCTCGCTGGACAAGATTTTGAACCGTATCGTGCGGTATTAAAAGTACTCAAAGCGCAAGTGAGTGAAACCGTTGCTCATCTTGGCGCTAAAATTATGAATAAGCGCACCGATGCACAAGACATCGTCACTGACATTGAGCAGTTAAAGCAGCCGCTTGAGGCATGCTACCGTTCGTTGCTTAAGAGTAACATTGCGGTGGTAGCCAATGGCTTATTATTAGATGTGTTACGTCGTATTAATAGCTTTGGTATTCGTTTAGCTAAACTAGATGTGCGCCAAGACTCATCACGCCACAGTCAGGTATTTTCAGAGCTCACTCGTTATTTAGGTTTAGGTGATTACGAACAATGGCAAGAAGAAGATAAGCAGGCATTTTTATTAGCCGAGCTTAACTCTCGTCGCCCGCTTATTCCTAAACATTGGCAACCAAGCGCTGATGTAAAAGAAGTCCTCGACACCTTTGATGTAATCGCCAAGCAAGATGCGTCGACGTTTGGTTTATATATTATTTCAATGGCACGCACAGCCTCTGATGTATTAGCAGTACAACTGCTATTAAAAGAAAGTGGTTGTAGTTTTAAACTGCCTGTTGCGCCATTATTTGAAACCTTAGATGACTTAAATGCAGGCAGCGATGTTATTACTCAATTGCTAGATAATAACTGGTATCGAGGCCAAGCTGAGGGCATACAGAATGTTATGATAGGTTACTCAGATTCAGCCAAAGATGCTGGGATGATGGCTGCCGGGTGGGCGCAATACGAGGCAATGGATAAGCTTGTACAATTGGCAGAGCAACGCGGTATTGAGCTGATATTATTCCATGGCCGTGGTGGTACTGTTGGCCGTGGTGGCGCACCTGCTGCGCAAGCCTTGCGTTCACAGCCACCAGGTTCACTCAAAGGTGGCCTGCGTGTTACCGAACAAGGGGAGATGATCCGCTTTAAGTTTGGCCTACCTAATGTGGCGCTGGAAAGTCTAAACATCTATGCAGGTGCTGTGCTTGAAAGTAATTTGTTACCACCACCAGAGCCAAAAGATGAATGGCGTGATGTAATGGCGTTGATCAGTGAAAAGTCATGTGAGCATTACCGTAATGTAGTGCGTTTTGATGAAGACTTTGTGCCGTACTTTAGAATGGCAACACCAGAGCAGGAACTATCAAAATTACCGCTTGGTTCGCGTCCAGCAAAGCGTAATCCCAATGGTGGTGTTGAAAGCCTGCGAGCTATTCCGTGGATTTTTGCTTGGAGTCAAAATCGCTTAATGCTACCAGCATGGCTTGGGGCACTAACTGGTTTACAAGCTGCACTTGAAAAACACGGCATAGACACCCTTAATGAGATGAGTCAACGCTGGCCGTTTTTCAGAGCCCGTCTAGAAATGCTTGAAATGGTATTCAGTAAAGCGGACTGTTGGTTAAGTGCGCATTACGACGACGCTTTAGTTGAAGAGCAATATAAACCACTAGGTGAAAAACTGCGTAAAGAGCTCAAGCAGGCTATTTCACTGGTACAATCGTTAAGTCCACAGCAAAGTTTGCTTGCCGATCAACCTTGGATAAAAGAGTCTATTGGTTTGCGCAACCCGTATACGGATCCATTGAATGTGCTTCAAGTTGAGTTGTTAAAACGTTCGCGCGAAGCGGCAGAAGGCAGCTCTGGTGACATTGATAACGCGTTAATGATTACTATGACTGGGATTGCCGCAGGTATGCGTAATACCGGTTGATTATCCAATAATTAAGTGTGGACTTCTTTGCTGTGTTTAGCAGCGAGAGGTCCATTAATTAGTTAATTGAGCACTAACAGTGCGCTGTGCTGGTAAGGTTCGGCGCATATATTACCAAGTAAGTTATATTTATCCGCATTAAACATCTTATTTAATCTTAGTTCAGCTTAGATGTATTGAATACAGTTACTTCCTATCGTTAAGCTGTTTCAGGTTATAACTTAGTTACAACAAGGTATTTTTTGGTATCATTTTAGCAAAAAAAACCATCCTTTATTCTGTATTAACGCTCTGGTCAGACCTGATTTGCTACTAGATATTGACTGTCTGTTTTTTTTATCTAGAATGTCGGCTGTTTTGCCATAATGGTAAGTGTATTAATAATTGAGTAGTAATATGTCGAATGTGTCTACTTGCATCACGTATGATGCATCTACGTCATTAATAATGATGACGCTAAGAGGGACGGCAAGTGCACAGGATGTGATGAACTTTTATCAAATCGCGCAGCAGTACGTATCTATTTACGGCAGTAATAAGTTACTCGTTGATGTGTCTGAATTAACGCATAAATTTCCGGCAAGTGAACTGCTGACTATTATGCCAGCAGTATCTCAGTGGTTAGCTAGTTGCTTTATTGCTCGCGTCGTTAGTTTTGATGGTTTTATGCACGATTTGTTTTTGCAAAAAGCACAGCGCTTTGATATAAAAGCAGAAAATTTTGATTGTTTTAACAGCGCGAAAAATTGGTTAGTAAATCAACCTAGCATTTAAGCGTTGAACCTTCTAAACTAGTTAGCCATTAAATCATAAAACTAGTCTATGTCTTCATTAACGCCTACAGTAAGTACTCAAACTAGCTGCGTTTTTAGCTTCAGTGAAAAACAACAGCAGCAGTTATATCTTCACGTAAAACAGCACAAGGGTATTTTAAATACCGCTGATATCACAGCTTTGTGCGCGCAATATAAGCAACCTGTCGAGGTTATACTGCGTGCCTGTTTACCTATTGCTGCAAAATTTGCAGTTGTGCCTATTTCACATTTTTTTGTTGGGGCAATTGTAGTTGGCTACGATAAACACGGTGAGCAACATTTTTATTTTGGGGCTAACGTTGAATTTGTACAACAAGCATTAAGCTTAGTGGTTCATGCTGAGCAATCGGCAATTAATAACGCTTGGCTCAATGGCGCGAAAAAAATAGCTAAAATTGCTATCAGTGATGCGCCATGTGGTTATTGTCGTCAATTTATGAATGAGTTGGCTGATGCGCAGAGCTTTGATATTTTATTACCGCAGCAGCAATTCAAGCTGGCTGATTTACTCCCTCACTCATTTGGTCCGCAAGATTTAGGTAATTCTTATAGCTTGTTTAACCCCGCTCCACAACAGCATGAATTTGTTGTAACTGATGAACTGGATAAAACGTTGTTAAGTTATGCGTTGGCTGCATATGTACCTTACTCTGAAAATTACAGCGCAGTGAAAATTAGTACTTTCGAAAATGGTAATTTTTATGGTTGTTATGCGGAGAATGCCGCGTATAGCCCGAGCTTATCACCACTGCAAAGTGCGGTGAGTCAATTGCATTTAGCCGGTTTGGCAATGACTAAAGATGTTGTCAAAGGGATTGAGTTACTACAAACGCAGGGTAAGGGAAATCAGTTGAGTGTCAGTCAAGCAGTACTGGCAAGTTACACTGATTTGCCAGTACTACAAAGTATTAGTTTAAATATTAAGCCAACAGCAGTTTAGCGGCTTCGAGTACCACGGCGACTGATTTTTTCTCAATCTCGCCGTGATCTACATTGGGGATTTCTTGGCGAGTACGATTAACCAACACACCAGCTACACAGGCTGCTTTTAGCCCCAGTGCTGCACACATTGTAAATAAGGTTGCTGATTCCATTTCATAGTTCATCACGCCCAGCTTTTGCCATTCTTCACAGCTACCTTGAAATGCTTTTGGTACATAACCCGAGTAAGTGTCGTAACGTTCTTGACCTGGGTAAAAAGTATCGCTTGATGCAGTAATACCAATATGAAAATCAATGCCTAAATTACCGCACGCATTTACCATCGCTTGAGTGGCGAAAAAGTCAGACACCGCAGGGTAGTTCAATGGCGCAAAATGTTGGCTCGCACCATCTAAACGCACAGATGCTTGGCTGATTAAAATATCACCTTCATTAATATGAGGTTGAATAGCGCCAGTTGTGCCAATTCGTAAGAATGTTTCAACTCCCAATTGCGCCAGCTCTTCTACTGCAATGGAGGTTGAAGGACCACCAATACCGGTTGAGCAAATAACCACAGAGCTACCGTTAAGTTGACCTAAGTAAGCATGAAATTCTCGGGTTTGGACGAGGCAAGTTGGGTTTTCGAGAAAAGTTGAAATACGTGCTGCACGATCTGGATCGCCCGGTACAATTGCAAGTTTTGCACCGTGTAGATCGTCGCGGGTGAGTCCTAAGTGAAATACCTTTTCCATAGCGGGGCCTTATTTATAACTTTTGTTCTAACGTCAGTTAATAACGCTAATTTATAAAGAGTTGTTGTCAATTTAGCATAATTACTACAATGCATTGCCTTGTACAGGACGGATGTCCGTTATCAAATTTATTCATCCTCTTTGAATATTCAAGCAACTGACTTTAATTTGTGTCATCGCCGGTAGTTGACTTGTATTCATAGACACTATATCAATCCTACTAGGCACTCTATTTTAGTTTATACGTTGTTGGACGAATAAGTATAACCAATTGTTATTATAGAGATTTATATAGTTATTTAAAATGTAGCTAAAGCGGCGAGAGTAATAAAATTGCGAGTGAAAATCGGCGCGTGAATCTTTTATTAATTTTATTTTCAACAACGCTCTTTTGCATAACTACGCAAAAGCACACAGTAAGGAATTGCAATGAGCACACAATGGCACACATTTAAAAGTAAAGTTGAGCACTGTTTATGTCCGCCGGGCGATGGCGTTTTTACGGTTAATACTGCAAAAGAACGTAAAGCGGCGCTGCGTATGAAACTGTATGGACAAGAAGATAATGTCGATACGCTATGGCGTGCATCACTCGATACACTTAGTCAAAGTGAGCATAAAGCGGTGACTTTAGGCATTAGCTCTGACTGTGGTGGTGGCATTTTACGCGGCGCCAACTGGGGGCCGTTGTTTTTACGTTCAGCATTGATTGATCAGCAGCCTCAGGCAAAGTCGTTTGATTTAGGTGATGTAAGGGTTATTCCACATTTATTGCATGATAAATATTTAAACGACGCGACTATCAGTAATTGCCAACAGGCATTATATGATAATCCAAGCAGTGAGTATTATGTCAGCCCGTTGTCTATCACTGAAGATGTATGCGATAGCTTTTATGCAACGTTTACTGATAAAGGCATTTTTGGTATTGGTGGTGATCATTCAATTAGTTACCCGTTAACTAAAGCGTATTTGAAGGCAAAGCGTGCGCAAGGTAAACGCACTGCGATTATTCACTTTGATGCGCATACCGATTTACTCGTTGAGCGTTTAGGTATCGATTTATGTTTTGGCTCGTGGTGCACGCATATTTTAGAGTTTTTACCTGCACCACATCATCTGATCCAATTTGGTATTCGTTCAAGCGGTAAGCCAAAAGAACACTGGGAATCTACCTTTGGCGTTAAACAACATTGGGCCCATGAGATCATCGAACGAGGCGCGCCGGCAATTGCCGCAGAAGTAATTGCTCAGCTTAAAGCTGATAATGTTGATGAACTCTACGTCAGCTTTGATATTGACGCCCTCGATGAAGAGTTTGCATCAGCAACAGGCACACCCGAAGGGAACGGTTTAACGCCGCAGCATGCTTTGGATATCTTAGTTGCTTTGGCTGATGAATTTCCGATCACTGGCGCTGATATGATGGAAATTGCCCCATTTACTGACAGTTCACTGATTGGTCAATCGAGTTCAGATACAACGCTTAGAGAAGGTGCAAAAATTTCAGCATTTTTAATTAATGCCATGAACCGCGCATAGTCAATAACAGTTAATATAAGCAGCATGCTGAGGCATGCTGCTTTTTTAATTCACAAATCAGCTATTTGCCGTTATATTTAATTTACATCAAGAGAGGCTTAAAATAATAATCGGTGGGGTAAGAGTGGCTAAGTGGTGTTATTTTTTATTAATAATCTTAAGTAGTCAAACTGTAGCTAAATTAAACATAGTTACAGAAAACTTTCCGCCTGCTCAATATATTGATGAAAATGAACAGCTTGTTGGCTATATCGCTGATAAAGTTCAAATGGTGTTAGCTTCTTCAACACTCGATTATACAATTTCAGTGCATAGTTGGAGTACTGCATTTAATATGGTACTGCGCGATCCGCAAACGTGCATTTTTTCTATGGCGCGCTCAACTTCTCGTGAAAAGCAATTTATTTGGATTGCAGAATTAGCACAGTTGAACACTTATCTTTATGCTTTGAATTCGAAAAGCATCGTTATCGATTCCCTAGAGCAAGCAAAGCAATACCGAATTGCGGTATTAAAAGATAATTACAGCCATCACTTTTTATTATCACAGGGCTTTGAAGAAGGTGTAAATCTAATGCTGATGAATAGTTTTGATAATATTTTTAAAATAGTTCAAAGCCGTCAAAGCACTATCGATATCGTCGTATTACCTGAACAACGCGTTAAATTTGAACAGTCTAAAAGGCAGGTTACTGACAAGTTAACACCAATTTTAAGACTCAAGATCACGCAACCAGCACTGTATTTTGCTTGTAACAAAGCGCTAGATAAGCCAACTCAAACCAAACTCAGCAACGCATTCAACGCGTGCCATTAAGCTTTTATTGTTGGTAATGTACTGATATTTAATTACTTTTAATATTAATTAAATTTAAATTGCCCAACCTTTAAAAGGGGTTATAATCCAGCTGCTTTTGCTTATAAAAGCGCTTATTTTTGGAGTTATAAATGGGTGACTTAATCGGGATTGGTTTATTAATCTTGATCAGTGCGTTATTTGCTATGTCGGAAATCGCCATCGCAGCATCACGTAAAATTAAATTAAGAGTCATGGCGGACGAAGGCAATGCTAAAGCGGCTGCAGTATTAAAGCTGCAAGAGCAACCCGGTGCTTTTTTTGCCATGATCCAAATTGCCCTTAATGCAATTGCTATTTTAGGCGGTATAGTGGGCGAACAAGCGCTTTCACCTTATGTTGAAAGTGTACTTGTGTTGTTTTATCAAGGACCGTTACTTGCGCAAATTAGCTTTTTACTGTCGTTTTTGACAATTACTTCATTGTTTATTTTATTTGCTGATTTATTACCAAAACGCTTAGCTATGATCCTGCCAGAGGCTGTTGCGGTTCGCGTAGTCACGATTATGCGTTGGGTAACGTATGCATTAACACCGTTGGTATTGTTTTTTAATGGTGTAACTAATATTGTTTTACGCTTATTCAATGTGCCGGCAGAGCGTGAAGACATTGTAACTACCGAAGACATAGTCGCAATGATGGATGCAGGCGCAGAATATGGTAGCTTACAACAACAAGAATATGATTTAATTGGTAATGTATTTGATTTAGAAGCGCGCTTTTTATCGAGTGTAATGTCACCTAGAGATCAAATAGTCTACTTTGATATTAACGAAGCCAGCGATGGTATTTCGGGCAAAATCATTGATCATCCACATAATCATTTTTTGGTATGCAATGGCAATTTAGATAAATTAATTGGCTCAGTTGAATCAAAAGATATTCTTCGCCAAGTGCTCAAAGGCGATGCAGCGAATATTAACGACGAAATGCTCGAAAAAGAGATTTTTTATCTACCAGAAACACTGAGTTTGTCAGAGGCATTAAATGCCTTTAAAGGCGCAGCAAAACCCTTCGCTGTGGTGGTAAATGAATACGCACTTGTCGTGGGAATTGTGACAGTTAAAGATCTGATGAAAGGCTTTATGGGAGATTTGATCACCCATAATGGTGATGAATTAATTATCGCACGTGATGAAAATTCATGGTTAGTTGATGGTTTAACCCCAGCCGTTGAGTTGGCAAAAGTACTCGGTGTGGATGAATTTCCAGATCAAATGCATTATGAAACTGTTGCCGGATTTTTAATTTATACCATGAAGCGAATTCCTAAACGAGCAGAATATATTCAATACGCAGGTTTTAAATTTGAAGTTGTGGATGTTGAAGGGATCCGAGTTGAACAGTTATTGGTGTCTAAAATACTACCGGTAGAACCAGCCTTACAATAAACGTGAGGCGCTATGCGCCTCATTATTTATTCAAAAGCGCCTTTTATTATTGCAAAGCCGTGCTCAACCATATGAATGCCATTACTCCATACATGTTGTGGCGCTAAAGTGTTGCTATCAAGTAAAACTAAGTCGGCGTCTGAGCCTTTGCTAATAGTGCCTTTTTTAATCCCCAGTACATTAGCGGGATTAGTGGTTATGGCCATTAATGCGTGCTCTATACTCACCTCATATTGACGTATAGCTTGTTGAAAAGCACCTAACAGAGATGCTTCTTTACCAATTTCAAGCCCGAGTAAATTAAATTGCTCGTCAAATATTGGCAGGCTGGCATGGCCATCTGAACTCATAGTCAATTGTGTTGGCTTAACATTGTGTGTTAAACAGTAAGCTAACGCTTGCGCGGCAGCATATTCGCCATGGGCAAGATCATACTCAGTTGTGCTGGTGGTAAAATCAATTGTACCGCCGGCTTCACAAAATAAAATCCCAGCGTCAAGCAGCGCTTTATTTCTATTCATGTGTGTTGGATAAAACTGACTCAATGAAATATCAGTATTTTTATCAACCTCATGCAGAATCGCTAAGTGACTATTAACGGGGCCGACATGAATGCTCACGGTGCCTTTTTTTGCGCTTAGCATGCCGGCGACTTTTGCTTCTGCTGCCAGCTCTGCGAGTTGTTGAACGGTGGGTTGGCTGCTTCGGTGATCTGAAATCGCCACTTCGCCTACGCCAATAAACTCGTCAATATACATTAGGTCATTTGTAATACTACCCGTCAGTGTTTTAGCGGGTAAGTGATAAGAGCCAGTATGGCAAAATACATTAAGACCAAGCTCTTTTAAGCCTTTCGCTTTAGCAACTAAGTTGGTTAGTGTGCGACTGCTTGAGTCAGTGCCCAGCGCTGCAATAACGGTTGTAATACCTGCTAAGGTGGCATCAGTTAAGTTCATTTCTGGCGTTCGACTAGTAAAACCTGCTTCGCCGCCACCGCCTGTAATATGGACCAGAGAGTCAACAAAGCCTGGTACTAGAATGTTTCCTCGGCCATCGATAATCTTTACTTCGGTATTACTTTCTAGTTTGATCTCGGTTCGAAAATCAATCACTTTAGAACCAGCGATGAGTACATCCATCTGCCCTTGAGGGCTTGGAGTATAAAGGTTTGCACCTCGAATTAATGTCAACATAGTGAAGTCTTTTTATTGATAATTGATAAAATAAGCAAGAAATATGAAGCCGCTTGCTAAAGTAAATAATGCTAAAGTGAAACGCCAAATAAAGGCTGCCCATTCGCTCCAATCAAGCTTTACAATACCTAAGCAACCGATCAAGCTGGCTGAGGTTGGAATGAATATATTCGTTAAGCCATCGCCAAACTGAAAAGCTAATACCACAATTTGTCGTGAGACATTGAGTAAATCGCCTAATGGAGACATCAGTGGCATAGTGATAGCGGCTTGGCCGGACCCTGAAGAAACAAAAAAGTTAAACACACTTTGAAATAATAACATTCCCCATGCCGCAACAAAGTCTGGTACCGCAGCGATACTACTAGCACTATGATAAAGTAATGTATTTAAGGTTGACGGTGCATTTAAATCACTGCCGCCAAGTAATAATACCACCCCTTTGGCAAGAGCGACTAACATAGCTGCGGGCAACAATTCTTGTGCGCCATGTTTAAATGCATCTGCACTTTGGTTGGCTGTTTGTTTATTAAAAATACTGGCGATAAAAGCACTGAGCACACCAATACAAAAAAACTGTGCTGCGAGCTCTGGAATATAGTATTGGCGCGCCATCACACCCCACACAACCCAAGTAATACCCGCTATAAAAGTAATCAAGATAAGTTTATCGGCGGTATCTAATTTTATATCAGTATGGGAGTCGCTTTGCGCGGTGTTAATGGTTCTGATCGAGTTGGCATAACGTATAGTAAAAAATAAACCAAACAGTGTAAACACAACCCATGCGATCATTCTAAAGCCAGCACCAGAAAAAATTGGTATTTCAGCAATAGATTGTGCAATTGCAATACTAAAAGGATTCATCCAAGACGTTGCAAAGCCAATTTGTGTGGCAACATAAGTAGTTAAAACCGTTACTTTGGCATCATAGCCGAGCTGTTTCATGATCGGTAGTAAGACAATACAAAAAGCAATGGCTTCTTCGCCCATACCAAATACTGCGCCACCTAACGAAAATAACACAAATAATAATGGTAGAAACAGCCATTCAACTCGCTGAGTTTTATTGATAAGCGCCATAATACCGTTATTAATTGCGCCTGTTTTCATAATGATACCGAATGCGCCGCCGGTAATTAATATAAATGCCATGACACCGATGGTTGCGCCGTACTTGTCACCCGATACTAAACCTTCAAACAACACATTTGCCAGGCCAATTTCACCGCCTTCAGCAAACAGCGGCGTTTGCTCGCTTACAGCCACTGTTTGGTATTGAGAAAGTTCAACACTGTGGCTATCTTTTTGGGCGTTAAACATCCCAGGAGTAATAAACAAGGTTGCCAAGTAGGCAATTAATGCAACTGATAACAAGATGATACTTGCATCAGGCATAGTAAATTGTTTGTTTTTCATAATTTCACTTTTCGCAAAGAAATAGGTTGCTTAGACTAAGCCGCACACCTGCTTATTTTAACACGAAGTTTATTTGAATAAGTGACCTTACTCTACAAAGCAAAGCCACTTAGTACAATTTGGATGGTGTTACGCACAGCGACTAGTGCTGCGCGTATAATTTTTAGAAACGATAGCTGACACTAAATGTATAACGCGCGCCATAAGCATTATGGTTTATAGAATCAAAACCACGACTTGAGCCGTATAGCTGTGGCGGCTCTTTGTCAAAAATATTATCAATGCGCGCTCTTAAGGTAAGGGCTTTATTTACGTAGTAACCTGCAGATAAATCCCATACGAGCCAATCGTCAACTTGATGATTACCTTGTGAGTCAAGTTTACCTAAACTTTCCAGTTCATCAATTTCACGGCCTCGAAGTCCTTCAATGTCATCATCATAGCTGCTGGTGTAATTTGCGCCAAGGTTTAGGTAGTAGCTTTGAGCTTCCCAATCGATTGACATGCGACCGATGTTTTCAGGGTAGCGATACGTGCCAACTAACTTTTCAATTGCATCAGACCCTGGTTTACTGCGCTCAAATTCAAGATAGTGCGTGCCATCAAATGCAAAAGTTAAATCGCCACCTGAAAGCCTAAAACGGTGATCAAACTTAATATCAATCCCTGCTAATGTTTGTGTGCCGGTATTTTCAAGTGGGATAACATGGTCACGAAATAATGGTAAAAATAGCTCATCATCACGTGGGTTAAACTCGGTAATATAGTTATCTAAAATTTCATTTAGATTGGCACCATCTTGCTCGATACTTAAACCACTATTGTCATAGACACCACATAACCTATTATCGTAAGAAATACCTTGTTGACCTTCTGGGACAATACCGCAATGGCGCAGTGATGCATCAGTAATGGCACGATCGAGTACCGCAGTCATATTTGTATCAATCACTTCTTCGTGATCAAACTGCCAGTAATCAACGGTTAGGTTAGTATCAGCGCTTGGGCTCCAAGCAAAACCAACACTAATAGCTTCTGATTCTTCTGCTTTAAGATTTTTATTTCCAAGCTCGAGTGAGTTAACACTTACCTCTGTTCCTTGGCCCATACAATAAAGATCAGATACTGCTTGGTTAGCACCGCAATCGAAGGTTGATTGAGTGGTTCTTAATTTAACACCAGCTTGGGTAAGTGAAGGGGCACGGAATGACGTAGACCATGAGCCACGTAACACTAACGAGTCGGTAGGACGATAGCTTAAGCCTATTTTTGGATTAAAGGTGCCGCCAAAATCGTCATAATGATCGTAACGTCCTGCCGCCTGTAGCTCAACTTGATCGGTCAATGATACACTTATTTCTGCGAACGCCGCGTATTGAGTGCGATCAGCCGCTGATAAGCTCGAGCCAAAACCAAATACATCCACTAAGTAGCCGTTTTCAGGGCGTGCTTGTGAGTCAAGTGATGGAGTATCGGTCAATTCTTCGCGACGGGCTTCAACTCCAAATGATGCATAAGCGGGTAAATCATTAAAGGTGAACAGCTCACCGTTAAAGTTTGCATCCCAGCCGTATACGGTGCTTTCGCCACTGCGGGTTGGACGTGCCTTTGCCGTTGCTAAAACCGCATCGTTGGCGGCATCGCCTTGCACAAATGGATTGTAAAATGGCAGTAAATCGCCAGATGCACAGTTAAGGTTGGTGCCATCATAGTTTGCAAGGGTGCCGTCTGAGCATAGCTCACCGGTAATGGCTGCATGAAATTGATAACGATTGTAAACACCATCAATGGCTTCTTGCTCAGAGCTTGAGCGAGAAAAGGTCACGCCTGACTCCCAGCTCCAGTCACCAACGTCACCTGCAAGGCTACTCACTAAGCGGAAGTTTTTAGTTTCTACTTCGACAGTACGTGGGGCATTAAAACGTGCATCAAAGCCAAAGCCGTAAACTTCGCGGCCAGCTTGCGTATCAAATTCAAATGGGTCAATAAACACTTGATCCATCAAATCATTACTGCCATCTGCATTATCATAAATGAACAGCGCATCTTCTAAAATGAAAGGGCCATCTTCATCATTTATTTGATTAATCGGTGAGGGTGACGAGTACGCTTTTGCCTTTGTTTGGCTATAGAAAAAGTCAGTATGCCAATCAAGACCGCCTAAGCTGCTATTGAACATAAAGCCAGTCGATAGACTCTCAAATGGCGTATCCAGATAATCGTCTTGATTTGGGTAATAGGCACAAATCTGTTCACCAAGTTCAGTTGTAACTAATTCAGTCTGGCAATTTGGCGATGGCAATTCATTCCCATCACGCGAGCTGTAATAATAAATATTTGGCGCGTTTTCAAGTTTTGGTAAGTACGAATAACTATTCACCAGTGGTGATGATGCAGTGAAATCTCGATCGGTTGCTTTAAATGCGTTACGGTCAAAAATATCGGCAAAAACCGTTAAGTTACTCTCACCAATGTTTGTACCGTATACTAGGTTAAGCTGTTTTTTACCTTCGTCATGGCTGTTAAAGCTATTTGCGTAGGATGCGTTTACTTCAGCGCCTTCAAAGTCATCTTTTAAAATATAGTTAATTACACCTGCTACGGCATCTGCACCGTAAACCGCTGATGCACCGGTTGCAAGAATATCAATACGCTCGATAGCTGCAAGTGGAATTGAGTTCACATCGACAAAGTTTTCCGTGCCAGCGGCAAATGAACTGGGCGCAACACGACGACCATTAATCAGTGTTAATGTGGCTGATGGGCCCATGCCACGTAGGCTTGCCGCAGATTGTCCCGCAGGTGTTGAGGTGGACGTGCCACCGCTTTCTGAAGTGGAAAAAGTGCCGCTACCACCTTTGAACACGGATAAATCCTTTAGTAATTCGTGAATCGTGTTGGCGCCAGAGCGTTTGATGGCATCTTGGTCTAATACCGTTAGTGGAATCGTTCCTTCAAGATCGACGCCTTTTAAACGTGATCCGGTGACTTCTACTCGTTCAATGTTTTCAGCTTTAGTGTTTTCTTGCGCATACAAAAAAGTTGGGCAAAGCACTGCGCTTATTGCCGTTGCAATTGTTAATTGACGAAACATATTGGTTTACCTTTGTCTTTATTTTAAGCACAGGTGTACTGTACAGTGCTTATTTTTTGATTATTTAGACAGGGCCGTGATCGATAGACACAGTTAGCCCCTCACAGAGAATGTGAGGCAGTGGCTACTCGTCAAACCACTCCGAAAGGTAGTGAGGAGAGTAGAAATATGTACACAGCGATGTTGCGTTTTTAAACATAATTCCAATCCAAAAGGTTTTTGACAAAGCTAGTATTTGGGTGCTAGCTTACTCGCGATTTAAAAGTTCCTTATTTTTATAGCAAGCATAAAGTTTTACTGCAAGCTATTTTTTATCATTTTTTACATGAGTATAACATTATGGAAAACTTTCGGGAACATCTTGCAAAGAGCCCTAAATGTGGTTTTTTTGCTGCTTTTACACTGGTAATGACCGCTTTTTCGGCGAATATATCTGCAAATCAAACTGAGCAAACCTTGCTGTTGATTGGTGGCGCATTAACGACTTGTTCAAGTTTAAGTCCTAAAAATTGCATTGAAAAAACATCATTAATAGGAAAAAAAGCGAATCAATTTCAATTGACGGGCAAAGCACTAAAAGAAATAAAAAGCCAATGGCCTGATGATAGTACTAATAACCGCAATGAAACCTTGCGGGTTTTATCAAAAATTGCCAAGCAACAGCCTAATCTTATCGATAAAGGGTCTTTGCTATGGGCTTGGCGGGATTTAGATAGCCGCTCGCTCAATAATTTAACTGATCGAGAATATAACTTTGTCACTGATATGCTGGAAGTGGCGGTTGTTGATGCTAAAGGCCAGCGCATAAAAGAAACGGTGCAAAGTAAACAAAATAATGAGCCGGCTGCTAATGATATAGTTAATTTTATTTCTGCAACAGCTAAAGTAAATAGTAAACAGCCGAGCTTATTAGCTATCACAGCATCGAGTCGCGACCCTTATGAATCGGCTGACTTTTACGAAGGCTTACTGGATTTTGATCGTATTAAAAGTTCATGGCTGGCATTAACCCCGGCGTTAGCGCAAGCAATCACAACTGGGCAATGTGAAAAGCTAGCGCAATTTCGCCAGCAAAACATGCAGGTGTTTAATCGCCGCAAAATCTATCCTGATCGTATTCAAGCAGAGCAACAATTATGCGACGCGGGTGTTGATAATTTAGTTGCAAAAATCGAATCTGCAACAGGTATTATGCTCAATGGTGGCGATCAAAGTTTAACTCGAAAAGTGTTATTTGATGGTACGGGCAAGCCTTATCCATGGACCGATGCTATACGTTCACGTCCGCTATTGGTAGGTACAAGTGCAGGCACAGCCATTCAAAGTGGTGGCAGTAACCAGTTTGGTAGTGTTGCGATGATCACTAATGGCACTAGTTTAGCTGCATTGCGCGATGGTGCGCACGCAGTTTCTGCACCGAGTGAACGTTGTGAAGATGATTGTAATCAAGGGCTAAGCGCAGATACATTAACCTATCAAACTAATGGTGGGCTGGGCAGCTTTAGTGCAGGTATAGTTGACACCCATTTTAGTGAGCGAAATCGCACTGTGCGTTTAGCGACATTGCTTGCAAAAACAGGACAACAGTATGGCTTTGGTGTTGATGAAACGACAGCCTTGGTGATCATAAAATCACAACTGAGTACGATTGTGACAGTGTTAGGTAAGCATGGGGTAGTGCATTTAAATAAGGGCAAAGATAAATACAGTTTTGATTATTCATTTTGGCCAGCTGGTGCAATTATAGATGTAACACCCCAAGGGTACCAATTAAGCCAACGTACTATAGACAGTGCTTTGCCTGCAATCAAAATACCACCTTTGCCAATGCAGCGTTTCAATAACATACTCACCGATGCTAAATTGCGCTCGCTTACTCAGGCAATGTGTTTAACTAATGAGCAGTCAGCGGTAGGTCAGCAAGATGAGTTTATAGTGACTTTAAATGCCAGCAAAAATACCCAGTATCAGAGAATAAGTCCAAGTAGTTATGGCTGTGCAATTGAACGACTTAGCGTTAATATTACGACGATTCAATGATGCTTTGATGTAGAGCTACTGTTACTCACAGTAGCTCTTCTTTAAATGACAAAGTAATGTGTTAAATTGTCAACAACACCAATTTGGATATATTAGCTACCCATTTCCCCTCAAATCTCACAACCGATGATTGAACATCTGCTTGCTGTGTCGCTTTTCGTTCCAGACGTACAAAATGACTATTTTTAATATTTACTGCAGCTGCATTGTTATGCTCATTAAAGATAAAATTAACTCTTTTTGTACCTGCAATTAGCAATCGAGTTGTTCTGTTTTTTAGCTCACCGTCAAGTCTTTTTACATCACTTTACATGCTCTTAGATCTTTTAAAAATAATTCTCAATTAACATTGGAAAATGTAATAATTTAATTTAGAATGATCGTTCATTCTAAATTAAGGGTAGTTAACATGCAGCGTTCTCGCGTCGTTCTTTTTACTGTCACCGCTTTGGCAAGTGCAGTTGCTTTATCCGGTTGCGATCAAACTCAGCAGGCGAATGCGCCTGCTGCGCAGCCAGCTCCTGTTGGCGTAATTACATTAAAAAGCCAACCATTAACACTTACTAAGGAGCTTCCGGGGCGAGTAACTGCGTCTCAAGTGGCGCAAATTCGTCCTCAGGTAAGCGGTATCATTCAATCACGTTTATTCACTCAAGGTGCTGAAGTCAAAAAAGGTCAGGCTTTATATCAAATCGACCCAGCTACATTCGATGCGCAAGTAGCAAGTAGTAAAGCTGCTATTAGTAAGGCACAAGCAAGCATTGCTAATGCAAAAGCTAAATCAGATCGTTATGCTGAGTTACTAGCAATAAAAGCAGTCAGTCAACAAGATTTTGATGAAGCAGACGCAAGTTATAAAGGCGCGCAGGCTGATTTATTAACAGCTCAAGCGCAGCTTAAAACCGCACAGATCAATCTTAACTATAGTAAGGTTTCATCACCTATTAGTGGTCAAATTGGCAAATCGAACGTGACCGTAGGTGCTTTGGTAAGTGCTAATCAAGCAACCGTATTAGCAACCGTCACTCAGCTTGACCCAATTTATATTGACCTTACCCAGTCAAGTAGTGAGTTGACTCGTTTGAAAAAAGCGATTGCTAATGGTGAGCTTGATAAAGATCTTACTGCGCAATCAAAGGTTGAACTCACTATGGAAGATGGCTCTGTGTATCCGCACACTGGCACTTTGCAGTTTTCTGAAGTAACTGTAGATCCAGGTACTGGCTCAGTAACGTTACGCGCCAAATTTCCAAACCCTGAAAAGCTACTATTACCAGGTATGTACGTCAGAGCTGTGGTTGTTGAAGGTGTTAAGTCTAATGCTATTTTAGTGCCGCAACGCGGTGTTAGTCGTAATAGCAAAGGTGAGCCTACAGCGATGGTGGTGAGTAAAGATAATACTGTTGAAGCGCGAGTATTAAAAACTGACCGTACAGTAGGTGCTAACTGGTTAGTGACAAGTGGCTTGAACGACGGCGATCAACTAATTGTTGAAGGTTTACAAAAAATAGCACCGGGCGCACCTGTTAATGCAGTGCCTGCCGAGTCAGCTACTAAAACTCAATAACGGAGTATTTTAATGTCGAGATTTTTTATCGATAGGCCAATTTTTGCATGGGTTCTGGCCATTGTTGTTATGTTGGCTGGAATACTTGCAATAAGGAGCTTGCCTGTAGCGCAGTATCCTTCAATTGCGCCGCCAGCCATTACTATTAGCGCAAGTTATCCTGGTGCGTCAGCACGCACACTTGAAGATTCAGTAACCCAAGTTATTGAACAAAAAATGAAAGGTTTAGATGGCTTGTTGTATATGTCATCAACTTCTGAATCCAGTGGTACAGCAACACTGACACTGACGTTTGATGCAGAAACTGACCCTGATATTGCACAAGTACAAGTACAAAATAAGCTAGCAACAGCTACGCCGTTGTTACCTGAAGAAGTACAACGCCAAGGTGTTGTTGTTGCTAAGTCATCATCTAGCTTTTTACTGGTAGTGGGTTTTGTGTCGCAAGATGGAAGTATGACCAATATTGACATCGGTGATTATGTGTCATCAAACGTGCAAGATATTGTAGCGCGTGTTGATGGGGTGGGCGAAGTACAATTGTTTGGCTCTCAATATGCAATGCGTATTTGGCTCGATCCGGCTAAGTTACAAAGCTATAAACTAACACCAGCGGATATATCTGCGGCGATAAAAGCGCAAAATGCACAGGTATCTGCAGGTCAACTTGGTGGAATGCCGGCGATAGCAGGTCAACAGCTTAATGCGACCGTTACCGCGCAAAGTCGATTACAAACACCTAAGCAGTTTGAAGATATTTTAGTTAAAACTAACAGTGATGGCTCTGTAGTTCGCTTAGTCGATGTCGCAAAAGTAGAGCTTGGTGGTGAAAACTACGGTGTGGTTGCGCGCTTCAACGGCAAACCAGCATCTGGTTTAGGCGTGAAGCTAGCCAGTGGAGCGAACGCCTTGGATACAGCGCAAGGTGTAAAAGATGCACTTGAAGAACTTAAACCATTTTTTCCACAGGGCTTAGAGGCGGTTGTTCCTTATGACACCACTCCTTTTGTTGCATTATCAATCGAAAAAGTAGTGCACACCCTAATAGAAGCGGTTGTTTTGGTATTTGTTGTAATGTACTTATTTTTACAAAACTTCAGAGCAACTATTATCCCAACCATTGCGGTACCTGTCGTATTGTTAGGTACGTTTGGTATTCTATTTACTTTCGGGTATTCAATTAATACCCTCACGATGTTTGCGATGGTATTGGCTATTGGTTTACTCGTAGATGATGCGATTGTTGTTGTAGAAAACGTTGAACGTTTAATGACCGAAGAAAAGCTTTCTGCGGTTGAAGCAACGCGAAAATCGATGGATGAAATTAAAGGGGCACTGGTAGGTATTGCTATGGTGCTGTCGGCTGTATTTATTCCGATGGCATTCTTTAGTGGCTCTACTGGGGTTATTTATCGTCAGTTCTCTATTACCTTAGTGTCGGCGATGGGGCTGTCGGTACTGGTTGCGCTTATTTTAACTCCCGCACTGTGTGCTACGTTATTAAAGCCTAGTCATGTACATACTGATGGTAGCATTATTGGTCGTTTTTTCTCAGGCTTTAATCGTGGTTTTGATAAAACCAATAAAGGTGCGCAAGGTTTTGTTGGTCGTATGATTAAACATTCCAAGCGTTACTTACTAAGCTATGCATTAATTGTAGCTGGCATGGTGGCTATTTTTTCAAGCTTACCAACTGCATTTTTACCTGATGAAGACCAAGGTATTTTGTTTAACCAAGTAATGCTTCCTGCAGGCTCTACTACAGAGCAAACGCTTGAAGTGGTTAAAAAAGTTGAAAACCACTATTTAGAAGATCAATCTGAAGCTGTTAGTTCAATTTTTACGGTAACGGGTTTTAGTTTTGCAGGCTCTGGGCAAAACTCAGCAATTGGTTTTGTTAGCTTAAAGCACTGGGATGAGCGCCAACGTGACGACCTATCAGTGGGAGCCGTTGCAGGAAAAGGCATGGGGTATTTTTCAACGATTAAAGAGGCATTTGTATTTGCTTTTCCACCTCCAGCGATTGTTGAACTCGGTACCGCAAATGGTTTTAATATGTTTTTACAAGACCGTGTTGGTTTAGGCCATGATGAGCTATTAAAAGCGCGTAATCAGTTATTAGGTATGGCGAGTCAAAGTCCAATACTTGCAGGCGTTCGCCCTAATGGGCAAGAAGATATGCCTGAGTTACAGCTGGATATTGACCTTGCAAAAGCAGAAGCGCTGGGTGTGTCGCAAGATAATATTAATAGTACACTTTCGACGGCGTGGGGTAGTAGTTATGTGAATGACTTTATCGACCGTGGTCGCGTTAAAAAAGTATACCTGCAAGGTCAAGCCGATGCGCGAATGGTGCCTGAGGACTTAAATAAATGGTATGTGCGTAATACAAACGGCGATATGGTGACATTTTCAGCATTTGCTAGTTCTTACTGGTCTTATGGTTCGCCTCGTTTGGAGCGGTATAACGGCTTTTCAGCAATGGAAATTCAAGGCAGTGCAGCACCAGGCTACAGTACAGGCCAAGCCATGGATGAAATGGAGCGTTTAGTTAAGCAGTTACCACAAGGTATTGCTTCTGAATGGACCGGTATTTCATATCAAGAGCGATCAAGTGGCGGTCAAGCTCCGTTGTTATATGGATTATCACTGTTATTTGTATTTTTATGTTTAGCTGCGCTTTATGAAAGTTGGTCAGTACCATTTGCAGTAATGATGATTGTGCCACTGGGTATTTTTGGTGCGATTATGGCCGCCTTTATGGGTAATTTATCAAACGATATTTACTTACAAGTGGGTTTATTAACCACCATAGGATTAGCGTCAAAAAATGCCATTTTAATCGTTGAGTTTGCGATTCATAAAATGGATGAAGGCTTGAGTGTAGTAGACTCGGCCATTGCGGCTGTGCGACTTCGCTTACGTCCTATTTTAATGACTTCAATGGCATTTGTGTGTGGTGTGCTTCCGTTAGCTATCGCCTCAAGTGCAGGCTCAGGTGCACAAAATGCATTAGGTATTTCAATTATTGGTGGAACACTTGCCGCCTCGTCACTGGTTGTTATTTTTGTACCTTTATTTTTTGTTTTAGTTCGCAGAGCATTCTCAGGCAAAACTAAAACAACGTCACAGGAGCAATCATAATGACATTCAAAACGTTAAGCTTAGCGAGTCTAAGCGTATTTGTGCTCAGTGCTTGCCAAATGGCACCTCCGCGTGAAGATATCGTGTTGCCGGTGCCTGATAGCTACGCAATACAGAGTGAGCAAGGTAATACAGCTGATTTAAGATGGCAGCAGTTTTTTGCGAATGAAAAACTGCAACACTTGATTGAGCAAACATTAGTTCATAATAAAGACCTTAAACTTGCCGCACTTAATGTGCAGCAAGTTCGTGCGCTTTATCAAATCGAAGACTCTGCCTTATATCCGTCAATCGATTTTGCTGCGTCGGGCACGCGTCAGCGCTTACCGGGAGACTTAACGTCAACCGGTAATGCACAAATTAGCGAGAGCTACAAAGCTACCGTGGGAATGACCGCGTATGAGCTCGATATATGGGGCAAAATTCGTAATCAATCTGATCAAGCTCTGCAAACTTTGTACGCGTCAGAGCAAACTCAAACGAGTGTAAAAATTAGCTTAATTTCTGAGTTGGTAAGTGCGTGGCTAAATTACGCTGCTGATAAAGAGCAGTTAGCGCTTGCTACGCAAACCCTAAAAAGTCAGCAGGCATCACTGGCGTTAACCGAAAAAAGCTATGCACTTGGCGCGGCATCAAAGTTAACGTTGGCACAAATTGAGAGCACTGTAGCCACCGCAAAAGTTGATATTGCTAACTATCAGCGCTTGTTAAAGCGTGATAAAAATGCCCTTGATTTATTAGTAGGTCAGCCGGTTTCAGCGCAGTTGCTACCTGTTGAGAGTTTAGATGAAGTACTAAATTTCCCGACCGTGCCTGTAGGCTTACCATCCGAGTTACTTGAACAACGTCCTGATATTAAAGCAGCAGAGTTTCAGTTATTAGCTGCTAACGCTAATATCGGTGTTGCAAAGGCGGCATTTTTTCCAAGTATTAGCTTAACGGCTAATGCCGGGAGTGCGTCGAGTGATCTAGATAATTTGTTTTCAAGTGGCACTGGCACTTGGAGCTTTATGCCATCGATCACGATACCGATATTTAATATGGGTCGTAATCAAGCAAACTTAGATGTTGCGCAAACTCAGCAACAGATTGCGCTAACAACCTATGAACAAACGATTCAACAGGCATTTAAAGAAGTCTCTGATGCACTTGCCGATAGGGAAGGCTATATGCAGCAGCTAAGTGCGCTTGAAGATCTGTATAACAGTAATCAAGTGTCGTTTACACTCTCTGAAGCTCGCTTTGAAAAAGGCGCCGATAGCTATTTACAAGTGCTGGATGCACAGCGTAATTGGTACAGTGCAGGGCAACAACTCATTAGCGGTAAAAAAGCCTATATTACGAGCCAAATTAGTTTGTATAAAGCGGTTGGAGGCGGTTGGCAACGGTCGGCTCAACAGAGTGAATAGCCGCTAGGCTGCACCACTGTATAGTTTATCACTAGTTTATTAAGTTCTTTGTGGCAACTGACAAAGTTGATGTCAAAGGGCATATAAGCTAGTGATAATTATTAGGTTAAAGAAAAGCAGCGCTTTTCGGAGTTACTATGAAAGAAAAATCTAAAAGACAAACCGACCCTGCACTTGTGCAAGCACGCCGTGAGCAAGTGCTTAGTGCTGCGGCCGATTGTTTTAGACGAAAAGGCTATCATGGCGCAGGAATGGCCGAGATCTCAAAGACCGCAGGGATGAGCGCAGGACATATTTACAATTACTTTGCCAGTAAAGAAGCGATCATTGAATCGATTATAGAACAGGATATGGAAAAACTGTTCTCTATTTTTCAGGAGTATGAAGATCAACCTGGTGACTTAGTAACGATTCTACTCGATGGTTTAGACCACGCAGTGGATCATCATACTGATGTAAACCAAGGTGCACTGGATTTAGAGATGTTCGCTGAAGCTGCGCGCAACGATAAAGTGGCAGAGCAGTTGCGAAAGTCTGATTGTTACGCCAGAGAGAAAATGCGAAATCTTTTATTGAGTGAACGCAGTTTGATAAAAGACCTTAGTGCAACTGAACTTGAAAGCCGTATCGAAGTGATGTTTGCAATGATAAATGGGATCACCATACGTAAAACGCTTAATCCACATGTTGATAAAGCCACGCTATTATTAGCGCTTCGCCCGGCAATGCGGGTGTTGCTTGTACCGTTCTAATTAGAGCCGAGCCCTTAACCGCAAAGAGGTGTCGTTTAATCCTCTTTGCTGCGTTATTTTGGGGCTTAAAGCGTAATACCTTAAATTATAAGTTAAGTATATTTTAGTTTATTCAGTAAATGATTCTTCACGGCTGGCCACTCTGATGCAATAATTGAATAAACAACAGTATCGCGAATCGATCCATCACTTGTTATTTGATGGCTGCGTAAAATACCATCTTGTTTAGCGCCTAGCCTTGCAATTGCCTTTCGCGACTGTTGATTAAAAAAGTGTGTTCTAAACTCAACTGCAATGGCATTGTGAGTATCAAATAAATACTTCAACATCAAAAGTTTACATTCAGTATTTACAGGACTTCTTCGTACAGCCTTGGCATACCATGTGTAGCCTAGTAATGCGCGCTTATGCTGTGCGTCTACGTTATAGAATCGAGTTGTGCCAACTATTTTATGGCTACTATTACACCTTACGGCGAAGGCGCTATTGCCGTTTTTGGCTTCAATAATTGCCCGTTCAACATAACTGTGCATTTGTTCTGGCGAAGGAACATTGGCATACCATAATTTCCAAGACTCTCCATCAAGCACCGCATGTTTTAATTCATCAATATGATGTAAGCTTAACACCTCAAGCGTTATAAAGTGCCCAACCAATGGCATTGGTTTTAACCACTGCATATATTTCCCTTACTCCTAGGGCCATTGTTTAATATCTCAACGTTTTGTACATAGAGATGATCCTATAAGGATTCAATGATAGCAACTTACACAGTGAATTTTACAATTAATCTGTTGATTTCAGCTATAAATCAATAACCTCAAATCCGCTCCATTGACCACTGTACCGCGATTATTGCGATGGCGAGTGAGCCTGCAGGCATCACCCATTTTTGATACCAGTGATAGTTTCTTGCCCAAATAAGGACTGGTAATGTAACTGCTAATATAGCCAGTTGGCCTATCTCTACACCTAAATTAAATGCTAGCACGCTGAGTAATTGATAGTCACTGGATAGCCCTAATTCACCTAATACACTCGCAAAGCCCATGCCATGCAATAAACCAAAGGCGAATGTGACCCAACCTAAACGCACAACTAATGGCCAAATATTGTTAAGAGCTGCAAACAACACCGATATAGCGATTCCCAATTCTACCCAGCGACTGTTAGGTGTAACTAATTGCATTGCAGTGGCGGTCAGAGTGATTGAATGCGCCAAAGTAAATGCGGTAACTATCCATGCGGTGTGTTTGAAGATCGTGACTTTTGATTCTACACCTTGCCATTTTGCTGATTTTTTTACTAATACACAGGTAAGCAACAATGCAATTAAAAATAAGATATGGTCAAGTCCGAGCCAAATATGCAGCACTCCTTGGTAAACATATTGATTAAAAGTGGTGAGGTAACTGCTTTTAGTAAAATCAAAAGTTTGAAGGGCATTATTTTTACTCATCACGCGAGTTTGTTCATTGATAGTGACAATTGCTTTATGATTGGCATCAGTATCGAAAAATGCCTGATAATGAAATGCTATGGCGCTGTGGTTCGTGTCCAGAGCTGGGCAGGATAATTGCAATTTAACAACCACATAGGGTTGATTAAAATGACTATCAAGCTGCAACGGAGCGTCGCTGGTAAGCGTACATACTTGCTCGTCCGCTGATGTTACCGTCAGTGAGGTCAGGACAAAATCACTTATGGCGCTATGTTTTGCACTGATCTCATGCCATGCGATAGCCCCATCTTGGTTTAAATCAAACGCCACCTGTTGCTCTAAATCGGCAACGTTGATTTGCCAACTACCTGTAAAATGGCTGTCATCAATTGCGTTTAAATTAATATAGCTGGTACTTAATTGGTGTGCTTGAGCTGTTCCTTGCAACATGAAAAATAAACACAGGTTACAAAAAAACGCAGTTACAAATGCGTTCATAAAGAGGCTCCTTGTGCACGTGTAAGTAGTTGCTGATCGGCATTAAGCTTGGCTTGTTGCCAATTTATTTTTGCCCAGTATAGGGCTTTTTCTGGCTGTTTATTGATGTCTAAATAATAGTGAGCTAAATCACTGGCATGGAAACTGTCTTGGCGTAATTCACGCAGCGCGACTCTTTGCGCCATTAAATTTTGCCATTGTTTCAGCGAGGTATCGTTGTAGTGTTGCTCTGCAATTGCTAAGCGCAGCAACAAGGCATCCTCTAAATTTTGTTTTTCATTTACCAGTGCGGGCAAAGTGTTAAGCACTTTTTGATAATTCCCTTGCGCTAAATAAATATCTGCCCATAACACTACAAGGCTGACGGGGGCTGTTTTTAATGGCAATGACTGGATATGAGCGAGCGCTTCATCGGGTTTATTGAGTCTCAGTGCCATTTCAGCCAATACATGGCGGGTATTATCGCTTTGTTTATTACTTGTAATACTGTTTGCTAAACTTTGATAACTCTGTGCTAATTGACCGTCTTGGCTTAGTACATCAAATGTACAGGTATTAATTACATCCATTGCTGTTAGAGCCAAGAGTTTTAAGCATTGTTGTTTGGCGGCTTTAAAGTCACCTTGAACCATTAGCATATTGGCGCGTAATAGATGGGTGTTAACATGGTTAGGATCGCGTTTTAGTACTGCATCGGTGATTGCTAAGGCTGCTGAAAATTGATGTTCACGTTGTAAAACGCGTGCATACATGTAGCCAATTTGTGGTGTGGGAGATTGCGCATAGCGCTGCTGTAACTGGTTTTTTAATAAGCCTTGGCGAAGCTCAGTTTGACCTACTTGTTGGCTATTTATCAGTAACGTCATTAATTCGTCTTGATTAAGGTGTGCGGTATTTATTGTGCGGGCTTTTGCGATGATCTCGTCATCTGCTGGCGTATAAGGTTCAGCCCCTGCATTAACAGAGATCAATAAACAAAGGTAAGTAAAAGCACGGGTGATCATAGCATTCTCCTTAAAAAGGCCATCCATGGCCTGCAAGTTTTATTGTGTGATTTAGTTGTTACCTAACAAATCGTCAAATGTGGCATTTTCATCCGCATTTGTGAATGTACGGCCGTTCACACTCAGTGGCTTATCGGTAGCCGCTTGGTTAAATGCTGCACGGCCTAGTTGTGCAAAATCGACTTCAAGTGCTTCAATAGTGATATCAACCATTGCGGTAACTTGGCTGTTTACCCCATCACTGACTGCAAAGGTAAAGCTATCAGAGCCAGTCGTTTCAAGGTTCGGCGTATAGGTGTAACTACCATCACTATTAACCACTACCATGCCTAGCATTGGCTCAGTAACCAGACTGAAGGTAAGAGTATCTCCTTCAGGATCAGAACCTTGTAGCATGTCTTCAATTACAACTTCGGTTTGTGTGGTTACCATATCAGCTGTTGCTATGGGTGCTTTATTTACCATCGGTGGTATCTCGACGGTGTTATGGTCGTCATCATTGCTACAGCCGCTGAGTGTAAGCGCAGCAAGCAATAACCCAAGATGTGATAATTTAAAATGTTGCATGAGTGTTCTCCTTATTTAGACCCTGCAAGTGGAGTTGCTAGATATGGGAAGCTTGCATCCATCATCGTAGCGTTCACTGGTGCACCATCAGTAAATGGTACGTTACCTACACTGGCATCATCAGATGTGCACAGGCCTAAATCAGTATTTGTACCATTTACTGGAATTGGATAGCATAAGCGACCCATTACCACACGTAGCGCAATATCAACTACATCATCACCAGGACGACGGCCATTTGGGAAACCCGCTAAATCATCGCCAGCAACACCGAATGCTGATTGATCTGCTTGTGCTTTTGCAGCGATATTGGTATTTAGACGCAGCATTTCAGCGCCTGTAACAGTGGCCAATTGATTAACGCCTGGGAAACCAGTTAAAAATGCAGTTACTAAGTCATTACGTGGAAAATTCGTTGGTGCAAGGGTCGCTAGATTTGCCCCTAAGGTGGTGTTAACCGCATCTTTGAACAGAATATTTAATAGCTCTGGTAAAGATGGGTGGGTAACATAATCAATAAATTGACCATCGTCTTTAGGCTGTGAACTTGAGAAGGTATCTTTGTCTTTTAAACCAATTACCAGCTCATTAACAAGTGGATTACCTAAACGAGATACTTGAGTAAGCGCACCACCATTTACCGCATTGTTCGCAAATTTAGCATTTGGGTTTAAAATACGCGCCTGTGGTAAGCTAGCTGTAGTCCATGTGCCAATAGTGCCATTGCCATTACCAACTACACAGCTTTTAGGTACTTCAATAGCAATTGCGGTCACATTTTTATCTGCTAAGTCATCATTATCTGCCGATTGTGTAATGCCTCCAGGGAAGCCCTCGCCATCACCTGCGCCCGGCGCACTGTCGCCTTCTACCGGCACATAGTTCACTAAGTCAAAGGTTTTGCCTAGGTTCACCACGAATGGATCTTTACGTTGGCCAACAAATACTTTTGCCATACCGTCACAGCCCGGGATTGCTACTTGATATACAAATTGCGCTGCGTAGCTTTTATAGCCATCCATTGATGAAAACGTTTTATCGCCAATATAATCAAGTGGCTTGTGGAATTCATTACTGCTGGTCATGGTATTAGTTAGCATGGTTTTGCTACCTGTACGCTGATCACCTGCGATCATCGTCATAGTGTATGATTCGCTAAAGTTAACTGCGGCATTATTGCCAGCTGCAACACCACCAACATTTTTAAGTGGTACAGCAACAGTACGTTGGTTGCCTTCAGGGCCAACGGTTAATGCAACGCCTTGATTGTCATTAGGCAGCATACTTTTGAAGTTAAAGGCGAAACTAATATCTTCAATCGCATCGCCATCGTTATCAATATGGATGCTGTAGGTTGCATCAGGATCCATGGCAAAATAGTTAGGTCCACCATAGCCATCTTGCAGTGGAATATAGTTTGCAATCAGGGTGACATAATCACCACGGCCTTGTTCATAACTGTTAAATGCATAAAAATCTGTTGAATCTAAAGTCGGGAAACGACTGATATTTGGAGCTTCACGGTGACTTGACGCCTCTGATGGGGCGCTTACTAAGGTACTGCATACTACAACTGCTAATATTGACGGAGTTAAAGCTTTCATGACTTTGTCCTTTAGTTTTAATAAATAGTGGTCATAGTTAATAACGCATGGTGGTCGTAATTAGATGCAAAGAAACGTAAATAAAGTTAATAAAATGTCTTTTTATTTTTATTGCTTTGATTTTAAAGCAATAAAAAACCAGCTTGCGCTGGTTTTCAACTATCTTTTATTGTTTTACTACAATAAAATTAATTCAGTAGTGTAAAGTACTTCGCTAGGTAAGCCGTTTGGTGAGCCACCTATTGGCTCTATACTAATTGCTAACAGGGCAATATCTTGCGCGTTAAAACGTGCGTCTTTCAATATTGATTTAACGCCATCTTTAGGAAGTAGCCCTAATGATATTGGTATATCTTGCCCTTTTAAAATCATCCACAGCTCATAATCTTTATCCGTCCTTGCCGTAAGCTGCTCGCTGGCTTTTATTGATAAGCCTTGCTCGTTGATATCAATAAACCATAATGGTTTTTCGCTGGCATCTTTAAACAGTGCAATTTGCTGAGTGTTTTGCCCTACAGGCGTTTGTGGCTGCCAAATAATCAAAGCTAATACTACACAGGCTGCGGTAGCAATTAACGACCACGCTTGCCAAATACCAGTTTTAGGTTGAATAACATTGTTCGATACTACTTGCTGTGGGTCAATACGTTGTGAAATTGCTTCCCAAACATGGCTATCTGGCGGCACAGATTTAATTGAGCTGGCTAAATTATTTAAATGTTGCTCCCACATCCAGGTCGCCTCTCGAACACGATTTGATGAGAGCATCAAACGTTGAAAGCGTTTGCGAGCAGAGCCTTTTAATGTTCCTAACACGTATTCAGCCGCCAACATATCGATGAGTTTTTGATTGTCATAATTCATAACGTTAAGCACCTTTGCAACTGTTGCAGGCCGCGTCTGATCCAGCTTTTTACTGTGCCAAGCGGAGTATCAATATGATCAACTAACTCACTGTGAGTCAAGCCTTTGTAGTAGGCTAAGTGGATCGCCTGTTTTTGCTGTTCATCTAGTTGCTCTATACAATCAACGAGTTTACTTTTATCTTCGTAATCAATAGCTAAAGGTGAGTCAGTTAAATCATCTGAGATTGCTGAGTCGTCATCTAGGGCTTGCTCTTTACGGACTTTATGATAGCGCAAAGAGTCTAAGCTACGATAACGAACAATGCTGATCATCCAGCTGATGACAGTGCCTTTAGTTACTTGATAATCAGATGCATTGTGCCAAATTTTCACAAATGCATCTTGTAGCGCTTCTTCAGCATGTGCACGATTGCTTAACATTTTTAAGCTGATCGCAAACAGCTTTGCACTTGTGGCATTATACAATTTAGCAAATGCCTGTTTATTGCCCTGTGCGGTTGCACTTAGTAGAGGTAATAATTCGTCGGTTTCCATAAAGTTCCTATTTTTATTGTCAGTTGGTAAACGTTTCAGGATGTAAATTGGATGCAAAAAACCAACTAAATGATGGGTGCTTACTATTATTTTCATGCTTTTCCACCAGTTAGCCTAGCAGCAAAATACGGCTTATCAAGTTGAGAAGCTCCGTCGGCTATTTGGTAGCAAGGTTTTACAATCGAAGTTTTGAAGTGATTAATGACTCTTTTAAGTAAAACAATATGGCTGACAAAATTGAAATTTTACCAAATTGCAAAAAAATCCCGTTGCTTACAATAAATGCCTTGTTTTAGTTATGGTTAAACGGTGCATGAATGTCATACAATGGGGTAAAAGTAGACCACATAAGAGAGATTAAAATGGCCGCATTCGGTACCGTATTTATGCCGCAGATGATTCAAGCACGTTTTACTGATAACGCTTGGAGCGAAAGCTCTGTTGTTCCGTCAGATAAAATTGAACTTCATGCTGGTGCACATGTTCTTCACTATTCAAGTACATGTTTTGAGGGGTTAAAAGCATTTCGCCATGAAGACGGCTCAGTTTATATTTTCCGTATGGACGCTAACATTGCCCGCATGAAACAAAGCTCGCATTTATTAAGTTTACCTGAAGTTGATGGAGCCATGCTTGAAAAAATGATCATTGATATTGTTCGCCAATATGCTGATGAAACGCCGTTACCACCGGGCTCTATGTATATTCGTCCAACTCATATCGGTACTGAAGCTGCAATTGGTAAAGCGGCTGTGCCGTCATTAAGTTCATTATTGTATGTGCTATTATCACCTGTTGGTGATTACTTTGCTGGTGGCGCGACTGCGCTGCGAGTATTGTTAGAAGAAGATGGTATGCGCTGTGCCCCACACATGGGTATGATCAAAAGCGGTGGTAACTACGCTAGCGCATTAGCACCCATTACGGCAGCACGCTTGCAACATCAAGCCGACCAAATTCTATTCTGTCCAGGCGGTGATGTACAAGAAACTGGTGCCGCAAACTTTATTTTAATTGATGGTAATGAAATTATTACTAAAGCGCTAGACAGCACCTTTTTACATGGCGTGACGCGCAGCAGTATTTTAACCATCGCTAAAAATTTAGGTATGACAGTATCCGAGCGCAATTTTACAGTCACTGAATTACTTGAGCGTGCTGCAAAACCGGGTACTGAAGCTGCTTTATCTGGCACTGCTGCGGTATTAACCCCAGTGGGTACTTTTATTCATAATGATAAAGAATACAAAGTGGGCAGTGGTGAAGCAGGGCCAACGACAATGCGTTTGCGCCAAGCCCTTAACGATATTCAATGGGGTAAAGCACCAGACACCCATGGCTGGTTAACCAAAATCGACGTGTAAAGTTAAACGATATGTTTTTATAAAAAGCCTAGGTTATTTATAACCTAGGCTTTTTTATGGTCTAAGTTATTTAATAATCTATACTTTCAACTGTGTAAGTTAGCTGCAAAGGTGTGTAAAAATAACGTATGTAAACACAGGAAGTATCACTAAACTAATCAGTTGATATCTTAATGCTATGAAATATATATGAATATTTATTTCTGTGAAATTTTATTAGTGGCGCATAGATTGCATTTCTATTTGGGTATAACTAACGACAAAAGGAGCGTTTATGTGGGCCGCAATAAGTTACTTATTATTGGCAATTGTATTTATCATTATGGGGTGGCAGGTTAGTCCTAGCTATTTTTCGCTGCTATTCTATTGGACGGCTTTATCTTTATTACTGGTAAGCGGTGCCTATTTTTTTAATATTGCAAAAATTTTTCGTAAACGAGAAAACGGTGTTATCCCGTTTTACATTCGTTGGGCTTTCATACCTTTTTTATTGGGGGCACAAGTTTATAACGCGTGGAGCCGAAAGCACGATAAAGTACCGCCATTACAACAAATTAACGAACACTTATTTTTAGCCTGTCGGTTATTCCCTTCAGATATAGATACTTTAAAAGATAACGGTATTACCGCGATTTTAGATGTAACCTGTGAATTTGATGGACTTGAATGGTCATCAACACAAGAAAACATAAACTATTTAAATATCCCTGTGCTTGATCATCGAGTCCCAACACGTTCGCAGCTTAATCAAGCGATTAACTGGATTGCCCATCATATTAAAGATAATCGTCGAGTGGTGGTGCATTGTGCGTTGGGTCGTGGTCGATCGGTGTTTGTGATGGCGGCTTATTTACTCAGTCAAAATAAGGAGGCTGATGTACATCAAGTGCTTGCGCAAATAAAAGAAACACGCGAAACCGCTAATTTAAATAAACACCAACTACGTCAACTAGTTAAACGCCATAGAAAGGGTGAGTTATTAATCAAAAATAAAGCGGTATTAATTGCTAATCCAGTTTCCGGCACTAAGTTATGGCAGCAAAAAGAGCATTTAATTGTTGCGCGTTTATCTGCTTATTATAACTTAAAAGTGATGATCACATCAGTCGAGAAAAATGGGATTGTGTTGGCCAAACAAGCGATAGCTGATAAGCCAGATATGATCATCGCCTGCGGAGGCGATGGCACAGTGGCAGAAGTGGCAAGTGTTTTGGTAAACACAGACTGTAAATTAGGTATTATCCCATTTGGCACGGCCAATGCTCTAGCACATGTTTTAATGGGAATTAAGTCAAAGTTGATCCCTGTGGAAGTAGCATGTGATTTGATTATTGAAGGGCAAACCAAGCAAATGGATACAGCATATTGCAATGGTGAGTTAATGCTGCTGTTAGCAGGGATTGGCTTTGAACAACACATGATTGAAAAAGCCGATCGGGATACTAAAAACGAGCTTGGTCAGTTCGCATATTTACAGGGCTTCTGGCAAGCTTTAGGCGAACAAAAAGCCCAAGATTTCACAGTACAGCTAGATGATAACGAGCCGCAGCAAATACATACCAATAGTTTAATTGTCGCTAATGCTGCACCTTTTACTACTTTACTAGCGCAAGGTGGGGGACAGCCTGATCACTATGATGGCTTGCTCGATGTTAATTGGCTTACTCCAAACCAAGACGCATCAGCCAATGTATTAAGTATTGCTGAGCTGGTATTTAGCAGTATTACCCAAGCACATTTTGCGATTAATTCACATCATACCAATGCGCGCCGCGTTGCAATATCGGCGACTCAGGAAATAAAATATGTACTTGATGGTGAAGTTAAAAGTGCTGATAAATTGATCATTGAAATTACTCCGCAATCACTGGCGGTGATCTGTGCAGAGCAGGTCGAGTAACTGAACTTGTTGCGCGTTATAAGCTATAACGCGCAATGGCTGTTACTTCTTTTTAATACTAGGCCACACAAAGCCACTGTTTTGCGGTTGTGCATCGACACAGTTATCGAGGTATAACTGCTCGACCTTGGTACGAGCCCAAGGTGTTTTACGTAAAAACTTTAGGCTCGATTTTACACTTGGGTCTGATTTAAAACAGCGAATATCAACATGCTCACCCATCGCTTTCCAGCCAAGTGTTTGCTCGAGTTTTACTACTATTTGTTCGAGTGTAATGCCATGTAACGGGTTGTTTGCTTGCTGATTCATAATTCACTATTGCTTGATAAAAGTCGCTGCTATTGTAACGTAACTGTGCGTTGATACCAATTCTATTAATTAACGCGAATTGTTTTAGGAGCGGTTGGGTAAATAATTTCATTTTGCTCGTTGAGCATTAACCAATTTAACGCGCTATTATTGTGATGAGGTTTTTTTGCTGCACAAATCACCCGCACATTAGCCATTATAATAATCGCACCTTCGCTGTAGCGTTGATCTTCAAACCAACAGAGTTGTTGCTCGCTAACTATATTTTTTGCGTCAAGAAACAAGGCTGGTTTTTGATTATTACTGAAACTATTAGCCGAGTAAATTACACTGATAAAACAGATGCCTATAATCGTTATAATTCGCATATTTAGCCTTTGCATTAAAAAATAACTACACTAAGCTTATACCTAAGTTATCCCAAAATACTAGTTTCAGTTGCAATTAAATGCGTTTAAACCAGCCCACTTAGGGTTTTAGGGTGACTTGGCCATAAAATGTGTTAGGGTAAAATCCACAAAAATAATTTTCTAAAGACAAGGTGAGCACATGCAATTTAAACAAACGATGATTGACGAATTTACACTGTTAGCAAAATTTCCATTAACCAGTAAAATGCAAGGTATTAAGTTACATAGTGATGCTGATGAAAGCTTATTAAGCGCAGCACAACGATTGTTTGATAAAGGTATTATAGATAGCCCAGATGGCGGTTACTTAACCGATCTGGGCTTAGATCTGATAGAGCACGTAACCGTGCTACACAGTGCGTTGGGTAATTAAAAAATATCAGGCTGCATCCGGTTGGTTTTGTGGTGCAGCACCAATAAATGCATCAAGCTTGTTACAACGTTCATAAATGGCTGCTATTTTCGGATACGCAGTCATATCAACGTTAAAACGATAAGCATTAAAGACTTGCGGCACTAAACACACATCAGCAAGGCTAGGTTTATCACCCACACAATATTCATTTGTATGATCAAGTAGCTGTTCAATTTTTTCAAAACCAACCTCTACCCAATGACGATACCAGGTATTTTTGATTGCATCGTCAGCACCAAGTTCACCGCTTAAATATTTCAGTACCCGTAGGTTATCAATAGGATGAATATCGCAGGCAATGGCATAACATAAATTACGGATCTGGGCTTTTTGCCAGGCATCACCAAATAATAGTGGTGTGTCGGGGTGTGTTTCTTCAAGGTATTCTAAAATTGCCATCGATTGTGCGAGTACACCGTCATTGGTTTCCAGCGCAGGTAATAACCCTTGCGGGTTTTTATCTAGGTATTCAGGTGCTTGTTGCTCAGATTTTAGTAAGTTAACAGTTACTAAATCATGCTGAATATTTTTTAAATTAAGCGCAATACGCACGCGATATGCGGCAGATGAACGAAAATATGTATAAAGTTTCATGGTTCAATTATCCTTGTGGGCCACTGTAGTGTTTTTTAATAGTACGCCAGCAGTCAGTGTAGTTAGGTTGGCGCTCTTTGCCTTCTAATGCGTATTTTGTTGGTGAAATAACGTAACGTGATTCAAACATAAACGCGAGGGTATTTTCGTAGCGTTGCGGTTCAAGCTCTGCGTTAGAGGCCTTTTCAAATACATCAGCTTCTGGGCCATGCGGTGACATACAATTATGTAAACTCATGCCTCCTGGTACAAAACCGTGCTCTTTGGCGTCGTACACGCCTTCAATTAAGCCCATAAATTCACTCATAATATTGCGGTGATAATAGGGTGGGCGAAAAGTCTTTTCTGCCACCATCCAGCGTGGAGGAAAAATTGCAAAATCAATATTAGCAACGCCTTCTGTGCCTGATGGGGATGTCAGTACTGTGAAAATAGACGGATCCGGATGATCAAAGCTCACTGTATTCATTACATTAAAACGTGCTAAATCATATTTATAGGGTGCACTGTTGCCCGTCCAGGCTACAACATCTAAAGGGGAGTGGCCTATATCACAGCGGAACATATTACCGTTGAACTTAGCAACCAACTCAAACTCACCTTCTTTATCTTCAAAGGCAGCAACAGGGTATTGAAAATCACGGTCGTTAGCGTAGCCGTTGGCTCCCACTGGGCCGCGCTCAGCTAACACATAAGCATGACCATAATTTTCACAGATATAACCACGAGCAGTATCAGAGAGCAAAACGACTTGGAATTTAATGCCACGCGGGATCACTGCGATTTCACCCGCTTTAATCATTAAATTACCACATTCTGTTTTCAGCAGTAACTGACCTTGCTGCGGCACAAATAACATTTCGCCGTCGGCATTATAAAAATAACGATCAGTCATTGATTTATTCGCTACATAAACATGGATGCCAATTCCTGTTTGGCCATTGGCGCTGCCGTTTGCAGCCATAGTGATCAAACCATCAATGAAATCGGTTGGTGTGGTTGGAATATCAATTGGATCCCAACGAAGCATTGTAGGTGGAGTCGGGACTTCGGTAATTGGGGCGGTGCGAATTAAACCGTTATCAATTGCGCTGTAATCACCTTGGACAACCGATGGGCGAATACGGTACATCCAAGTGCGGCGGTTATCAGCACGCGGCGCGGTAAATGCGGTGGTACTAAATTGTTCAGCGTATAAATCGTATTTTACTTTTTGCGGGCTAAACTGCCCAATAGGCAATGCGCCAGGCAGAGCTTCGGTTTCAAACTCATTGCCAAATCCTGTCATATATTTTAATTCGCTGGTCATCACTCGACTCCTTTATGTTTTACTGTAAGATACTCTCAAGTGAGACTAAATTCAAACATCGTGCTTTTTGTCACTGTACATATTTATGGACACTTAAACATGATTGTAAATTAAGAGGACATAGCCGTTATGGCACTCGATTTAGAGACATTTTTACCTTATCGTCTGGCTAACTTAGCCAGTGAAATGAGTGAACAGTTTGCACCCGTGTATCAACAGCAAAGTGATTTAAGCATTCCTCAGTGGCGTATTTTGTTTAATTTAGCCCAGTTTGGACAAAGCAACGCGAAAGCATTGTGCGAGCAAGCAGCAATGGATAAATCCACGGTATCGCGTGCTATTAAGGCATTGATAGATAAACACTATGTAGTGAGTTTAATCGATCCAGCAGATAAACGCGCCAGCTTGTTAGCGTTGAGTGAGCAAGGGTTGGGCTTGTATCAGCAATTAGCCCCAGCTGCTTTAGCGTGGGAGAAGAATCTGTTGGATGTTTTAACTCAAGCCGAGTATCAAACCTTGCTTAGTTGTTTAGATAAGTTAACTAGTAAATTAGATGAATAAAACAAAAAGCCCATCAAAAGATGGGCTTTAAAATTAATTTAATTTGTAAGTTACTTTAGCAAATTAGAATGTGTATTTAACACCTACACGCATTTCCCAAAGTGACGGCTTAGTTTCTACACTTGCACCTGCTGGATCATTAAAGCTGGTGTAAACGTATTGACCATTAACAATTTCAGTCGTTACAGCGTTTTGTAATGCGCTGCCGCTTTTCAGCACGCCCCAATCGTCATTTAGCATGTTACCGATGTTTTTGATAACAAAGTATGCTGAGCCTTTTTGATCATCAGTAAAGCCCATAAATTCTTGCTCAACTTTGAAATCGAACGTAACCCACCAATCACCATCAATGCTGTTACGGTTATTGATTTTACCGCGAGTTAGGCCTTCGCTTTCAACCCACTCATTAAAGGCTGCTTGATCAAAATCTGCACCATAAACAACTTGGCTGTCGTCAAGTGTTGGTACATACAATAATTGACGAGCAGCATCGTTGTATCCCATACCACCTGATCTTGAGTCAAATCCATATGAGTAAGGTGTTGTTTGTTGTGCTTGACCAAATAGGTTGAACTTAGTCTCGTAACCATCAAATAACTCATGGCTATACGCTAAACTCATCGTAAAGCGGTGCGGAATTTCATAGTTAGATGTTGCCACACCTGGGTTTTCAGAATCAGACACCGCAACGTAATGATAGTTAGAAAATGCTACAGAGCTAGTCATCGGGTTAACATCTTTAGACACTGTATATGCATAAGAAAGAGCAAAATCGATGCCATTATCAAATGACTTGTTCATTGCAAGAGACAGAATATGCGAGTAAGCATCATCGCCTTTAACATTGGTTAACAAGAAGTCTGAACCACCATTGTAAATTGGGCGACCATCTGGCGCTACACCAGTTTTTTCATATGCTAAGTTTTTAACAATGGCTGAATCTTGCTTATCGGTATAAAGGTAGTCAACATTAAACACATAATCGCTTTCAGTGATATAAGTACCACCTAGTGAGAATTTCCATTCTGATGGAATTTCAAAGTTAGGATCCGTCACATTTACATCAGCATCAGCACCACCTTGGCCTACTTTATCATATAAGCCTTGTGGAATATCGTAACCAGGTTGACCTGCGCCATTGAATGCTATTGCATCAGGACCAAGGATTTGGATATTTCTTTGATTAACTTGAACATTACGAACACCATCGTTTGAATAGCTGTTAGAAATCCATACGTTAGGGTTACCACCTGAATATAAGCCAATACCGCCGCGCAATTCTAACTGATCATTATATATCCAGTTAACACCTAAGCGTGGTTGAAGTAAGTCAACCCCATCAAGATTTTGGCTATTTGAATAGCCATAACGTTCTTCAAAGTTAGCATTATAAGTTGGTGTATCATCACTGGTATACCAGTCATAACGAAGACCTGCAGTAAATGTTACATCATAATCAATAAGTGCAAACTTATCTTGGAAATACACTGTATTCAGTGCATATTTGAATTCACCCGCGGCATCATCAGGATTTTGGCTTGAAGCGTTACCATAGTAAATTCTGTCTACAAAGCCGCTTTCAAACTCTTCAATAGAACCAAAACGGTATTCACCTTCATTATGCTGTACAAATAAGTTGAAAACATCAAGCTCTTCACGCTCATAGCCAAATGATAGCTCATGGTCTTCAAGGTAATATGTACCACCTAATTTAAGTGATAAATTATCATACTTAAGTTTGTTCGCTTGGCGAGAGTCATCAGGACCCATGTAAATATCAATATCACCAGTATCGATTCTAAACTCACCAAAACCAGATGCTGCATCAAGTGAATTTTGACGATTATCAAGTTTTGAGTAACCTACGCGAACTTCAGTTGAAAAGTTATCAGTCCAATCTGAATATACTGATGCTACGTAAGATTGTAGCTCAGCACCACGCTCATAAAAATGATTAGATAAAGCGATTTCGCTAGAATCTGCGTCTGACTGGGCTAGGCTGAAGCCGTCGTTATAGTTATAAACAAAGCTTGCACGGTGAGCTTCGTTAATATTCCAATCTAGCTTAACTAAGATTTTTTCATCTTCAACTGGCATGCTAGGTACCATAGTACCTGGGTCATAATTATATTTATCGATAGCAATTTGGGTAACGCGATCAATAGTTGCTTGATCAATTCGACCGTTAGCAAATGGCGTATAATTAAAAATTTGTGCGCCTTCAAGCTTCTCATAAGAAGTGAATAAGAATAGCTTATCTTCAATAAGAGGAAGGCCTACGTTAAAGCCGTAACGTTTTTCTGAGTAATCACCAAGCTCTTGTTTCTCGCCTTCAATTGAGTCACCTGACATTGAGTCATTGGTATAATCATAGAAGAAACCACCAGTGATTTCGTTGGTACCTGACTTTGTTACGGCGTTAATGTTACATGAAGTAAAACCACCATATTGAACATCAAATGGTGCAAGTTCTACTGCAACTTGTGCAATTGAATCAAACGAGAAAGGCATTCTTTCAGTAGGGTAACCACTTGAGTTTAAGCCAAAGTTATCGTTCATACGAACGCCGTCAACAGTTAAGCTGTTAAAACGTGGGTTACCGCCGCCACAATTGATAGCACCAGCGTTTGTTTCATCGATATAGATACGTGGATCAGCGCGAATAATATCTTTTAAGTCACGGTTAATAGCTGGTTTGTTTTCTAAATCATCTAAAGTGAAATAAGCAGCTGGACCTGTGCTGCCTGATTGAGCGCTAATTGGCGCGCCACTAACAACGATTTGTTCCATTTGTTGCGAGCGAAGTGCAACAGTTACTGGGTAAGTTTGACCAAGTGTTAAATAAACATCATCAAGTTGAGTATCTTCATATTTATCAGAATCAACAATGATTTTATATGGGCCGCCTACGCGTAAACCTTTTGTAGAGAAGTTACCTTGTTCATTTACTGTTGTTGTTTTTGTTGAACCAGAAGGTAAGTGGATAATAGTAATTTGAGTACCAGTGGCTGGGTTGCCATTTGGACCTGTGATTTGGCCTTTTACAGATGATGCAGTTTCATTTGCAAACGCTGCGCCACTTACGCCAACACAAGCTGCGATAGCAAGTGAAAGTGCTGTTTTGCGTAGTTGAATTTTCATTATTAATTTCCCGTGTAAGGTGTAATATTTTTAGTTTTGGTATTAATTTGCTCGGATTTTCCAAGCAGCTAAATTGTACCCTATTATTTCATTACAAATAAGTTACATTGCACATAAATTTGTAATAAAAGTAGTTTAGAACAAAACTGCGGTTTTTCGAGCAATTTAGTACCCATGAGTCAATCTACTCATTAAATATGACAAAAGTATGAAACCCAGTGCTTTATGCATAAAAAAACCCGCTAAAAGCGGGTTTTACATAGAGTTTTAAAAATTAGAACTTGTAGCTGATACCAATCTTAGCTTGCCATGTTGATGAGCTCGTTATTTGGCTATAGTTTCTTACATCAGCGCCACCGAAGCTATTATCAATAATATAGCGTCCTTGGTCATCAAGACCACCAAAATCATAAATTGATTGGTCTGAATAGCCTAAGCGCTTTTCTATACCCCAATCGCTATTAAGTAGGTTAGCGAAATTATCAATCATAAGGTATAGCTCGCCACTATGGCCGTTAGCAAAGCCAGGGATTTCTTGTTTAATGCTGATGTCCATGGTGGTAACCCAAGGCTGCGTTCCAGTATTTTTACCGATAATGCCGCCGCGTTGAGAGATACCTGCGCGATCTAAACGCTCTGCTAATTGTGCCCAATTCATTTCAGAATCAGCCCAATTGACATTCGCATCATCAGCACCCGTTGGAATATAGGCCAAATAAGCACTGTTGCTAAATAAAGAACTTGTGTCGCCTAAGTGAGCATCTTTATACATATTCATTGTATAACTAAATGGACGACCAGAACGGCGTTCAAAATACATATTAAATTTAGTCGCATAACCGGCAATAAACTCAGCATTGTAGCCTAAGTTAATTTTGAAACTGTGCTCAACTTCATAAAAGCCACGTGCTGCCACATCTTGATTACGATTAGCCGTAATATTATGCTTATAGTTACCTTCAGCTTGCGACGCTGATCCAACAGAAGACTCAGTAACATCTTGATGAGCATAACTTGCAGAAACAAATAAACCGTTATCCCATTCTTTAGCAATACCAGTAGAGATAATGACAGAGCGACCATCGTCGGTTGAATTAGTCATTGCAATATCAACATTATCTTTCAATGCACCACTGTAGATGGTTTCATTAATTACACGCTCGCCGTCAGCAGCTAAACCGATAGGACGGATAGAGGTATTATGCCATACAGCTTCATTTTCTTTTTTGTGGTAAGCAATTTCGGCCTGCCATTTAAAGCCATTTCCTAATAGTTCAGAATCAAACTCATATTCAAAGCCAACTTGGGCACGAATACTTGAAGGTAGCTTGAAGTCAGGATCAATGTAAGCGGTGCTTCCAGCGCCTTTCTCTAACGAATTTTTTATAACATCAGGGACCTGAGTGATATCTGCTGGGTTATTTTGGTAGTAGTCGTTTATTACACTATTTGGTGCAGAAACGAGGGTAATACCATCTTTTTGAAATGAGTTGTTATACCAGACATTTGGAATGCCACCTTGGAAACGACCAATTCCTCCGTTGATAGTTAATGCTTCAGTTGCATAATACTTAAAGCCAACTCAAGGTAGAATAATATCTAAACCATCTAGGTTTTCTTGATTACTATAACCATAGGTGTTTAGAAAGCTTTCATTAAGAGTTGGTTTATCATCAGATGATAAGCGCTCATAGCGAAGCCCAGCTGTCACTTCTAAGTCATCATTTAAGTAAAAGGTATCTTCAATATATAAAGCTAATTGACTACGTGTTGCATCATAGGCGGTATCTGCTGAATTATTAGTGTACGCATTTTGATATGAGAAGTTGTATGCACTCACTTCGCGGTTAGCAAATTGATCAAGACTAGTGAATTTCCATGTACCTAATGAGTTCTCAGCAAACAAGTTATATAAACGAAGTGACTCATATTGAGCCCCAAAGTTTATTTCGTGCTCGTCCATTAGATAAGTTGCATCAAGTGTCAGTGTTAAGTTTTCAGTTTCAGATTTATTAGCATGGCGATATCTATCAGTACCAAAATTAAAACTAGGGCCATTTCTGCCATCTTCTTCTACGGTGATGCTACCTAAGTTAGAGCGAGTAACACTGTCAGAGGTTACATCTTTATAGGCAATACCAATCTCTGTTGAAAAGTCTTCAGTCCAATCAGAATAAAGCTTAGTGGCAAAGTTATTAAACTTAGTAACATATGCATATGTATTTGATTTTAATACAATGTTATTGCCACCCTTACTAAAGTTACGCTCATCTTGATCATCTTGCCATTGATACGTGAAATCTAGGCGATGCTCATCACTGGCATTCCAACTAAGCTTAACCAATAAATTTTTATTGGTGTCTTCAGGTGCCCCCGCTAATGAATCGGTTAAACCATATTCGTCATTTAAAATAGCAATAAAGCGATTGTAGCTGTCTTCGGTTATATTGAATTCATTCGCTGCACCTGAATCTTCAAAGCCATACTCTAAATCCTGCTCACTTGACCACTGTGCGTAGTTTACAAAGTAAAATAGTTCATCTTTAATAACTGCGCCACCGACATTAAAACCAAAACGTTGTTCAGTTTGAATAGGTTTTACTTTATTTGTTGAATAAGTTTTATAACCGGCTTCATCTGTATCTTCTTCGTTAATTGTTTGAACATCGCCGGCCATATCAGGTGTAGATGTTTCATAGAAACCTGAAAATTTGAATTCATTAGTACCAGACTTCGTTACGGCGTTTATTGTACCGCCGCCAAAGTTACCTTTAGAAGCTGAAAAAGGCGATACGTCAACTGAAACTTGCTCTATTGCGTCAAGTGAAACAGGAGGTTGAGACGTCGGGTAGCCACCAAAATTTAAACCAAAGTCATCGTTTTGACCGATACCATCAACAGTTAGACCGTTAGTACGAGGGTTGCTCCCCGCAAAAGTTAACTCGCCATTACCATTGATACTTGCTAAAGGATTTAGACGGGCAATATCTTTAATGTCACGGTTAAAGCTTGGCATGTTACTGATTGTATCTTCGCCAAAGGTACTGCTTGAACCACCAGATTGCTGAATAATTTTATAGCCTGATACTTCAATTTTTTCGATGTTAGCTGCTTGAAGCTGAGAATTAAGACGATATGTATCGCCCAGTTCTAAATATATGTTTTCAAGCATGGTATCGGTAAATTGGTCTGAATCAATAAACACAGTGTAAGGGCCGCCAACACGTAAACCATTGGCAATAAAGGTACCGCTTTCATTGGTTGTTAATTCGCTTACAGTGCCAGTTGGTTGGTGAATAACTTTAATTTTCACATTTGCAGCTGCAGTGCCAGAAGGTGTAGTAATTTTACCACGCATAGCGGATGAGGTATCTGCTGCCATTACGCTTGTAGAAACACCTAAGGCTAGGATCACAGCCCCAGTTAATTTCGAAAGGCGAAGCTTATTCATTTTGTTGATTCCCGTGGAAAGTTAAGGTTTATTACTTGTTTGTGTTAGCTGACATCTTAAGTGCCTTTGCTAACGGTTTTGCTGAACTATCAAATAACGTATTTAATAATCCTGCTAATCGAATACCGGCTTGTTGTAAGCGAGTTTTAATAATCGGTGTATTTTCGTAAATGTAGCTAAAGCCAATCTCGTCATTATTTAGCTTGTATAGTTTGTCAGCTAAATTGTGTGACTCTGTTACCCATTGCTCTGGTGAACTGGCTAGGTACTCGGTAATTATTTCTGCATTATCAGTATCAATAAACTGCGCGAATTCAGTGAATGATAGGTTCTCATTTTCGATTAATTTAGTGTCCCACAATGAGTGCAGGTTGGTTGGCTGGCCAAAAAAGGTAACGTTAACACGGTTACCACCTCTGTCTTCTGCACGTCCGGCATGAAACGGCTGATGGCTATCGCCAACTAAATGAACAAGAAAGCGTAAGCTAAAACGTTTGGCATCTATTGAGCTGTTTTTGTTTTGTAGTGTATCGATGGCAAAATACATCCCTTCAAGAATGTTGCTTACATTATCTTTATTTAAGTTTTCATCGTGGTTGTGAGTAAATGTAGATGAGTTGCTTGGCGCGTTAATGTAATGCCAACGAGAAGATTTTTTTTGCCAAAAAGGACTCGGATCAGAGCGCATTTCATCAGCCCAAGTAGCAATTTGCGCTAGGCTTTGCCCTCCTAAAAGTGCTTTTAGCTCTGCTTTAGTTGCGTCTGTTATGTGATTTTCTGCAATTTTACCGACAATTCTGTGGCCATTTTGTCCCCAAGCCAATACATTTTGTGATGATAAAAGTACTGCGCCGACTAAAAGATAACTAAATCCATGTGTAATTTTGCGTAACATTTGTGTTTTCCTCAATGATCTTACTTTGGCAAGAGCGGCCTCTTCTATGGCGCAAATTGTCCTGATTTTGAGATAAATAGGAAGGACTCAAAGAAATTCATAATTTCCCATTGATAGTTCTTTTAATTCATAAGCTTAACTGTTTTGGGTAAAATTACTTGTTGTAATAAGTAATTTAAATTGGTCAAATAGAAGGATGAATCGTTTTGGATTGTTGAACTTTTGAAAATTAAACAGCTGCTTTTGCAACACAGCTTCTTTGTTACTGTTTTGTTACTGTTTTTTTTGTTGGTTTGGCTCAGTGGCCAGCTGAGTGTGGTTACATCAACGGGGACCTTGAAGCCTTTAATTGAAACATCTAGTCTTTGTCAGACGAGGGCAACAGAAAACCAAGCGCAATTAATTGTCTATGCCTCGTCGCAAAAGGTCGCTCGTTCTTTAACACAAAACCTGTGTGAAGATCCCGTTGTAGCAAAACAATATGGCGAAGTGATCGCTTTATGGGGTTACCGTACTGCCGATAGCATTGAGTTCATTGGTAAAGGTATTGCTGATTTAATTTTAGCAAAAAACAACATTATGTCAGCCTTCAAAGCTGAATCGACCTATAACTACCAGCCTGTGGTTGGCTTTCCAAGTTATACTGCGTTTTTTATTTCAGCTAAAGAAAAGCCAAAAATTAACAAGCAATACTTTTTGGGGAAACGGATTGGCTTACTTGATTATCCTACAAGCCGATCGGGGCATATACTACCTAAACAAAAGTTTAAAGATTTAGGGATCAACCTTGAAAATTTAAAAATTACTTACGCCAGTTCACATAATGAGCTTAGGGAGTTATTAGCCAATGGACAGGTTGATTTAATAGCCTCTTTTTGGAAGGAAGCAGATCAGGCGCATTTTTCTAAAAATTATATAACTCCAATCAGCGATAATGTAATAGGCACACGTTGGTACTTTAAAATGCAGCATGAGAACACTGATTTGCTGTGCGCTATCCAATCTCAATTAATCCAATTATCTAAGCAGCAAGTGTCGACTTATTTTAATCATGTTGAACCATACTGGCATTGTTCAGCGGGTAAAGCTGAATTCTTAGGAGAGCAACGTGATGAATAATAAGCGCTTGTTTGGCGTGACACTGCTTATTTTTAGTGCGGCGCTATTGACGTTTAAACTCTCTAGTTATCTGCAGCAGGCGCAACATAACGATTTAATAATGGCTGATATTGAAAACCGAATTGCACTAGATTTACCTCGGTTAGACTTATCAAATCGTTTTTTGAAACACTCGGGTAATCATGATGCTATTGTTGGTTATCTACAACGTTTGAATATGCAATTGATACAACAGCCAATTCAAGTTAATACCATCAATGATGTCTCACTGGCATTAACAAATAATGGCCGCGAAAGTCGGATAGAGTATCTTGAAACAAGTGATCAAAAAGTTGCGATTACATTTTTAATTGAGACGCGTTGGTGGCATACAAGCGATATTTATACCTTTATTGTATTGTTATTATTGGCTTTTTTATTTTCTAAGTGGGCTGAACTTATTAACCGAACATCGCTGAAACACTTAGTATTAAAAGAACAAGTAGAGCAACTTCCACTGATTAATGTGCAAGTGAAACTAGTGATTGATTTGCAAGCCAAAGTTTTGGCTATTAATGATAACGCTGAGATAAAAGCTGGCTTAGCTAACAAACCACTGTGTTTTTACTTGGCTTTAATCGAGTTTTGCGTTGAGAATCCGGACGTGACACTTAATCAAAACAAAGATGTGCCGGATGAGTTAATTGAACTTGCTAATAAGTATTTTTACCGATTAACACAACTTGGCCATACTATTCGTAAACGGCCTAATTTTACTAACAGTCTAGAAAAAACCTTGAGTGAAATTAGGGCTGCATTGGATGAGGTACTTATTGAACACTCACAGCTGAAGGAAATATATTACCCTCCTAAGGCACATGGTGAAGGCTCTCGGTCACGGTTACATAGTTATGGTTTATCGAATATCAAAGCAGATGATATAGAGGTGATAGGCAAATAACCTTAACCTGGTTAGTGAGTTAGTTCAGAATAAAAACCTCACACTGCTAATACTTAAACTGTGTGAGGTAAGCTCTGATTATTTAGGAGCAAATTCAATGGCTTTGACTGGACTATTTTCAATAAAGAAGCGTTTTAATGCCTGTGCATCTGTTTCGTCAGTGCTGACAAATCCTTTATGATTTATCAGTATCGGGTAGCCGTCACCGCCAGATGCATTGTAGCTATTAATGCTCATGCGATAGGTTTTGTTTTTATCCAAAGCTTTGCCGTTGATCATCACTTTAGTCAGCGCATTATCGTTACGCTCGAAGCTTAATTTGTGGTATTGCAAATAAGCACCAGAATCCGGTGGGAAACTAGTTACAGTCTCAAGGTAATCCCAAAGCTCTTGGCCTTGCCAATCAATATACGCGATGCGATTTTTAAAAGGGTGTACTTTTAAAATATCTTTATAACTAACTGCACCTGCAGCAATACTATCACGTACGCCACCGCCACTGATGATACCAAAATCGGCGCCAACAACATTCATTTGTGCTTGCACAATAACGCGCGATAAGTTGGTTTGTTGATAACGAACTTTATTGCGATCGCCCTCAAGCTTTGCATCAACATAACCAATTTCACCTTCAATTTGTTTTGCACCTTTGGCTTGGTAATCAGCTAAAAATGTTTTTAAGGCAGCGTCTGGTTTGATGTATTCGTTGGCAAGCTCAGGCTTAATTGAACCATCAGCTTGCGTTTTATCAACGTATAAGTTAACTGGCAATAATTTATAATCTAATAAGGTTAATACGCCGTTTTCTTGTTTAAACTCGGCTTTGCCGACATATTTACCCCATTCATGAGCTTGCATTATCCACGTACCATTTTGTTGGTCTGGTTTACATGTCATACCGGGTTTAAAGTTATCGTCATTTTTATTTTCGCTTGCCATGCACACAGGTTCTTGTGAGTGACCGCCGATGATCATATCAAGGGTATGAGCCGGTAAAGAGCGGGCAAGGGTAACATCGCCAGGTGCATTTATGCCATAATTCGCATCAACATAATGACCCATATGAGTTACTGCAATCGTGATATCCGGTTGATATTGTGCTTTGATTTTCTCAGCTAAAGCTTGGGTTACTGCAACGGGCTCTTGAAATTCAAGGCCGCCGATATACTGCGGGTTGCCTATTTTAGCGGTATCTGTGGTTGTCAAACCAATAACGGCGATTTTCAGCCCCTGTTTGTTAAAAATCTTATAGGATTCGAAGGCATTTTTACCGGTTTTTTTATCAATTATATTAGCCGAAAGAAGCGGGAAATTTGCCCACTGCTGCTGTTGTTTTAAAACACTCAGTGGATTATCAAATTCATGATTACCAATCGCCATCGCATCGTAACCAATTAATGACATTCCTTTAAAATCAGGCTCTGCAAATTGCAGGTCTGATTCTGGAATGCCTGTATTTATATCACCACCAGATAGAAGTAGCACTGCGTGACCTTGTTGCTGCGCATCAGCACGTAACTGGTCGATTAAGGTTTTACGTGCAGCCATACCGTATTCACCTTTTTCGTTATGCCAAAAGCGGCCATGATTATCATTGGTATGTAAAATGGTGAGATAGTGAATATCTGCTGTGTCAGCTTGTTGAACGGAGGTTTGATGATTACTACATGCAGTAATGCTTAGTAATAGGAAAAATGAAAGTAATATGCGCATAATATGACCCGTGTTGTCAGTGTTGTGCTATTTATTAAGCGCATAGTTTAAACTAGTTTTATTGCAAAATAACGTAATTATTCTATTTTAATGTCATCTTGGAAATTTAACTTTCCAGTTGCCGCTAATTGACGTCGCTGTAACTCTTGTTCTGCTAATGCTGATTTTTCATGGTTATTACCCACCATCCAGTTTAAAAAGCTTGCCGGTAACTTAGTGTACGCCTCTCCTTGGTGTAAGCCAAAATCACAGATGTGTTGCTCTTCATACGACATAGTTGTTAATCCTGTTGTGTGTGTTTTATTGTTATAAATAATACTAACAAAATAAACTCGGCTATTAAGACGATTTCGTTTTAAACAAAATTTATTTATAACGTGAGTGAATAACAAGATAATGTAATTACATGTAATTTAAATGTAATCAATTCGGTTTGATTTGTTTAAAGGTACGTTTTGCTATCGTAATCTCCACAAGAGTTCTTTATTATTTGCATTAAATTCACATAACCACAACATTCTTCAGGATAGATATAATAATGAAAAAACTATTACTGTGCGGTTTGTTAACCGCAACCTCATTTGCAAGCCATGCCACTGTAGTTGAAATGCAAACTTCACAAGGCGCTATTAAGGTCGATTTGTTTGATCAACAGACTCCGAAAACGGTCGAGAACTTTTTAAGTTATATACAAAGTGATGCGTACAACCAAACCGTGATCCACCGTTCAATCAAGGACTTTATTATTCAAGGCGGAGGCTTTACTTTTACCGATGATTTTAAAGCGATCACAACGTCATCAGCTGTTGTGAATGAGCCAGAACTATCGAATGTAAAAGGCACGATTGCCATGGCAAAAGTCGGCGGTGATAAAAATAGCGCCACCAGTCAATGGTTTTTTAATCTCAAAGATAATAGTGCAAATTTAGATAAGCAAAATGGCGGTTTTACCGTATTTGGTCAGATTACAGCAGATAGTTATGCAGTGCTTGATAAGATCTCTGCTTTAGTGCATTGCGGTGAAATACCGGTAGTTAATCTCACTAAAGACCAATGTGCAAGTGCAGATACTACGCTGACTATTGCTAATTTAGTGTCGATCAATAGTGTTGTGGTACTGGATAATGATCCAAATTCGTCAGTAAATTTATCTCCAAAAGAAAATACGCTAATTGACGATTCAACTCCAACTCAGCCTGATGATGGGGATAGCTCAAGTGGTAGTATGAGCTGGTTACTACCATTATTATTGCTTGGCTTTAAACGCCGCCGCGCAGCTTAAAGGTATATACTTGCTATCGGGTTATGTGTCCTGATAGCAAACGTAACGCTTTAGAGTGCAAATACCCGCATTACTAATAACACCCACATAGTTAAAACCAGTAAACAGCCAAGCAAAAAGCTATAATAGCGAGGTTTTACGCTATTGCTGCCTAAATGAATAATACTGTGAATGACGCGCGAAATCACAAAACCCCAGGCTAAAGTAATAAATACATAACCCGCTGCATTGAGCTGTAAAGCAGCTAAACAGGCTACAAAAAATAGCACTGGTATTTCAAACTGATTAATAAAGTTTCTACCGGCAATATGTACATCATCACCCGCATTATTTAATTGCATAGTGGCAAAATCTTGCATAGTAATCGTTTTGTTACGCGCCGCACTAAAACGGCGGCGGCCCATGACTACCATTACCGTAAAAGTGAGTAGTACCTGAGAAAACATCGCGAGTAATACATATTTTTCCATTAAGAGTCTCATTTGATAAATAACCTAGCTTTAAGCCTAGCAGTTTGTCTTTATAATTCACAATGTGTTACAAAGTATTTAGAAAAATGATTGCAAGCGTTTTGAATTTTACCGATCATTCAAACAACAAATAAGTATGGATCACATTCTCAATATGAAAAAAATAATTACTTTAAGCGCTATTGCTTTAGCAGTATTAAGTGGCTGCGGCACTACCACCACAGCGGTACAGCAGCAAACGTCATTACTTTCAGATACGCTGGTAATAAGTCCCAACGATACTCGTCAATATAAAACCCTTAAACTTGCGAATGAGATTGAAGTAATTTTAGTGTCGGATCCAACTGCTGAAAAATCAGCCGCTTCATTGAGTGTGGGTGTTGGTTTATTACATGATCCAATCAGCCAGCAGGGAATGGCGCATTATTTAGAGCACATGCTATTTTTAGGCACAGATCGTTACCCAGATACCAAGGGTTACTCTGATTTTATGACTAAAAACGGCGGCGCCCACAATGCTTATACATGGTTAGATATTACTAATTACATGTTTGAAGTAAATAACGATGCTTACGATGAAGCATTGGATCGTTTTGCTGACTTTTTTAAATCCCCTAAGCTTTACCCAGAATACACCGATAAAGAAAAAAACGCAGTAAACGCCGAATGGTCAATGCGTCGCGAGATGGATTTTTTTGGTCAGTTTAAGCTTGCCCGACAAATGATGGGCGATCATCCAGCTAATCGTTTTTTAATCGGTAATCTTGAAACATTAGGTGATAAAGACGGTAGCTCTCTACATAAAGAAACCGTTGATTTTTATAATAAATACTACTCTTCTAACATTATGAAAGTAGCAATGATTTCAAATCTACCACTTGCGGAAATGGAAGCGAAAGCACAAAAATACTTCGCTGATATTGAAGATAAAAAGATCGACAAACCAACTGTTACCACAAAGCTAGATTTTGATAACGTAGGTGGAAAACGCGTTCACTACGCGCCGAATGAAGACGTAAAAGAGTTACAACTTGATTTTACTATTACCGATAACAGCAATGAGTTTGCCGTTAAACCTAACCGTTTTGTAGCATACTTATTAAGCAATGAAATGCAAGGTAGCCCGGCGCAAATTTTGCGTGATAAAGGCTGGGTTTCACAACTTTCAGCCGGGGCAGCACCAACCCAATATGGTAATTACGGTGCGCTGACGGTTAATGTGCAATTAACAGACGAAGGCATGAAAAACCGTGAAACGATCGTTGCAACAATAATGCAATATATTGATTTGATCAAAAAAGAAGGTGTAGATAGTAAATACTTTAATGAAATTCGCACTTCACTTAATAATGAATTTCAATTTTTAGAAAAAGGCGATGAATTTGGCTATGTCAGTAATTTAACTGGTAGCATGCAAGATTATCCACTAAACCACGTTATTAATGCGCCTTTTTATTATGCTAAGTTTGATGCAGCTGCGATCAACAACGTACTTGCGCAACTCAATGCTGATACTCTACGTATTTGGTATACCTCACAGCAAGAAGAAACCGATTCACAATTGCATTTTTACGATGGTAAATACCGCATTGAAGATATCAGTGATGCTGAAATTGCCAGCTGGAGTAAGCCTAGTCAGTTTGCCTTAGCATTACCCACGGTAAACCGTTTATTACCAGAGAGTTTTGCGATTAAAACAGCACAATTTGCAGAGCAAAAACACCCTAAGCTGGTATATGATAAAAATGGCGTAAAAGTATGGCGTCAAGCGAGTCAAAATTTTGCTGAGCAACCGAAAGGTTTGGTCGAAGTTTACTTAAATACCCCAGATGCTTTGACGGATATCAAAGCTAAAGTACTTTATTCAGTATGGTCTGACTTATTTAACTTACAACAAAGCAAGCTAAGTACCGAAGCTGCCGTGGCAGGTATGAGTGTTGGCCTTGAAGCAAGTAACGGACTTATCCTTTCAATGAGTGGTTTTACCGATAAACAAAATGTTTTACTCGCGCAAGCACTGACAAATATTGATGTGCAAGTAACTGAGCAAGGTTTTGCTCAAGCGCTTGATCGTTACCAACGTGATTTATTAAACGCCCAAAAACAATTCCCTTATTATCAAGCGTTTGGTGAGTATTCTAAATTAATACGAACTGGCAGCTTTGACACCGATGCACTGATCAATACGGCAAAAGCATTAACCATTGCAGATTTTGAGCAGCTTAAACAGCATACCTTCGCTAATAACGAAATGCGGGTGTTTACTTATGGTAACTATAACCAAACAGATGTTGAAGCGATAGCTAAAGAGTTAACGGCAGTTTTACCAGCGGCGCATATAAGCACTGAATTTGCGCGCAGTAAAGCGTGGTTACCGCAACCAGGCGAAACGATTGTATTGCAAAAAGATATTGATGTGGCTGATGTAGCTATCATTGATATGACCGTACACCCGATTGCAGGCTATAAGCAAAAAGCGCAAGCGCAAGTCTTACAAGGTCACTTTAGCACCGTCGCGTTTGACAAGTTACGTACTGAAGAGCAATTAGCGTATGCGGTTGGTGGTTTAGCAAGGCCGATTGAAGATTACTCAGCGATTGGCTTGTTTATTCAAACCCCGGTAAAAGATGTAAAAACCATGCAAGCGCGTTTTGAAGAGTTCAAAATGCAATATGCAGTAGAGCTTGATAACATGAGCGAAGAAACGTTTGCTCAACTTAAAAACGCCGTATTAGTGTCGCTTAAACAGCAGCCTAAAAATCTTAGCGATGAAATGGGCCCACTTATTGGCGATTGGTATCGTGAAAACTTTGATTTTGATTCAAAGGATAAGTTAATCGCTGAAGTTGAAAAAGTCACGCTTGCAGATATTAAAGACTACTACCAGCAAACTATGTTAAACCCACAAGCTGCGCGTTTAAACGTACAGCTTCGTGGTAGCAAATTTGCCGACAAACCGTTTGCAGATTTACCAAAACAAACATTGGTAACAGACTTACAAGCGCACTTTAATGGCATTAAATTGCAAAAGTAATTTAGCTAATTGAAGCGTTGAAAAAGATTAAAGCCCAAGCGATTTGCTTGGGCTTTTTTTTATGAATCATTATCTTTTAAATAATTTACAAAATGTACGTACAGTGTAACTATATAAAAAAGGAACAGCTCAAACCGCTAGGATTTTGATGAATAAGATAGTGTCCATATTGCTACTGCTAAGCCCTTTTTATAGCTTAGCCAACTCATTTGCTGATGATTTTGTAAACGCTGCAAATGATAGAACAACACAAAGCGTGCGCTATGACGGCGCTTATCACCGTATTGCCTATCCAAATGGCGATGTACCTGCCAATATTGGCGTATGCACAGATGTGATTATTCGCAGCTACCGAGCACTGGGTATCGATTTACAAAAGTTAGTTCATGAAGATATGCGCGATAATTTTTCAGTCTATCCATCAACAAGAATATGGGGGCTAACTAAACCCGATAGTAATATTGATCATCGTCGCGTGCCTAATTTACAGGCTTTTTTTCAACGCCACGGTACAGTGCTGCCCATAACTAATAATGCTCAGACCTATAAAGCAGGCGATATTGTCACGTGGATGCTGCCGGGCAATTTGCCGCATATCGGTATCGTGGTAGATACATACACTGCAGATAACAAAACCCCATTGATAGTGCATAACATAGGCGCAGGGCCGCAGCGTGAAGACGTGCTGTTTCGCTATAAAATTACAGGGCATTATCGGTATCAGCTATCAGAGTAAATGCTTTTTAAGCAAGGGTGATCAAATGGATGAGCAAGTACAACAAAAGTTTACGACTTACCCTTCACAGGTTGTAGTTGTCTTAAATGAAGTTCGAGAGATTATATTCCGTGTTGCAAAGCAGGATGGTATCACTGAACTTGAAGAAACACTCAAGTGGGGAGAGCCGAGTTATATTTCAAAAATAGGCACTACCATTCGTTTTGATCACAAACCAAAATCAGCTGAGCAATTTTGTATTTACTTTAACTGTAAAACTAAACTTATTGAAACCTTCAAAGAGCTTTATGGTGATACGTTTAGCTATGAAGGTAACCGTGCTTTGGTGTTTAAGCTTAATCAAACCGTGCCAGCTAAAGAGCTAGCCCATTGTATATCGTTGGCTTTGCGCTATAAAAAAATAAAGCACCTGCCATTGCTAGGTGCTTAAATTTAAGAAGTTATTGTCCGGCAGAAAGAGCAACAGCGCGATATAAACTCCCGCCTACGCAAATCTCGCGCTGACAATAGTTATTTGGCTCTTGCAGCGCGAGCCCCATGCAGTTTTTTATAGCTGTCGATCAAACGCTGATGACGATCTAACCCTTCAAGTTGCATATTGGTTGGAGTTAAACCGTAGAACATCACATCACCATTGATAGAGCCGACTACTGCATCCATTACTTTTTGGCCAAACATGCGGGTGAAGCTGTGAATGTAGTCTTCAATTTCTAAGTCATCATTTAGCGCAACTTCTAAAGTCGCGTGCATTGCTTGGTAGAATAACCCGCGTTCAACAGTGTTATCGTTAAACTGTAAGAAGGTTTCAACCAGTTCCATGGTCGCTTCTAAATCGCCTAATGCTAAGTAAATTAGCAGCTTAAGCTCAAGAATAGTTAACTGACCCCACACGGTGTTTTCGTCAAACTCAACGCCAATTAAGGTGATGATATCGATGTAATTATCAAGCTGGCTGTCTTCTAAGCGCTCAACTAAGTCGGCAAGTTGGTCTTCATCTAAACTGTGCAGATTTAAAATATCTTCACGGTATTTAAGGGCTTTATTGGTGTTATCCCAAATTAAGTCTTCGACAGGGTAAACTTCTGAATAATCAGGCACTAAAATACGGCATGCGATGCCAAGATCTGAAAATTCAGCAATATAAGCTTCTTTACCTAAGGCTTTTAAAATACCAAATAAGCTAGCAGTTTCTTCTTCGTTAGTACCTGAAAAATCCCATTCCACAAAGTCATAATCGTGTTTAGCACTGAAAAAGCGCCATGAGATCTTACCGGTTGAATCAATAAAGTGTTCAACAAAGTTTTCAGGTTCAGATACTGCCATGCTGTTGAATGTTGGTTTAGGTACGTCGTTTAAACCTTCAAAGCTGCGACCTTGTAATAGCTCTGTTAAGCTACGTTCAAGGGCCACTTCAAAACTTGGGTGTGCACCAAATGAAGCAAATACGCCACCGGTTTTCGGGTTCATTAACGTTACGCACATGACAGGGAATTGCCCGCCTAGAGATGCGTCTTTTACAACAACCGGAAAGCCTTGCTCTTCTAAGCCTTTAATACCGGCAACAATACTAGGATATTTAGCAAGTATCGCTTCTGGTACGTCTGGCAATACCAGTTCTTGCTCGATGATTTGGCGTTTAACAGCACGTTCAAAAATCTCAGATAAACATTGTACTTTGGCTTCGGCAAAGTTATTACCCGCACTCATGCCGTTACTTAAAAACAAGTTTTCAATCAAGTTTGATGGAAAGTATACAGTTTCGCCGTCAGAGTGACGCACATATGGGATCGAGCAAATACCTCGCTCAACATTACCAGAGTTAGTGTCGATAAGGTGCGAGCCACACAGCTCATCTTCAGGGTTGTAAATGCTCAAGGTATAGTCGTCTAAAATACCTTCTGGTAGTGAGTCATCATCAGTGAGCTGAAACCATTTTTCGTTCGGGTAATGAACAAATTCGCTGTTGGCAATTTCTTCACCAAGGAACTGGTCATTGTAAAAAAAGTTACAGTTTAAACGTTCAATAAACTCGCCAAGGGCTGAACATAATGCGCTTTCTTTGCTGGCGCCTTTACCATTGGTAAAGCACATCGGTGATGCAGCATCACGAATATGCAATGACCAGACGTTTGGTACAATATTACGCCATGATGAAATTTCAATCTTCATGCCTAAGTCAGCCAAAATCGCAGTCATATCAGCAATGGTTTGCTCAAGCGGTAAATCTTTACCTAAAATAAAGGTGTTTTCGCTGCCTTCTGATTTTGCCATTAACATGGCTTGCGCGTCGTTATCTAAGCTTTCTACGGCATCAATTTTAAATTCAGGTATGGTTTGAATAACACGCTTTACGGTACAACGATCAATAGAGCGTAAAATGCCGGTGCGGTCTTTTTCTGAAATACTTTCAGGGAGTTCAACCTGGATTTGGAAGATTTGGTTATAACGATCTTCAGGATCAACAATGTTGTTTTGCGCAACACGAATACCGTCAGTCGAGATATCACGGGCATTACAATACACTTTAATAAAGTACGCAGCACATAAAGCCGAAGATGCTAAAAAGTAGTCAAACGGACTTGGCGCAGAGCCATCGCCTTTATAACGGATTGGTTGATCCGCAATGACTGAGAAATCGTCAAACTTAGCTTCTAATCTAAGATTATCGAGAAAATTAACTTTAATTTCCATTGAGTTGGTCCACCTTCGTGCGCACTAATAAGTAAGGCCAATAGGTGTTTGCGCCAGACTTTGTCAGTGTATTTTCATTTAGCTGCAATTATCCGCTTTTTAAGGGAGCACATACAAGTAATAGTCGAGGTTAATTAAAATAAATGCTATTTGCAGCGCATAAATTGGTAAAAGTCACGTGGTTCGCTGGTTTTGAACTATTTATGAGGCTGTAAACTTTATACTCAGAGTAAGCCTAAAGTTTTTACAATAAGAGGTAGAAAAGGTCGTGAACTCCAAATAATTTAGTACTAATTAATTAAATCGATTATCACTGATGTTTTAATTTTGTTGTTATTTTGTAATTAATTTGGGGCGGAAGCTTAGGTATAGTAGGCAAAATTTTCATCTGTGGTCTAACTTTAATAATGCATATTGCAAAAGACTAATATCATAAGGTAACGCAGATGATGAAAAAGCTGTATTGGTTATTAACTGTAAATTGCATCCTGTTTACAGGTGCTTCTTATGGCGAGATCAACTTATCAGGGTTTACTAGTATTAATGCTGGTAAAGTTTTATCTGGAAGTGGGGTCCCGCAGTACGATATACCACCTACTTTTTTGGCCGATTATCCAATAGTATCGTCTTACGACGAAGATGTTTCGTTTAAACCAGAGAGCTTATTTGGGCTACAAATTAGCGCTGATTTAGCTGATGGACTATCGGTGACAGGCCAACTAGTTGCTCGAGGCGCTAATGATTTTGATGCAAAAATTGAATGGGCTTATCTCTCATATGAGATTAATGAAAATTGGACTGTTCAAGCAGGTAAAAAACGATTGCCCCTGTTTTATTATTCGGATTTTTATGATGTAGGTTACGCCTATGTATGGATGCGTCCGCCTGCGGATAATTATACGTGGCAAATATTTAACTACAACGGCGTAAATGCACTATACAGCGGTGAAATTGGTGATTGGTCTGTAATGGGCAATCTTTATTATGGAGAAGAGGATGATACAGAAAATAAGCTCCTTAGTGAGTTTTTTTTCAAAGAGCCAACACGTGAAATTTGGCGTGATATGTTAGGTGGGGTATTGCAATTAAATAAAGAGTGGTTCGAAGTTAGATTAACCCATATGACTTACAAAAATGAGCGCTACCGTAGTGGTGAGCGAGTATTATTTGACGGTGAAACTAGCCGTACAGGTAAGTTTTATGGTGTTGCAGTTAACTTAGACTTTGAAAGTTTATTTATATTAACAGAGTTAAACCGGTTGGATTTGAATGGCAACCTTGACACTTCAATGATTACGCTAGGTTACCGTTTAGACACAATTACTCCTTATGTTTCTTACTCTCAATTTAAAGAAGATGCCGATGATGGTGAACAGCACAATACAACGTCAGTCGGAATACGCTGGGATTTTCATTCTTCAGCGGCTTTTAAAGTCCAGTTTGATAAAGTGAATGATAAATCATTTGATTTAGCTGTTGCAGGTGATAGTGAGTCGATCACACTTGGCATTGACTTGGTATTTTAAGGAATACGCTATGATGTTGTTAAAAAAGATACTTTTACCACTTTTATTGCTTAGTTGTTATTCAGTAAACGCGGAGGTAGTTGTTGTTGTTCATCCTACAAATAATAGTAGTTTTGATCAATCTGAGATTTCAAAGCTCTTTTTAGGCAAGGCCAAATCATTTTCTGATGGCAATCAAGCTGTTCCATTGAATCAAGAGGAAGCCTCTACAGCACGCCAAGAGTTTGATGCGAATGTTTTATCAAAATCAGGTAGCCAGTTAAAAGCATACTGGTCAAAGCTTATTTTTACAGGTAAAGGCTCGCCTCCTAAAGAAGTGACTAATGATGCAGAGGTAATTGATTTAGTAGGTAAAAATCCAAGTATGATTGGTTACATTAATGCTGCATCGCTAACCGATTCAGTGAAATCGGTTGGGAAGTTTTAGTAATAATTTAGATAAAAACGCAAAACGTTAAAATCGATTACAGGAAACTGTAATCGATTTTTTTTAGATTTATGCACCTTAAGCAATCACTAAAAACCCGACAAATGCACAGGCAGCTGCGATGAGTGTATAGGGCAATTGAGTAATTGCGTGACTCATTAAGTTACAGCCTGAACCTTGGGCTGCAAGGACAGTTGAATCTGAGTAAAAACATGCTTGGCTACCAAATGATGAGGCAGATAACAGCGCACCAATCACCAGCGGTATATTTGCATCAACCGCGACTGCCAGAGGCATCACAATAGGAATTGTTACCGCAAAAATACCCCAGCTTGAGCCTGTAGCAAACGCCAAAATTGCCATTGCTAAAAACACCACTGCAGGTAAATAGCCTGCGGTCATGAATGGGCTTAAGGAATCAATTACAAACTGTGGTAATAGTAGTTGGTCGCACACATCTTTAAAAATAAATGCGGCGATCACAGTTCCTATTGCTGGCAACATGCTTTTAAAACCATCGAGCATTTTTTCAATCATTTCGGCAAATGGCATTAGCTTTTGCAGCATATAAAATGGAAGCGTCACGGCGAATGTCGCTAATAACCCTTTGTATACATCAATGTCAAAATACACAGTGAACGCAACGAGCAATAAAATAGGCAGTAAAAAGTTGTACAGTTTGCCGTGGCTGTCTGCGCTTTCAAAGCTTTCTTCAACGGCTTTTACTGCGTATTCATCGGCAGTTTGCACTTCGTTGTACTGTGCAGGATCTACTTGCGGTTGTTCTTGCATTGCCTGTAATTGGGCTTTTTTCATCGGCCCAAATAAAGGGATAACACCAAGTACCACTAATGGCACAAGTAACACGGCAAACCATGCATACAGCATATAGGGGATTGCTTGAATATACACGGCAATACCTTGGCCTTCGACGGCGATGTTGTTATCAACCAATAAGCCACCAAAAAATACTGCCCATGTAGACAGTGGTACTAATACGCAAATTGGCGCTGCGGTAGAGTCAACTACGTAAGCAAGCATCTCACGGCTAATTTTGAATTTATCGGTAATGCGTTTCATGGTTTCACCCACGGTAAGCGCATTGAGGTAGTCATCAATAAAAATAACGATACCAAGTAAAAAGGTCATGAGTAAAGATGAGCGTGGGCCTTTACAAAAACGCAGCGCAAAACTACCAAATGCTGCTGCACCACCGGTTCGCACTAGTAATGCGATTAACGCACCAAAGCCACCACACACTAAAATAAGCCAGCCGATTGTTTCATCTACCATTACTTTTAATGATGCCGCAGCAAAGTTGCTAAGCATTTCAACAGGATTTAGCATAGCAAGGCCAACAAGGGCACCGATCAGCAAAGATAAAATAGGACGACGTAGCACGATCGCCAAAACCACCACTACAACTGGCGGCACAAGACTTAACGCAGAAGGTTCGAGCATTTAAGTATTCACAAAATAAAAAGCATTTGAGTAATTGGCTCAAACTGCTTAACAAAAACAAAGAATGTTAGCCCAACGGCTGATATTCCAAGTCACTGCTTTTGCACGCAGAAGTCACTGTTAGGTTTCGCGGTGGGTTTAGCACAATTGCGACACAGTAAAATGCGTTGGCTTGGCGCCAGACGGTGCAGGGGATGCATGCCGCTATTGTTATGCCGATAAAAACATCAGCGGGAAAATAATCTGCAATTGCGTTCGAGTCAATAAAAACTTTTAATTTAGTTAAAAATTCTTAATAGATGAATATTAATGCTTGCATTGTTTAGGTGAAACACCAAATTTTTGCTTAAACAAACGGCTAAAGTGACTGGGGTTGGTAAAGCCAAGATCGTAGCAAACTTGACTTATTTGTTGTCCTGATTGTAGAAGTTGGCGAGATTTCTTTAATCTTAGCTGTTGTTGCCACATGGCCGGACTTTGCCCAAAGGCGAGCTTGAATTGCTGGTAAAATTTACTACGGCTCATGCAGGCTATTTTACATAAAGTATCGATATCTAAAGTTTGATTAAGATGTTCTTTAATAAAATGCAGGGCATCGGTTAATGGGCATGCAATAGTTTGTTGGCAATTGGCGAGCATTAAATCGCGGCTTTGTTGTTGTAATAATCGAGTGATTAACTCATTTACTGATAGATCAATTAGATAATGACGATCTTGCTCGTTTTCGCTAAATAACCCAATCATCCGTTCAAGTAATTGTTGGGTTTGTTGATTGTGTTGGGTATGCACCAGCTTTGGAATGTAATGAAAAAAATCATCGCTGCTTATTTGCTGCTGCATATTTAGCGCGTCAGCTACTTGGCTGATTTTATCGCGGCTAATTTCGATAGCCAAACAGGTGGTAGGTTGCTTCATTGATGCTTCTGGGAAGTCGATTAAAACCCCTTGTTCGGGTGCTAATACAAATGATTGCTGGGGTAAAAACTCTTCATGGTAGTTACTGTCAGCAACGTGCATCACTTTTTTACCGCTGATCATGCCGCAAAACAGCAGTTCGCTGGAATGCAGTGCTACTTTTTGTGCGTCTTGGTAGGTGTCGTAAATGCTCAGCTCGGCGTTGTCTGAGGCAAAAGTAATTTTATTTTCGATCAGTACATCAACCGCTTGGCGCTTTTTAGTCAGTTTTTCAGTCAATAACGTGGTATTCATTTTATTTCCTTTAAACACGACCAACAGAGTTTGGACGCACAGACATGTTTTTTGGACAGCTAATCAAGTTTTTATGCTTCTTATAAGCTAATGTCAACAGGTGACGGATAAATAAACAACAATCTCCCGTCAAACTTAGTCAATTTGATTAAATTTAAAAAGCAACATTTTGAATAAAGGACACACACAATGATCTATGCAAATCCTGGCAGCGACGGCGCACTTATTAACTTTAAATCCCAGTACGGTAATTACATTGGCGGACAGTGGGTCGAGCCTGTAAATGGTCAGTACTTTGATAATATTAGCCCCGTTAATGGTAAAGTATTTTGTAAAGTACCACGCTCTGATAAAGCGGATATTGAACTTGCCCTTGATAAAGCCCACGCTGCAAAAGCTGCTTGGGCTACAACTTCAGTAACGGCTCGTAGTAATATATTATTAAAAATAGCTGATCGGATAGAGCAAAACCTTGAGCTTCTTGCAGTTGCCGAAACGTGGGATAACGGTAAAGCCATTCGCGAAACATTGGCGGCAGATATCCCACTGGCGGCAGATCATTTTCGTTATTTTGCCGGTTGTATTCGCGCCCAAGAGGGCAGTATTGGCGAGATAGACGAAACCACAGTCGCGTATCATTTTCATGAGCCACTGGGCGTTGTTGGACAAATCATTCCGTGGAACTTCCCAATTCTAATGGCCGCATGGAAACTCGCACCAGCGCTTGCCGCAGGTAACTGTGTGATACTCAAACCGGCTGAACAAACACCAGTATCTATTTTAGTGTTGATGGAAATTATTGGTGATTTATTGCCTGCAGGCGTGCTTAATGTAGTAAATGGCTACGGTAAAGAAGCGGGCGAAGCGCTGGCAACCAGCACGCGTATAGCTAAAATTGCTTTTACCGGCTCAACTCCTGTTGGCTCACACATTTTAAAATGTGCCGCTGATAACATTATTCCATCAACGGTTGAGCTCGGTGGTAAATCACCGAATATTTTCTTTAACGATGTAATGGAAAAAGACGATTCCTTCCTAAGTAAAGCCATTGAAGGCGCAGTACTTGCGTACTTTAACCAAGGTGAAGTGTGTACTTGCCCATCGCGACTATTTATTCAAGAAGATATTTACGAGCAGTTTATTGAGCGTATTTTAGAGCGCACATTAAAAATTAAACGCGGTAACCCGCTTGATAGTGAAACCATGGTAGGCGCACAAGCGTCTAAAGCACAGTTTGATAAGATTCTCAGCTATATTGAAATTGGCAAAAAAGAAGGCGCACAAGTACTTACTGGCGGCAATGTAGAGCAACTAACAGATGAGCTAAATGGCGGTTATTACATTCAGCCAACGCTGTTAAAAGGCACTAACGATATGCGGGTATTCCAAGAAGAAATTTTTGGCCCGGTGATTTCAATGTCGACCTTTAAAGACGAAGCCGAAGCACTCGAACTGGCTAATAGCTCTGAATTTGGTCTAGGCGCAGGGGTATGGAGCCGCAACATGAACCGTGCTTATCACTTTGGCCGCAAAATAGAAGCAGGCCGTGTATGGACCAACTGTTACCATATGTATCCTGCACACGCTGCGTTTGGTGGTTATAAAAAATCAGGCATCGGCCGCGAAACCCACAAGCTTGCGCTTGACCATTACCAACAAACTAAAAATTTATTAGTAAGCTACAGCGAAGATCCGCTCGGCTTCTTTTAAATAAAGCGGTTAAGCTTAAACAAATAATTTTTATGAGTAATGAAAGCGCTGTATTGTTGCAGCGCTTTTTTACTTTTCTAAAGCACTGCGCTTTATATCCTCAAACACCTGTAATACCTTCCAAAATGCCAATTAAAACAACACCAAGTCCTCTTTTTATATTTTTCGTGAAATAGAAGTAACCGATTGAATCAAAATAGGAATTCGACTGTGGTTAGTACATCAATAAAAAATAAATTAAAAACGAATTATTCTTCAGGCTCGTTAGGTTTTTATAGAGGCTGGAGTGCAATCTAAGCTGCTAAAAATTAAATCCAAATTCCTTGAAGTCATTTAGATATTTTGAGCTCTTATATGCGCAAAAATATTGAGTTTGCAAAAAGCGAGGCGGAGCAAAAGGATCCCTTTGGGATGTCGTATTTTATGAAAAAGATGATGAATTTGAATATATTTATGCAAACATCTTTTAATGTCCTAAGTTTTGTGAGGCTAGATATGCACTGTCTTAGGCAAAGATATTTATGCCTGTTGCTTTTTCGTTTTACCCAACCCCTTAAATTTAATGAGTCTAATATAGCAATGAATTAAGTTGTTTGTTAAAACACTTTGAGTGTAAGTATGTTATCGGCAGTACTATGTGCGATTATTTTACTATTTTTTAAACAGCTGAGGAAAAGTATGAGAAGAATCATACATCTAACTTTAATAATTTTATTTTCTACGATCTCAATGTCGGCGTTTGCAAGTGCTGATGTTGAAATAAAAAAGATCGCTTCAGGAGTGTGGGTTCATACCTCATATTATACATACCCAAATGGAGTAAAATTTCCTTCAAGTGGATTAATAGTTCAAGATGGGGAAGGCGTTGTTTTAGTGGATACTGCTTGGGGAGAGCTTGCTACGTTAGAACTCATGGAGCAAATTAGAACGAAGATTAAACTACCGATTAAAACATCAATAGTAACTCATGCTCATGGTGATCGGATTGCGGGTACGGATGCTTTAAAATCAAAAGGAATTCCAGTTTATTCGCATCCTCTAACGCAAAAATTTGCTACTGAGTATGGCTTGCCAGTACCAGATCAATCTTTAGAAGCAATTATTTCACCTGGAAGCATGGTTAGTTTAGGAAAAATTGATGTTATTTACCCAAGTCCAGGTCATGCAATGGACAACTTGATGATTTGGTTACCACAAGAAAAAATTCTGTTTGGTGGTTGTGCCGTTCGCGCTAAAGGAGCAACCTCTTTAGGCAATACTGCACATAGTGATATTGGTTCATGGCTTCAGGGAATGAAACATATTAGCCAGGAGTATAACTCTGCACAGATAGTAGTCCCAGGTCATGGTGAGCTAGGTGATTTTTCATTAATTTCAAACACATTAATGCTTTTAAGTGAGTCTGCGCAATAAATATACACTAATAATCACATAAAAGATCTCGTCAAGCTCTGATAGAGCGCCTTTTATGTGGGGAGAACGTAGGATTATCCTTTATAGGAACTAATCTTACGCCTCCTAAACTCATTGGTTAACTTTTTTAAAGCCACCAAAACCAACCTCTTACTGTCATCTAAAAAATACTAAACTACGTTTAGAGCTATCAACTTATAAAACTACTAAATAATTTAGCAAAAAAGTAGAAATTAAAGATTATCAAATTATCGAAAATTGCTGTAAATGAAGATGACCAGGTTGCTGGAGGTTTAAACTTTGCTTAGGAGCTTTATAAAATGAGCAATCATTTTATTACCTAAGGTAGGCTAAGCACTTTGGTTGGATTATTGTTACCAAACCTTTAATCAGGTGAGGTGATGGGGCAGCTAGCAGTGAATATAGTATGCTGATTGCTCCAGCAAAGAAATTCAACAAAGAGCCTGCACAAAGAAATGCACCTTGATACTATATGTCTAATGATAATGGATATAGCAAGTAATATGTGAGGTTATAGCAATGAATCAATTAACTGAAAAAACGATAGCATGTCCTTATTGTGGTGAGAATATTGACGTGCTGCTCGATCCGGCAGATGTTGATCAACAATATATTGAGGACTGCCAAGTCTGTTGTAAGCCTATTAATTTTTTGGTTTTTGAAAATATAGATGAAGAGCTTTCAGTGACGGTTTTTAGTGATGACGAAGCTTATTGACTATCTTTATAGGCACTTACACTCAGCAAGGTTTGGGCAGTATGTTTAGCTGCAAAGCAATGCAGTAATATATAAAAGAGTATGACTAACCAACATAAAAAGCGCTGCAATTAATTGCAGCGCTATGGTTGCATTACTTAATGGTTATTAACGGTCTAAGTTCATTACTTTAGTCCATGCCGCAATAAAATCTTCAACAAATTTTTGCTTAGAGGTATCGAATGCATATACTTCAGCGACCGCGCGAAGCTCTGAATTTGAGCCAAAAATAAGGTCAATCGAGGTGGCATTCCATTTTTGTTCTCCAGATTTACGGTCAAAGCCTTGGTAAATACCTGGGGTAGCCGATTTTTTCCATACCGTAGACATATCAAGTAGATTTACAAAGTAATCATTGTTTAATGTCCCTGGTTTATCAGTAAATACACCATAATCAGTACCTTGATAGTTAGCATTTAATGCGCGTAATCCGCCTACTAATACCGTCATTTCAGGCACTGTTAGATCAAGTTGATCTGCTTTATCTATTAGCATTTCAGTTGGCGATTTGTAGCTTTGTTCAGCATCAAAGTAGTTTCTAAAGCCATCGGCAGGCAGCTCTAATAAACTAAATGCATTAACGTCAGTTTGAGCTTGCGTAGCATCGCCACGGCCAGCATTAAAAGGTACGTCTACTGTGTAGCCTGCATCTTTCGCTGCTTTTTCAATCGCTGCATTACCAGCTAACACAATCAGGTCGGCCAGTGATACTTGGCTTTTACTAAAGAAACTATCATTAAAGTCGGCTTGAATCGCTTTTAATACTTTAAGTACTTTTGCAGTTTCGGCCGGATTATTTACCGCCCAATCCTTTTGTGGAGCAAGCGCAATGCGTGCACCGTTGGCACCACCGCGCATATCGGAATGACGGTAGCTTGCAGCAGATGCCCATGCAACACGTACTAGCTCTGATACGCTAAGACCTGAATCTAAAATGCTGGCTTTAAGCTCTTTTACTGCGCCAGCATCAATGTTTGATTGAGTCTCTGCTGAAATAGGATCTTGCCAAATTAAGTCTTCTTTAGGAACTTCTTTACCTAAGAAGTTACGTGGTGGCCCCATATCTCGGTGAGTCAATTTGTACCATGCTTTAGCAAATGCTAGTTGATACTCTTTAGGGTCGTTTAAAAAGCGTTCAGCAATTTTGCGGTATTCAGGATCAAATTTTAACGCTAAGTCGGCCGTGGTCATTACTGGTGCGTTAAACTTACCTTTAATATGAGCGTCAGGTACAACGTTATGTAACGATTCATCCGTTGGGATCCACTGAATGGCACCCGCTGGGCTGCGAGTTTGTTTCCACTCAAAGTTAAGTAGATTGCTAAGGTACAGTGATGACCAGCGAGTAGGAGCTTGTGTCCATGCGCCTTCTAAACCACTTGATACGGTATCTTCAGAGTGGCCTTTACCACATTTGTTTTTCCAGCCTAACCCTTGTTCTTCAATGCCTGCTGCTGCGGGCTCTGCACCCACACAATCTTTAGGTTTGTGCGCACCATGCATTTTACCAAAGGTGTGGCCACCTGCGATAAGTGCAAGAGTTTCCTCGTCGTTCATGGCCATGCGAGAAAACGCCACACGAATATTTTTAGCTGAACCGATTGGATCAGGTACGCCTTTTGGGCCTTCAGGATTTACGTAAATTAAACCCATGTGAGTTGCACCCAATGGGCGTTCTAATTTGCCGCTGTCATCTTCACGGTCGCTGGCAAGCATTTCTACTTCTGGACCCCAGTAAACCATGTCTGGTTCCCAGTCGTCAGTTCGGCCGCCGGCAAAACCATAGGTTTCAAATCCCATGTTTTCTAGAGCAACGTTACCGGCTAATACGATTAAGTCTGACCATGAAAGTGCTTCTCCGTATTTTTGTTTAATAGGCCAAAGTAGGCGACGCGCTTTATCTAGGCTTACGTTGTCTGGCCAGCTGTTGAGTGGTTCAAAACGTTGTTGACCGCCACCAGCACCGCCGCGGCCATCAAGCGTACGGTAAGTACCTGCGCTGTGCCATGTCATACGGATAAAAAATGGCCCATAGTTACCAAAATCCGCCGGCCACCAATCTTGAGATTGTGTTAGTAGGGCATCAATATCACTTTTTACTGTGTCTAAATCTAGGCTATTAAATGCCTTGGCATAATTAAAGTCGGCACCGTAAGGGTTTGAGCGTTCATCATGATCACGCAGAGGTGAAAGGTTAAGTTGATCTGGCCACCAAAACTGGTTTGTTCTGGTTGCGCCCATTTTAGCTTCACCCATGCCAACAGCACCTTGTGGCTTTGACATTTGTGGTTTTTCTTGGCTAACAGCGGTGCCAGATATAAGTGCCATACTTATAAATCCAACAAGCGCTTTTTTATTGAATGAACGGTTTTTCATTGTCAGCTTCCTTAAAGTTAACGAATTTCGTTATACAAAGCGTATTACTACTTTAAACAGAGATCTCAATCGCTTTAAAAATTATTGAGTTGTAAATTTGTTTGCTCAAGTGAGGCTTAATCAAGCCTGAATAACAAAGCAATGAAAAGAATATAGCATCGGGCTGAAATGTGTGTGCGAAATAAAGCGATTACTACAATCTATAAATGTGATTGATTTTGTTGTAGTGATTAGATAAATGGATTGTTTTTACTTAAGACGGAGAGAGTAATACAGATAAAAAAGCCCAGCCAAAGCTGGGCGACTACAAAAAATCTAGTGCACTTTAATTAATTTACTCGTTATAACACCTGAGGTCATTGACCCTGATACGTTTAATGCGGTGCGTGCCATGTCTATTAATGGCTCGATTGAGATCAGTAACGCGACTATCTCAACCGGTAAGCCCATGGTTGGTAATACAACCAATGCAGCAAACGTTGCGCCACCACCTACTCCGGCAATACCAAAAGAGCTTATAACAACAATGCCAATTAACGGTAAAATAAATTCGAATGTCAGCGGATCAATTCCTACACTGGGCGCTACCATCATTGCCAGCATGGCTGGGTAAATACCGGCACAGCCATTTTGGCCAATAGTGGCGCCAAAAGAAGCCGATAAGTTAGCTATAGCAGGCGGCACTTTTAGCTGGTTAATTTGTACATCCACATTCATAGGAATAGAGGCTGCTGAACTACGCGAGCTAAATGCAAAGGTCAGTACTGGCCAAATTTTTTCAAAGTAACTCTTAGGGTTCACACCAACTAGGCTAAGTAATAAACCATGAGCAATAAACATTAATAATATAGCGACATAGGAAGCCACAATAAACGCCAGTAAATTAACAATATCATTGCTACTTGAGTTTGCCACAACGCTTGCCATTAACCCTGCGACGCCATAAGGCGTTAGCGCTATCACCATTCTTACTAAGTTCATTACTATGGCTTGTAAGGCGTTAACACCGTTGCGAATTGGATCTGCTAGTTCGCTACGTTCAAGCATCACCTTGCGTGCGGCAATCCCGACAAGGACACCAAAAATAACGACGGCAATTATAGAGGTTGAGCGTTGGTTACTTAAATCAGCAAATGGATTTTCTGGAATAAAGCTCAATAGCATTTGTGGCACACTTAAATCAGCTACATTAGCTGCTTTACCCTCTAGCGTGCTCATTTTTGCTGCCTCACGGGTTCCCGAAACTAAGCCTTCAATACTTAAATTAAAGCCATAGGTTACGGCAATACCAATTAAGGCTGCAATTGCCGTAGTAAAGAGTAAAACAGCAATACTAATGAACGATATTTTGCCCAAAGAGCCTTGGTTTTCTAGTTTCACCACGGCGGCAATCATAAACACCAATACCAATGGCATGATGATCATTTTTAATAGCCCAACATAGCCTTTACCAACAACACTTACCCAACTTAAAACGTCATTAATAGACTCTGGGGAGTGGGAAAATAAAAATTGTAAGGCTAAACCAAAAGCACTACCAACAACTAAGCCAAATAAAACAGTGCGAGATAAGGTTTTACTTTTTTGCGAAAAAAGATAAATCGCAAACAGTAAACCGACAAATAATGCCAGCATTAATAAAACAGCAAGCGACATAGCATCCTCTTTAAAGCTGTGAATAAGCGCGGCACTTTAGCGTTTTGTATCGGGTTACGAAAATACACTTTTGATATGCTATAGAACAAATTGATATGTGCTAATAATATTTGAGTATAAAAAATACTATTGCACACAAATATAACCGTTAAGCTTCTATTTAAAGGTGCTAATAATAAATGCTAAATTAAGCAATGATAAAAAACAGTATGAATGGACTTCTTTGGTTGTTATTTAGATCTTAATAGCGTGTTTATTCGTATCAAAAATTTGTATTCAAAAGAATTTTTCCTAACCGTTTATTAATTAATAGTGAGAACAGAGATGTTGCGATCAGTTGTTGGTTTAATGTTTTTTATTTTTTTAAGTGGGTGTTCGAGTCAATACCCAAATCAGAACTTAGTCGGTAAACAGTTTCCAACTATCAGTGGTGAAAGCTTGGAGCAACAGCAATTTACTATCCCTACAGACTTTAACAACGCACAGACATTACTGTTAATTGGGTATAAACAAGATAGTCAATTTGATATTGATCGCTGGCTTATTGGCTTGGATATGAGTGGCATAAACGTCACCGCTTATGAGTTACCCACAATTCAAGGCATGGTGCCGCGTATGTTTAGTACTTTTATTGATAGCGGTATGAGAAAAGGCATTCCTAAAGAACTGTGGGGTGGGGTGATCACTATTTATAAAGACGGTGATGCAGTACAAGCGTTCACTGGTAACGAAAATCCGAATAATAGCCGCATCGTATTAATTGATGGTAGCGGTAAGATTATTTACTTTTATGATCGGGGTTTTTCGGTTGCTGCATTAAATGAACTAAAAATGGTGATAGATAAAAAGCAGTAATACCCTGTAATGACCCAAACATGGGCTGCATGTTTGGGTCATTTATTTTTAACTTAAGCTGCCTCTTACTCCGTTATTTTTATCAATCATTTTTGTAGCAAGGATAGTCACTGTAACCTTGCTCAGTGCCGCCATACATGGTGGCTGCATCGGCTTCATTTAATGGCCATTGATTTTTTATGCGCGCTGGTAAATCAGGGTTTGCGATAAAAGGGCGACCAAAAGCAAATAAATCACCGTAGCCCTTAGCTAACATCACCACCGCTTTTTCAACGGTGTACTTACCAGCGTAAATAATACGCCCAGAAAATTCAGCTCTGACTGCTTGATAAAATTGCTCTGGTAAATCAGGGGCATTGTCCCAGTCAGCTTCTGCAATTGAGAGGTAGGCAATACCGGCTTGTTCAAGTACTTTAATTGCTTCAATGTAGGTATGGTGCGGGTTTGATTCTACTAACCCTAAATAAACACGGGTTTCATCAGTACTGCTAAATAAGGGCGCAAATCTAACCCCTAAGCGCTCCGGGCCTACTACGTCACTTACTGCCGCGACAATTTCTTTTAAAAAGCGCAGGCGATTAGTAAGAGAGCCGCCGTATTCATCATCTCGTTTATTGGTGTGCTCAGAAATAAACTGATTTACTAAATACCCATTAGCACAATGCAGTTCTACGCCATCAAACCCCGCTTCTAGCGCATTACGGGCAGCTTGTGCATACATGCCAACAAGCTCTTTTACTTCATCGGTTGTTAAAGCTTGTGGTTCACTTGGATCGGCTAAAGCGCCTTGAGCCGGTCCTGTTTCAATAAAGACTTTAACGCTATCAGCTGTTAGAGCTGAGGGAGCAATAGGTTTGGCTTCATTAGGCTGTAAGCTGGTGTGTGAAACGCGGCCAACATGCCAAAGTTGGGCAAAAATAATTCCACCTTCTGCATGTACTGCATCAGTTACTTTTTTCCAACCAGTTATTTGTTGATTAGAATGAATGCCCGGTGTCCAGGCATACCCTTGTCCTCTTGGTTCAATTTGAGTGCCTTCGGTAACCATAAAACCAGCACTAGCACGCTGTGCATAATATGTGGCCATCACCTCGTTGGGGATATTGCCAGGGACCGTGCTACGTGAACGTGTAAGTGGCGGCATTACAATACGGTTTTTAAGCGTGTGTGGGCCTAAATTGATTGATGAAAATAGACTGTCGATATTTTTACTTGGTTGACTCATTTTAATACCTTTTAAATTAATAATGCTGTTTAGCGCCAATTACAATGCTGGTGAGCATAGGGATTAAAAGGTACAATTTGAAACAATGCTTTTTTGTTTAAGATACAATTATGAATGGTATATCTCGGCTTGATATAAAACAATTACGAATATTGAGTGCATTACTTAAACTAAAAAATGTGTCGGATGTGGCGCGCAAAATGGGCTTAACCCAGCAGGCTATTAGTGAGCAGCTGCGAAAATTGCGAGACTTATTTGACGATCGGCTTTTTATTCGCCAAGGCAATACAATGGTTGCAACACCTAAAGCAATTGCACTAGAGAAGCCCGTTAATCAAATATTAACTCAGGTAGAAGCGTTATTAATACCTAAACAATTTACCCCAAGTAGCTACAAGGGCGTATTTACAATAAGTGCGACTGATTACGCTATAGCAGCTCTTTTGCCACAATTATTAGAAATAACAAGACGCGAAGCGCCAGGATTAAAGCTGATTATTCGTGACTTTGCCTCTGATAATGTTAATCAATTAATAAGTGCAGGAGAGCTGGATTTATTAATTAGTTTTCCTGAATTTATCCCTGCAAACTTAATCTATGACACATTATTTGAAGAACAACATATTTGTATTGCAGGGAAAGACACGGTGTTTTCTTCATCGACATTGAATCTTGCTGAAGTGGCGGCACACCCTCAATTAGTGGTTTCGGCGTCCCGCGCTAACTTACGAGGCTCTCACGACCAATGGTTTGCTGATAAGGGCTATGCGCGCAATATTGTTATGTCAGTGCCTGGCTTTTCATTTGTCCCCGATTTGCTTTGCAGTACTGACTTAATTGCTTTTTACCCATCGCGTTTACTGCCAAACGCCAAAGTGAAACAGCTTGAAGTTGAATTATTACCACCGCCATTTAAGGTGATTGCTGCATGGCATCCACGTTCAAATAACAGCGATATTCACCAGTGGTTAATAGCGCAATTAAAACGGATTTAGTGACTATTTAATTAGTTGACGAATATCGTTCCCTGTTGGTGCCTCATGGGCACGTAACGAAAAGGCGGGTAATATCGCTAATATATGGTCAAATATATCTGACTGAATATTTTCATACTCACCCCAATTAGTTGTATTGGTAAATGCATAAATCTCAATGGGTAAGCCATTTTTAGTTGGCTCTAGCTGCCTTACCATCAGTGTCATTCCCTGATGAATATGTGGGTGATGTTTTAATAGCGCGACTAAATAATGACGAAATGTGCCAACATTAGTGAGCCGGCGACCATTTAACGTACAGCTCATATCTATTTTTTTCGTGGTATTTTGCTCGTTAATAGCCGGTAGGGTAATTTCGAGGTAGTGGCTTAATAAATCTGCTTTTTTCAGCGCGGTGATCTCTTGCTCATCTAAAAAGCGCACACTGCTCATTTCTATGTGAATACTCCGTTTTATGCGCCTGCCACCGGATTCTGACATACCGCGCCAGTTTTTAAATGAGTCAGAAATTAGCGCATAAGTTGGGATAGTGGTAATAGTTTTATCCCAATTTCTTACTTTAACTGTGGTCAAGGCTATATCAATCACATCGCCATCTGCGCCGTATTTGGGCATTTCTAACCAATCACCAACCGCAAGCATATTGTTTGCTGAGAGCTGAATACCGGCCACCAGCCCTAAAATAGCGTCTTTAAACACCAGTAGCAGTACAGCCGATAGCGCACCTAAACCACTGAGTAATATTAACGGGGATTTATTCATTAATAATGAAATCGCTAAAATACCGGTTAATACGCTGGCGATCAGTTTAATTGTTTGTAAAAAACCACGTAATGGAAAGTGAGCTGCAATGGGTTGTCTATCAGATATCGCTTGAAAAATATTGAGCAAAGAGAACAGCGAAAGTAGTGCAAATAAAATGATCCACTGATCAGTAAACATCTCAATGATATGTAAAAAAGCCGTTCCTTCGGGAACCCAGAGCCTTGCTTGTATAACAACCACAGCACCTTGTAAAACAAAGGAAATATTACGTGTTAATTTAAGCGCTAAGTCGGCAGGCGTGTGGGTATCGGTTTGAACAACTTTATCACTAAAGCGGCCTTTAAGTAGTCGTTTTGAAACTGACCTTAAGATGAGGTGCAATATGAGCGCAAATAAGCCAACCCAGCACAGTACTAATATGTTGTACCATAAATGCGCACTCCCAGGAAAATAAAGACTAAACCATTGCAGTAAAAATTCTCGCAGCTGCGATCGTATTTCAGTCATTTATATTCCCAAGAGATTTATTTGCGTGAGTTTCATCTATTTAATGAAATCTAGTTAAGCAGATGGGGCGAGAAAAGTCTATTTAAGCCGCGCTTAAATAGACGTTTTAAAAATAATATTTATATTTTATTTTCAGCAAGTTGCAGAGTTAACTCCTCAAAAATACTCGGATCGTCAATGGTTGATGGAATTTGTAGTTCTTCACCATCAATAAGTTGACGTAAGTTTTTGCGTAAAATTTTACCTGAGCGTGTTTTTGGTAAGCGCTCTACACACATAATATTTTTAAGACACGCAATAGCGCCGATTTGATTACGCACGGTTTGCACCAATTGCTGCTCTACTTCTTTATGCGAGCCATGAAAATCATTTTTTAACACTACCATGGCCATGGGGTTTTGACCCTTGAGCACATCATTAACACCAAATACGGCACATTCAGCAACCGCGGGATGAGCGGCTACAATTTCTTCCATTTCACCGGTTGATAAACGATGCCCCGCGACATTAATCACATCATCGGTGCGGCCCATAATAAATAGGTAGCCATCATCATCAATATAACCGCCGTCGCCAGAAAGATAATAGCCTTCATATTCACTTAAATAACCGGCTTTAAAGCGTTCGGTATTTTGCCAAATAGTGGGTAAACATCCTGGCGGTAAAGGCAGTTTAATAACGACTGCACCTTGTTCATTGGGGGCGCATTCGTCACCATTCATATCTAAAATACGTACGTCAAACCCAGGAGTCGCAACCGTTGAACTGCCTGCTTTTGTAGGTAGGTGCTCAATGCCGACAGGATTACAGGCTATCGCCCAACCAGTTTCGGTTTGCCACCAATGATCAAGCACAGGTAGGCCTGTTTTTTCTTTGAGCCAATCGTAGGTGGGGGGATCTAAGCGCTCGCCTGCTAAAAACAAGCGTTTCAGACTTGAAGTATCGTATTGTTTAAACCCATCGGCATTGGGATCTTCTTTTTTTATCGCTCTGAAGGCTGTCGGTGCGCTAAATAAAGCCGTTACTTTATACTGTTCAACCACTCGCCAAAATGCACTGGCATCTGGGGTTCTAACCGGTTTACCTTCAAATAAAACAGTGGCGCAGCGGTACATAAGCGGGGCATACACTATGTACGAATGGCCTACAACCCAACCAATATCTGAAGCGGCCCAAAACACGTCACCAGGTTTCATACCGTATACATTTTCCATGCTGTAATGCATGGCCACGGCATGGCCGCCATTTTCACGAACAACCCCCTTGGGAGTACCCGTTGTGCCTGACGTGTATAAAATATAAAGCGGGTGATCGCCACTTACCGGAACAGGATCAACACCAGTAGCTGTTTGCATTGCAACAGCCCAGTCAATATCACGCTCAGGCATAAGTGGTGCAGTTACTTGCTCACGCTGATAAATAATACAATGTTCTACTTTATACGAGGCTGATTCGAGGGCGTTATCAAGTAACTCTTTGTATTCAATTACGGTATTCACTTCTACACCGCAAGAAGCACTGAGTACTAACTTAGGCTTGGCGTCATCAATTCTTACGGCAAGCTCATGCGCTGCAAACCCGCCAAATACGACCGAATGAATAGCGCCGATGCGGGCGCAGGCTAACATACCAATTACGGCCTCGGGGATCATGGGCATATAAATAACCACGCGGTCGCCTTTTGTTACGCCTAAAGACTGCATTAATCCTGCGAATTTAGCGACTTCTTGTTGCAGTTCAAAGTAACTGTAGCTGCGCGCGGTATTGGTTACGGGTGAGTCATAAATTAACGCTGTTTCATCGCCATGGCCGGCAATAACATGCTGATCTACGGCTAAAAAGCAGCTATTAAGTTGGCCATCGGCATACCAGTGATATAAACCGTTTTCATCTTGTGTGTAAGCTGTTTCGGGAGCCTGGTACCAAGGGAGGCGTTTACTTTGCGATAACCAAAACGCTGCCGGGTTTTGTTTAAACTCGTTGTAATGTTGTTTGTATTCACCTGACATAAAGGCTCCTGAGCAAAATTTAATATAACTTTATTTAGGGTCTGTTGACCTTTGCACATTAAAGCTTGAAAGATCAACAGACCTTAAAACTAAGCGCTTTTTATCAGGAGTGATATTCGACTATGGTCGGTTAAATAATAAACGGATTGTGTGGTTTTTAGCTAACGCTATGGTTTATAACGAACTAACGACTAGTTTGATGATTTAAATGAGGTAACATATAAAAATGATGAACTATTTAATGTGGTAATAATGAGTCAAGTTGTCAGAGTAGGCGTTGCAGTGATAGTAATGCATGATAATAAAATTTTACTCGGTGAACGGTTAGGCGCACATGGTGCAAATACCTGGGCAACCCCTGGGGGGCATTTAGAATTTGGTGAAACGGTTGAGCAATGTGCAGTGCGCGAAGTAGCAGAAGAGACAGGGCTTACTGTTACTAATATTCGTAAACTCGATTTTACCAACGATATTTTTAGCGCCGAGAACAAGCATTATATTACTTTATATGTGCAGGCAAAGTATGAAGGCGGCGAGCCTGTAATTAAAGAGCCTAATAAATGTTTACAGTGGCGTTGGTGCGATATTAATAACTTACCTTCACCTTTATTTACTTCATTAAAAAATTACTTAACACAGGGTGTTTTACCTACTCGATACTAAAGGCGCGTTGGAATAGGGAGTTGCCATTTATTTAAAATTTGTTGGTATTCAGCGCTTTCTTTTATCGCGTTTAATCTATCAGTAATAATTTTCGCTGTTTGCGGGTTAAGCTGCTTACTTGCTGCAAAGTGAAGAGAAGAAGGTAGCTCATCTAAATGTATACGCTTAGTAATTAAGCTTGGGTCGAGCCCTGTTCGCTTTAACTCGTTTTCAAGTGTGAGGGTGTTAGTCACCACAAAATCGATACGATTTTTATACAGCATTTTCCATAGCTGCTGGTAGTAACTCACTAAGACTAGATTCTCATTTTCAGTAAAGCCTTGAGCTTCTAGATAAGCCTGTGCAGAATAACCGCGAATAGTGGCTACTTTGTATTTTTTGGCAAAGTTTAAGTGAATCACTTCATCGTTATGACTACGTAAACTTACTAGGTATGCATCTGCAAAATACACTTTCCCCAGCCACTTAAACTGGCTATTTCTGTTTGGAGTTTTTAACAGTGACAGCATGATTGCATTAGGATTGGCTTGTTGTTGTGGAAACATACGCGCCATCGGCATTATTTCAAATTTTGCAGTTAAAGCCGTACCTTTTAATACTGCTTTAGCGATATCTACTAAGGCGCCCTGCGTTTCACCTTGAGGGTTTATAAAATGATAAGGCGGTAAATCTTCAGCGATGAAGGTAACCGGGTTTGCGTGACAGACCGCACTATAAAAAACCAATACAAAAACAGCTAACACCAAGCGCATAAATAATTGTCTTTAAAGCAACACCATAAGGTTAGTGTAAAGAAAGTTAGTAAGAAGGTATACGACAAATGTATGTTTTGAGTAAGCAAAGTGTTTAATTATTGTTTTTTATGAATTGGCGAGGTGAGCAATGATACCAGCGCCTAAAGGCACGATTAAAAGAGCTTTGATCATTAAACCCCAACATAGTTGCAATACTGCTGAGCGAATAATGAGGAATATAAGTTAACAAACGGCGTTTTTGCTCTTGCTCAAGAAGATCACCAAAATTGGTGTTTTCTTGCTTTAGGTGGCGTTGCACTGTGCGCGGGGTCATATTTAAAGCACTAGCCGTTCTGATCAGTGAGCAGTCCTGCAAATCGTATTTAGCCATTAAAATATGATTAATTTTTTCTGTTAATAATTGCTGACTTTTAAACTGGGATAGCTGTTGCTCTGACATTTGCTTAAGTACAGCGTTAATCTGGGAGTTATCGGTTTTAAAAGGCAGGGTTAAGTAACTACTTGGAAACTCTACTTGATTAAAGTTAGCGCCAGCTTTTACTGGGCAATTAAACCATTGCGCTAATTGTTGCAACTCACTATCTGAAAAACGTGCTGTAAAATAAACGCAACTAGGCGAAAGCTGAGGATTAAGTAGTTGGCGTATAACACTTACCCACGCGGTCATATTTCGTAATACGGCCTGTGGGCTGCACTGTGGGTCTGCTAACCAGGTTACCTTGCAAAGTGTTCGTTGCTGTTCAAACTCAGCACGCCCTATGTTGGCCACTAAACTGTCGTAACTCAGTAATGCAGTAATGGCACTGGCTAGATTAGTACTCGATTCAATTAAATACCCAAGTACACCAAAATCAGCGGTACGTATTTGTTTTCCTAACTCAAACCCAAATAAGGAGTCGTTTAGCGTTTGCTGTGCATAACTAAGCAGCGCATTGTAGCTTTTTAAGCTAATACGTGGTGCTAATTGTTGTGTTTGCTTATTTGTATATTCATCAAATTCAATGGTAGTTAGTATCTCTTGGCTATCTAATTTTTTGCTTTGAAGATAATCCAAACAGCTAGAAAAGTAATGATCGGCTAAGGTTTTCATTTGTCGCCTAAAGCTAAAAAATAGTCATCTAATCGCAAGTTTGCCATGCAATATTTTTATATGCTAGAGATCTATAAAAATAATAGGGGGCACACAATGATTGAGATAAATGTTAAAAATAGTGTGGCAGCAACGCCTGAACAATTACGCACCTTATTATTAGCGCATGCTGATTTGGGGCGCTTTTTTAATGCGCAGTTTAAAGTGTTAACACCGCAAGACTCGGGTGAAATAAGTGGCGGAAAAGGCACTATTAGACAAATAAAAATGCGAGGTACAACATTTAAAGAGCAAATAATAACGGCCGATAATAGCCACATTAGTTACCGTATTTTAGGGGATAAACCCGTTGCACAGCACCGTGGTGATATTTACTTAAAAGCCAATAATGCTCAGCCATCACTCACCGAGATCAGCTACCATATTCGTTGCATTGCGCCTTTGTGGTTACCCAATTTTATACTGGCTTTTTTTATAAAAAAAGATGTTAGCCAAGCACTTAAAAAAATAGCCAGCTATTTTCAGGAGAAACGCCATGAGCATTGAAATTATTTTATTGGCACTGAGCCCTATTTTTTTGCTGTTTGTAGGGTTTGAGTTTATAAAATTTAGACGTTACTACGATATAAAAGACAGCTTAGCCAACGCGTTACTTGCTTTATTACATCAAGGAGCTGATGCCATTGCGTTATTATTATTAATGCCGTTTTTTTATTGGCTGTATCAGTTTCGACTATTTGATATTGAATTGACAGTATTTACTGTATTAGGCGCTTTTTTACTGCAAGACTTTTTATACTATTGGTTTCATCGTGCATCACACCATATTCATTGGTTATGGGCCGCTCATGTAGTGCATCATAGTTCTACTAAAATGAACTTTACCACGGCATTTAGGCAAAGTTTAATGTATCCGCTGGCGGGAATGTGGCTATTTTGGTTGCCGATGATATTAATAGGCTTTGAGCCTGTGATTGTTTTTGCTGTGGTGGCACTTAATTTGGCTTATCAATTTTTTGTACACACTCAAGTGGTAAAAAAGCTCGGTTGGTTTGAAGCATTATTTAATACCCCATCGCATCATCGGGTGCACCACGCTATAAATAATGGCTACTTAGATAAAAACTTCGCTGGTGTTTTAATTATTTGGGATAAATTATTTGGCACTTACGTCGAAGAAGATGAAAACAAACCCTGTAAATACGGCATTATTGGCCAACTAAACAGTAATAACCCGATCAAAATTACCTTTCATCAGTGGCAGTATTTATTTAAAAGTACCTACAGGGCAAACGGGTTAAAAGCTAAATTAAAAGTAGTATTTGGTTACCCAACAAGCTCTCAAAGTAGTAATAAGTAAGCCTATTTTTTATATAAAAAAGCCAGGAGCAAATAGCATCACTCCTGGCTTATCTCACAGTAAAATTTAATTATTTGGCCGTTGTGATCACTGTATCAATTAAGTGTACAACGCCATTGCTAGTGTAAATATCAGTGGTTGTTACATTGCTGCCAGCTACTTGTAGTGATGTAGCCGGTAAGCTTACTTGCCACCAAATATCGTTCACAGCTTGACCATTACTCTGACCGGCTGCCGTATCACCTGAGAAGGTATATAAAGGGCGGCCAAGGTAAGCTACTTGCATGCTGTCATCTGAGCGAGCAATCAAGGATAAACCCGGAATATTTTCGATAGACGCCGCAGTGCCTAACACGGGTGGCCACGTTGTTGCACAAGTTGCTTCACATACGCTCATTGCTTCACCTAAGTCGTTATCAAATACATACACCGTTTTACCTGGCATTGCATCGGCCATACCCGTTACTAAACGATTATTAGTTGCATCATAGGCTACGCTGTCTGTTGCTGTATTTTCGGTACTGGTAAAATCTACCACGTTTACGCTTAGCATATTCTCAGCAAGTGTAGTGACCATTTTACCGTTAGCAGCAAACGCATCAGTACTACCTACTTGGGCAGCTAATACATGTTGAGTAAGTACGCCAGTAAGTGCAGTAGTGTCAGCTAATAAAGCATTTAAATCAGCGGTAGGAATTTTACTAAATGCCGCATTTGTTGGTGCGAATACCGTAAACGATTTAGTGGTATCGTTAAACGTATCCACTAACCCTGCTGCTTGCAGTGCAGTTACTAGTGTAGATAATGCAGATGTTTCTGTGGCAACTGTTGCAATAGTTTTGGTCGGTGTGCCTACTTCAGCGGGTGGCATAATCACTTTGTTTAATACATGAATAACGCCGTTGTCAGCAGTTACATTCGCTGTAGTTACCGCCGCATCATTAATAAACAGTGAGCTGTCTACATACGATAAAGCAGCCATATCACCATTTGCCAATTCAACTTTGTTGTTCTCGCTGTTTGCAATGGTGGCTGCTGCATCAGATAGTACATTTGCATCTGCTACTACATGGTAAAGTAAAATATCACGAAGCGTGTCGGTATCTGCCAATAAAGCGTCAATAGTGTCTTGACCAAGGGCAGCAAATGCTGCGTCAGTAGGTGCAAATACCGTGAATGTGCTGGTTGGATCGCTAACCAATGCGTCTAAACCTGTTGCTGAGAGTGCAGCGAGTAATGTAGTAAAGCTGCCATTTTCACTTGCAACATCCGCAATTGTGCCAAAACTCTCTGGTAGGGCAACGTCAGCAACAATCACAGAGTCAATTACGTGAACAATGCCATTAGTTGTTTTTATATCAGTTATTACCACATTAGCGCCGCCAAACATCAAGATGTTGGTGTCTGCGTTAATTGAAATAGGTAAAGTATTACCAAGCAGTGTTTCAGCTGATTGACCGTTTAGAGACATTGCGGTTACTGAATCAATAGAGCCAGTTAACACATGTTGTTTTAGAATATTGCCGAGTACATCTGGATTAGCTAATAGGGTGTTTATCATTTTGCTACCAACAGCTTCAAATGCAGCGTCTGTTGGGGCAAATACAGTATACTCCTTTGAATTATCCGACAATGCAGCTGTTAAACCCGCAACATCAAGCGCTGTGAGTAACGTACTAAAATTACCAGCTTGTTGCGCTGTTTCAACAATATTTTTCGTTGGCGCAGTTTCAGAAACTTCTTTAGGCATTAAAACAGCATCAATGACGTGGATAATACCGTTATCAGTTTCAATATCAGTCATGGTAACGGTGCTTGTGTTTACTAACAGCGTATCGCCATTTAAAGATAGAGCAATATTTTGACCATTGACAGTTGCAACCGTTGTGCCTGCGAGGCTAATTGCTGTTTGTGCATCAACACTACCTGATAAAACATGATAAGTTAATATTGAACTAAGCTTGTCAGTATCAGCTAATAAAGCGTTGATTTTGTCTTCACCTAGTAATGCAAAAGCCGCATCGGTGGGAGCAAATACTGTGTAACTATTCGTTGTATCATCAAGAGTCTCGTCAAGACCTGTTGCTTCTAAAGCTGCAACGAGTGTAGTGAAATCATCAGAACTTTGTGCAGCATCAAAAATGGTAGTAATTGGTTGTGGGTCAGTACTTACAGGTACGTTATCATCGTCATTACAGCCTTGGATCAGTAACAAGGGAAGTATGACTGCGCATAGCTTAAATACTTTATTCATAATTTTTCCTTTGATTGAATGTTACAGTGTTATAGCTGTGTGAACATTACGTAAGGGAAGCTATAACTGATCAAAAAAAGGCCTGTTATTTTTTGTTTTGGGATATCGTTAAGATTTTATTAGACTATTTAGAAAAAATTCAGGTTACTAAGGATTTGGCGCCCCTAATAAAAATAAATACGCTGCAGATATACACGGATGAAGAATACACACATTCCTAAAGCGCCAGTAAAGTCATCAACACTGTGCTCGATGTAATAACCATAAAATATGATGACAGAGCTTGCAAGAAAGCCAATGGCAAAGCTGTCGGCTAGGCGTATATTGATAAATAAGTATTGCTACTATGACTCTTCGGGAATGACATAAACTAGACAATAAGGCCTATCAAAGCTGCTGATACCATGATAGGAATTAATAATTTTGGATTGACGAATTTTAATAATAAAAATTTACTTTTAGCGCGCACATCACAAACCATAGCTCTCGCATTTAATAGCACAAAACAGATGTTGTTAATGTTATATAAATTGCAATTTATGTATAATGCAGCATATTTCATATGTTAAAAGTTATTAATGAAGGTAATTTATGTCCAACTGTTTGCACTTGGCAATACCGGCAGGTGATCTCGAAAAAGCGAAAACATTTTATTGTGACGTACTTGGCTGTAAAACGGGCAATAGTGAAGCAGGGCGATGGGTAGACATTGATTTTTGGGGTAACGAGTTAACGCTTCACCAAAGCGAAGAGCGCTTACCAACGGTACGTCATGATGTTGATATGGGCGCGGTGGCAGTCCCTCACTTTGGCATTCATCTATCAGAAGATCAATTTCAAGCTTTAAAAACGCGCATTGCGGCTGCTGGTCTCGAATATTTAGATAAACCATACCGTCGTTTTGTTGGCAATGAATTTGAACAAGAGACGTTTTTTATTGAAGATCCAAACGGCAATGTTTTAGAAATGAAAACTATGGTAAACCCAGAAGTCTTATTCAAAAAAGACGAGTAATGATTATGCGCCTAAACGATTACTTTAGGCGTTTTCTCTTGTGTAGGTTTGCTTAGCCTGCGCTTTTCGTAATGACTTTTTTTGATACATTGCTTCATCACCGGCTTTTAAAACCTCATCTAAATTTTTAGGCGCTTCGCTATAGTTTATTTGCCCTACGCTTGCGTAAATAGCGATGGTGTTGCCTTGGTGCTCTAAGCTAAGCGCATTTAACTTTTGTTCAAGAGTCGCAACTCGTTGGTTAATTTTATCTTTGCTGGTAAATAATGCCATAGCCACAAACTCATCCCCGCCTAAGCGTCCAACCGCATCTTCACTGCGCATATGGTTATTAATCAATTGCGCTACTTTGCTTAACACTTTATCGCCAACATCATGGCCATAACTATCATTTATTACTTTAAAGCGGTCTAAGTCTATATATAAAAAACACAGGATACCGCCTTGTTGAGCATGTTGAGTTAATAAGTCGTTTGCTTTTAAGCTCCAACCGCGACGATTATGTATATGACAAAGGGGGTCGTAATTAGCGTGTCGTTCAGCCTGTTTTTTTGCATAACTGAGTCTTTGTAAGCGCTTGGCCACGGCGATGGCCAGTAGTAATGACTCAAGAGTAAAAGCAATCACAAACCCATAACGTTAAATAAAAGGGCTGTATTCGGTGAGTAATATTCTAAAAGTCATGCTAATAAATACACAGCTTAAGGCTATAAAAACTAAGCCTGCCTCATTCACACCTTGCTTAGCTTGCACGGCTGAGAGTATAAAAATACTCATTACAATCAATAATGACAAGTAGCCTGTAATCGCTGAGGTGAGATTAGCAATAGCGGGTAAATCTAAAGCTACTCTTTGTAAGCACAAGGTAAGTACACACAAAGCGGCAATTTTTAATAAGTGACTCACTTTTGGCCAATATTGCGGCAATGCTAATATTGCGCACATAAACCAAGTCGCACTCACAACAGTTAAACCAATACTTAATGAATAAAGGTTTCTGATAAGCTCGGAAAACTGATTTTGAGCAAATAAATAGGGTTGACCTTCTTGTAAAAAGATAAAGCTAGCAATACAAAAAAGGTATGCACCATACTGTTTGAAAATAGCATCTTTAATACCATAACCTATTATTAGTACATAAAAAATAAGTGTGGCACACAAGCCATAAAACACTCCGAAAATTAAATTATATAACTGAACTCTTTCAATAAACTGCTGTGTATTTAACCACGTAAAGCGAGGGGTGTAGCTATTTGTTACTGTTACAGTGAGCTGTGCGTGAAAGCTGCCTTGTTCCATCAAAATAGCCATTTGATTTGTTTTTAAGGGAGCTTTTAATGCGCCATCTTGTTGCCACGAAAAGCTCTTAAGTGCAGGGCGAGTAAAAGTGAATACACCACTTTGACTTAGTGTACATACTAATTCAAATTGGTTAACCCCTTTTACTAGTCTTATGTCTGATGCAACACTTTGCAATAACGGGGTTGATACATTGTTTGCAATAGCTGTTAAATAACAGTTATCTTCAGCGAAAGCTGCGCCGCTCAATAGCAGAGTAATAAAAGCCAATATGATACCGTTGAACCTGAGGAAGCGGGAGCTTGGGAAGAGGAAGCTATTCCTTATTTTCACGGTAGTATTGCGCATAAGTGAGACATAAAAATAATAATTACCTCATACTAGCAAAGCTAGTTTGCTTTACTAGTAAATATTGATAAGAAATAGTGACCTAGGCTGCAGTTAGTTGAACTTCGACTGGCTTCGGGTTAAGTTGTTCTGATAAGTTATTGCTTTAAAATAAACTGGTAGTTTTTTACTTGCTTGAGATCGGGGGGTTGATCACCCTTGGTGGATCTAAAGTAATTGATCGCATTAAAAAGGATTTTCATGAAAATAAAAACAACAATAGTTAATCGTACTTTATTATGCGCTTTATTAATTGCGCCTACCTTAAGTGTAGCTGAATTACCGGTTTCTCCTCAAACCCCAGGGCAATGGCGCAGTGTTAGTGAGCGTGATATTGAAGCCGCTTACGGCATATCGGTACAAAACCACCCTGGTATGTTTGATGTTAACAACCCAGCCTTTCCTGAACTATTAAAGCAAGCAAAAGCAGAGGCACTTGCACTATCAACTCAGGCCAGTGGTGCACAAGCTCATGTTGCGGCTATAGCGCGCTTTAGTACTATTTTACAAGATGGCCATGCAGGGGCTTTTTCAAGCGTTGAACGATCTGCTCGTCGTTGGCCTGGTTTTAGTGCCGTTTGGCGGGGTGATGCATTAAAAGTGTATTACAGTGAAACAGATAATATAAATAAAGGTGATGTGATAAGTGGTTGCGATGGGCAAAGTACCGAGACTTTAATGCGAAAAAGAGTGTTTAAATTTCATGGACAGGTTACACAACCTGGGCATTGGTGGCAGCAAGGTTGGCGGTTACTAATTGATGATGGTAACCCATTTTTAACACCTCTAAAAGAATGTCAATTTATTAAAGCTAATGGGCAAGCTTACAGTAAAACCCTTGATTGGTCTGTTCGGCCAAAGAGTGTAAGTAAGCATTTAACACATGCCTATAATGGGGATGAGCTTACAACCGATTTAACTTGGCCTGCGCAAAACATAGCGTGGATTGCTATGCCCAGTTTTGCAAATAACGATAAGCAAACTCATGATTACAACAACCTGTATAAAAAAGTGACTGAACAACGTACTAAGTTACTCAGTGCAAAAACGGTGGTTTTAGATCTTCGTCATAACCAAGGTGGCTCGTCTTATTGGAGCTTAAAGCTTGCAAAAGTGTTGTGGGGTGAGCAAGTTGTTGAACAAAAAATGGATAACTACTCAAAAAATAGCCGGGTTTGGTGGAGAGCGTCAAAAGATAATACTAACTATGTTAAATCGTTAATTGAAGTGGTGAAAGATCAACCTGAAGTCCATAAAGAGATTAAAGAAATAGCTGCAGGTATGGCAAAGTCACTTGAAAACAATAAGCCATTTTATATAGAAGCAAAGCAAAGCAAATCAAATCAAAGCGAAAATACATCGCTAGTGAGTGACTTTAAAACACAGGTTTTTGTTATTGTGCCGCCACAGTGTGCAAGTGCCTGTCTTGACGCCATTGATGTATTTAAGCAGTTTTCAAACACTCAGTTATTTGGCGCGCCAAGCAGTGCTGACTCATTGTATATGGATGTTCGACTAGCCGAGTTACCCTCAGGGTTAGGTAAAGTTATTATCCCTAATAAAGTGTATGTTGATAGAGCAAGAGGAAAGGGCGATTACTATAAGCCCGATATTGCCTATAACGATATTGATTGGACAACCGATAAGCTATTAGAAAAAATTAAACAGTTATAAAAAAAGCCGCTCAATGAGCGGCTGGAATGTTTAATTACTTAGGTTTATTAAAAGGTATAGCGTGCACCAATTGCGTAGCGTGGACCATACTGGCGAGCAAATAAGAACTGCTCTTCGTAACGGCCATAGCCTTGCTCGGTTTCATTATTGAGGTTTATACCTTCAAAGAATACCGTCACATTCTCGTTAACGTCATAATTTACGCTCATATCCCACTGGCCATATGTTTTAGCATATTGTGGTGGTGCATCAGCAGAACCTTGTGCTTGGCCTACACCAATAAGGTATGAATCGCGCCATGCGTAAGTCAGTTTTACTGATAAGCCATCTTTTTCGTAAAACGCTTGGAAGTTAGCTGAATCACTTAAGCCCGTTAACGGAGCTTGTTGGTCTAAGCTGTCTGTATCAAATTCAACATCTCCGTCGACAAATGTAGCATTAACACCGACACCAAAGCCTGTTTCGCCAATTAAGTGCTGTACTGCCACTTCAAAACCATCGACTGATTTGCTATCGGTATTTTGTGGTTGGCTAATGTTCCAAGTAATAAGCGGATCGTTACTATTTGGTTCAATTTGACCATTGACATTACCATCACCATTAGCAAGCATTTGTGCAAAAATGGCATCGGTTGTTGCTTGCTCACCACGTGCCTCAATATCACTCACAGCTTGTAAATAGCGCGGGCCATTTAAAATATCATATAAGCCTTCAATGGTTGTTGGGGTAATGGTGGTTTGAATAAAGTTATCAACGTCCTTTTTAAAGTAACCTACAGATGCATAACTGCCTTCTGCGTAGTAATACTCTAAAGATAAATCAAGATTTGTTGATTCAAACGGTAATAGCCCCGTGTTACCTTGACTACCTACGCGTGATCCCGGTTTTGGACTGCCTGTTAGTGAACGACCGCCAGCTAAATCGCCCAAAGGTGCACGCGACATTGTTTTGCCCCACGATACGCGAGCAACCACGTCATCAGTTAGGTCAACACTTAAGTCAATTGATGGCAGTAAAATATCATAACTGCCTTCTTGCACTAAGAAGTTATCATCGCCACCTGCTGAATATTGAGTGATCCACTCTGAAGCGCTTATCCAATTAACTTGTTGTTCAACACGCTGACGAACAGAGCTGGTTACATCGGTTTCTTCGTAGCGAAGACCTGCGTTTACTTTAACGTAGTAATTACTAACGTCAAACTCCCAACGTGATTGAACATAAATACTGTTGGTAATTTCCTCAACCGAGCTTTGACTGTCAATGCCATCAAGATAGGCATTAGGTGCATAAGCATCGCCGCCTGTTACATCAGCGGTTAAGTATGCCATTTGTCTTGCTACGGCTTCGTCAAAATCATAGCTGTAGTAATAGTTTGGTTGTAAATTGCTACCGCCACCGGCAAATTGATCTAATAATCCTGAGGTATCATGAAGTGTAAACATACCATCTGGGAAAATTTCAGTGTAAGAAGGGTTAAAACCAGGGCCACCAACTAAGCCACTCCATGCCTCATAACCACCAGTGTTTTGCTCTGTGCGCGAACCACCAAACTTAACTTCAATTAAACCGATGTCAAAACTTTCATTTATCCAACTTGCATGTAGTTGAAGTTGTTCAATATTTGATTCCCCCGGTGAATGAATAAACTGGCTAAAGTTTGAATCAATCTCACCTGGGCTTAATACATTCGTGCCGTTTTTCCAATTAACTTGCGTATGCGGAACTTCGCCAGTGCGGTAATCATAAATTTTATTAACAAGCTGATCAGAACCTAAAATAACTTGCCCATCACTACCTAGACCTTTGTCTGCGCCATTGTCGGTTTCGTTTTTAGAATCATGGTAGTCAAGCTCAATTTTCCATGTATCATTAATTTGCCAATCTAAATTTAAACCGATAGAACGAGCTTTTACTTCAGTGGTGTTTTTACTCGAGGTAAATGACGCATCGTTACCACTTATATCTGCATAAATAGCGGTGCCATTTTCATCTAGCTCGTAACCGTTAATATTACTGCCAAAGTCGTTCCAAATACCCCAGCCGAGAGTTTTTGACCCTGTTGTAGCCTCACTTGCTGTGTAATCAAGGGTGGCCACAAAATTATCAGTGGGTGCAAATTGCAGTGTTACTTGCCCATTGGTACGCTCACGTTGTAAATCTTCAATAGCGTAGTTCATGTCTTTTGCAAAAAAATGATTACCTACGCGATTACCGTCTGCATCAACTGGGCGAGCATCAATAAATTTATCTTCTGAAAGAGTCGGTAAATCTACATTAGCTTGCCAACCTTGAATATTAGCACTTTGTTTTTGAAAGTCGCGCTGTTGATGCGAGAATGAAAAGCCAATACCAAACATTTCATCATTAAAGGTATTGCTGTAAATAGCTGATATTTCAGGTGTTACATCGCTACCAACTTCATTTGATGAGTCATGAATTGCTTTTGCTGTTGCTGAAAAGTGCTGCCCAGGTCTTTGCAGAGGGCGCGATGTTGAAATATTAACTGTCGCACCTAAACCACCGCTAGGCACATCAGCACGGGCAGTTTTAAATACTTCTAAGGCACTTACACCTTCTGAGGCGATGTTTTCAAGATTATACGAACGAGAGTTACCCGTTCCAGGCATTTGGCGACCGTTAAGTGTTACCAAATTAAATGAAGGGCCAAAACCACGGACTGTAATTTGGCTACCTTCGCCGTTTGCACGACTCACCGATACACCCGTAATGCGTTGTAGTGATTCAGCTAAGTTGGTATCTGGGAATTTCCCCATTTCTTCGGCAGAAATTGCATCGACTACCCCAGATGCATCGCGTTTCATGTCCATAGAGCGGATCAGTGAACCACGTATACCTTTAATTTGTATTACTTCGATTTCAGGTTCGGCAGTACTTTCTTGCGCAGCGTTAGCGAAGTTAAATGTGCTTGCAGCGATGATAAGTGACACAGAAGCCGCTATTTGGCTTTTTTTAAACTTATTTGTGTTCATAATTGCTCTGCTTTTTACTAAATTTTTTACGGTAAGTAGGTGCTTATACGCACCTACCATAAAGTGATTCTTAGTTATGGAATGCCAATGAATGCGTTATCTACACGATAAACAGCGCCTTCACCTGTGTCCCAAGTTGGATAAATCATCACCACATCTAATGCACTAACATCTAAACCTGCACCCGCTAAATCAGCAAGGGTAAAGGTATATGTTTGCCATTCACCAATAGTAGGTTCTACACTTTCGACGCTGTCAGTTAATGGAATTTCGACAGCAGAGCTACCGTTATCAGACTCAACTTTGAAATTCCAAACTGAATCAAGATTATTTGGTTTTGAGATCACCTTTAACTCAAACGCTATTACACCGTTTTCTAATATCGAAGTAGCATCGAATGCTTCACCGCTTCCGCCTGCAGCTGTGCGGCTATTAAAGCCCATTACTGTTGCTGTTGCGCCAATAGTAAACTCAGCCGTTAAACCGTGTTCTTCATCATCCATTACTTCAACCGGTTTTGAACCACCACAACAATCCCACATTGGCCAATCTAGGTTTTGTTCATCACTGAAAAGATCGACTTTTGGTAAGTCACCTTCAATAGTTACATTGGTAATTAAGTACTCGGCACCGCCACCTGTTTGCCATGTAGGAAATACCATTAATACATCAATAGCACTTATATCGAGGCCTCTTTCTTGTAGTAAAGAAAGTGGAAACGTATAGGTCTGCCATTGGCCAGTAACAGGTGTTACACCTTCATTACTTTCGCTAAGTGGGACGTCGCCCGTATTAGGGCCGCCATCACCGGCTTCAGCCTTTAATAACCAAGTAGTTGAAGATGTTGGAGGAGTCACTACTTTCATATCAAATGATACACGACCATTTAAATCAAGCAGTAAAGAAGCATCAAATGGAGACGATGACCCTGCAAAGCCATCAGGGAAGTGACCGCCACGGGTTGAAAAACCTAATACTGTACCGTTATTATCGTTGATATTAAATTTAACTACGTCGCCTTTGTCAGCGTCGGTAATGGTTTCTGGTGTGGTTCCGCCACAACAATCCCAAGCGATCCAGTTTGCGTCTAAGCTACCATTAAAAATATCAAGGTTTTTTGCAACACCATCACTTGGTGGAGTAGGTACAGGCGCTTTACCTTCAACAAGTGCATCTTCTAAGTTGTCGTAACCTGGGCGTACTGTCTCACAGCCTTTACCTGTGTCAGTATTAGCTGCACATTGATAAACGCGTACGTAATCAATCTCAAAGCTTTGACCCTCTGCAAATGCTGCAGCGTCAACGCCTAAGTTATTTACGTTTTCCGGCCAATCACCACCAACGGCGTTATTTAAAATAAGGTAAAAGTCTTTATCAAAGGGGGCATTATCCCAATGTGTTGTAAGCTCGCCATTACCTTGTTCAAAGTATTCAGCAAACCAGCCTTTATGTTTTAGGCCAACAGCTTCGTCTTTTGAGTTATAACGAACTTCAGAACGACGTTGTGTGGCATATAAGTAGTCATCTACGTACCAACGAATTTCGCCCTCTTGCCATTCAATAGCGTAAGTATGAAAATCGTCAGCAGGGTTCATCCCCTCTGCAAATGTGTACGCTTTACCAGAGTTCGAGTTGTTAGGCCATTCACGACCATAGTGAAGTGTGCCATGAATATTAGCTTCAACGGTGCCATCTTCAGCAACTGTTTTTAAATTTACAGCTTCTAAAATATCAATTTCGCCAGAGCGCGGCCATGTACCATATACTTCATTAGTTGGCATCATCCAAAAAGCAGGCCAGCTACCTTGCCCTGAAGGCAACTTTGCACGCATTTCAAAACGACCATAAGTAAAATCAGCGTTGTAGCGGGTGTTCAAACGTGCCGATGTATAAGGCTTTTCGGCACCTTCATCGGCCGGTAAGGCGACTATGTTTAGTACACCGTCTTTAATGAAGGCATTTTGTTCACTGTCGGTGTAACATTGTTTTTCGTTGTTACCACCACCGGCACAATTTAATTCAAAGTTCCACTTGTTAGAATCAATACTTGCGCCATCAAATTCGTCACTCCAAACCATTTGCCAATCAGAAACCGGCTTTTGTGGATCGACTTTTGTGAAGTCAGATTTTGTCTCAGCACTTCCACCACAGCCAAATAGCATGGTCATGGATATTGCCGCAACAAGGCGGCTTACTTTGGTTGTTGTCATGTTCATTAGTTGAACCCCAGTATCGACAAAAATTTAAAAGTACTTCGTTGTGGTTGTTATTGTGTCTACGAACGAAGTTGTAAGCGCTTACATTTATCAGTGTGTGTGTTGTAAGCGCTTACATAGAGTAAGCTAAGGTTGTAATTTGGTCAACAACAGACTGCTTGTTTCTTTAACTTTAAGTTTACATTACCTGCTTTTTTAGTTTTAAACTGAAAAGTTATTTAATTTTTAAATAACTTCAGAATAGCAATATATTAATGGAGATAGAGTTTTAGTCTAATAATATCAGTGAGTTGTTATTTTTTAGTGCCATCAAAATATTAAAAGTGAATCCACATGCTAATTAACAATATTTTTCTGTTATCGCTCAAAGGTATCTAATAGTAGGCATTTATGTTTATTAATTGGTTTTCAAAGGTCAGCGTTGAGTAATCAAACCAGCAGTTAATAACTTTAACAGCTGAACTGCCTAAATATTACTCTAGTGGCTTTGAGCCTGCTTCTAAGACTTTTAACAATACAGCTTTAAAGCGCTTAAAATCTTCAATATGGGGTAAATGACCTAAATCAGTCAGTTCAAATAGTTGGCTGTGAGGAATTAATGCCGCGGCTGATTTACCTAATTGATCGTAGCGGCCAAGTTCATAATCTACTCCTTGTTTCTTCCAGTTACGGCCAGGTCCTGTTCTGTCTCTTGTACCTATAATTAGTGAAACAGGCATAGTGAAGTTTTTAAACTCGGTGATAACGGGTTGAGTAAAAATCATGTCGTATGTTTTTGCGTTAACCCACGCTACTAGCTCTTTATCTGGGCCTTGAATTTGTCCGGTGATAAAATTCGTCAGAGCAGCAAATTGGTTATTCCATTTTCCGTCATAGTAATTTTTTTGCTGGTATGCTTTTACCCCGGCAGGTGTTTTAGCTAACTCATTTTTATAAAAAAAGTTAGTGTCTTTGTAATCAACATATTGCAGGTAATTTTCAAGGCCAATAGGGTTGAGTAAAATTAATTGTTGGGTTGTTTGTGGATACATAAGCGCAAAGCGACTTGCCAGCATGCCGCCCATAGAATGACCCAATACAATTGATTTATTTATATTAAGTTGGCTCATTAAAGCATGGGTGTGACTAGCTAAGGCTGCAAAAGAGAACTGATAATCTCGTGGTTTAGATGATTTTCCAAAACCAATTTGGTCAGGTATCAGCACGCCATAACCGAGTTTTTGTAGCAATAGTGCAGTTTCAGTCCAGTAATGAGCGTTAAAGTTTTTACCATGCATTAAAGTCATAACGGGTTTACCAGCCTTTGCAGGTAAGTAAATATACGCCATTTTTAACGACAGCCCTTGTGAGTCAAGGTTAAAATAGTCAACGTCAAAATCGTAATTATAGTTGCTTAATAATGCGTCATAGCTCAGTGGTTGCGGCGCTTGTGCATTTGCAATACCGAAGACAAAACATAAACTTAATAGCCATATTCTATACATAAGATCCCTCAATGATTTAAATTAAATCTGTCAAAACATATCTTCACATACTAAGCGAATAAACTCTAAAATTTAATACTATAAGTTAAGGCTTCCTTTGCTTATTCATCGGTAACCCTTATTGAGTATACGCTTTAAGCTGCTTCGGCCACGAATCTGTGTTGGGTGATGAAGTATAAAAGGCACGGTTAAATCGTAATAAAAAAAAGCCCAGCATTGTTGCTGGGCTTTATTTTTATAGCTTCTTATTCTAGAAACTGTAACTCATTGATACCCACAAGCTGCGTGCTTTTTGGGTGGTATTGTAATCAGATGTACATTCGTACTCTTCCTCTGAGGTTGCTAATAAGCAAGTACGGCTTGATAAGTCGTCATCTAACAGATTATTAATACGGGCATTTAATGCTAGGCTATCATTAATTTTATAACTTGCTGCTAAATGATATAGATCATAGGCTTTGTAGTAGAGCTTTTGTGTTTCAGGGCCCTGTGGACCAGACACATTTGCCGTACCACGGTAACGATCGCTGCGGATTTCAGAAATAAGTGAAATACTCAAATCATCCAATGGTTGCCATGCAAGCGTTAAGTTATACATATTTTTAGGTGTATTAACTAAAGGTAGTCCTTCATCACGGCCACTTTTCACTTCACTATCGGTGTAAGTAAAGTTCCCACGTAGTGACAACTGTTCAATAATCTGCCAATTAGCAGCAATTTCAACACCACGAGTAGCTGATTTATCTACGTTAGCAGCTTGCGTAAAGGTGGTGCTACCGATGCCAGCCCAACCTGCGCCAATTTCAACACAAGGTTCATCAGCTATGGCCACTTCACAGTTTGGTAAGTTATCTTGGTTAATGATTTTGTCTTTAAAATCATTGTAAAACACCGTTACGTTACCACTAAAACTATCACTGCCATTAAAGTAAGCAGCCATTTCGTAGTTTACACTGGTTTCTGGTTGTAAGTCTGGCGTGCCAACAAAAGGTTTAGTACCTTGGCCACCAAAACCTGTAATACCAGAGAATAGTTGGTTTGGCTCAGGGGTTTTGTAACCTGTGCTGATACCACCTTTGAAAGTCCATTCATCAGCAGGAGAGTAGGCTAAATAAGCGCGAGGACTAACTTGTGAGCCAAAGATATTATGATGATCATAACGAGCGCCGAAAGTTGCAGTTAGATTTGTGGTAATTTCCCAGTTATCTTCAGCAAATACAGCTGTTTGACGATGATCTTGAGTCGTACCTTCACGGAAGCCATCCCCGTACATACCAAATACACCATCTTCCATTTCGGCATCAAAATATTGTGCGCCTACTACAAAATAGTGGTTATCTATATTTGATTCAAACTTAGTATCAATAATTAAGTTATCAAGTTTTAGTGTACGCATTGGGCGTGGTAAAAAAGTCTCATCAAGTTGAGCGTAAATTGCATCCGTTAGTTCTGGCTTGTCGATGCCTTGATCTTGTACTGCTTGGTCCCAAATGGCCTGCACACCTAAACGCTCTTGTACATTAAGAGGTAATGAGCGACCAAAGTTTTCACTGCTGCTTTGGGTAATGCTGCTGGTCAGCGTACCAACATCGTATCGACCAACATGTGCAAATACAAATTGCTCACGTTCAACGCGTTGATATGGAGTATAACCAACGCGTGGCTGTACAATGCCTTTGCTAACACGCCATAAACTGACTGGGCTATCTAACGTACCCGTTTGACCTTCGGTGTTATCGTAACGCTGTTTGGCTATGTCGTACTCAAAGGTGATTTCATTCTGATTATTGATCAGGTAGTTTATTGTTGCGCCGGTATTCCAGTTACGTGCTGCAACGATTTTTTTATCGCCAAAACTACCATCATCAACCCACATGCTGCCATCTGGAAGTGGTAAACTTTCGCTGTAAGTTGGCTCACTTTCTTGACGGTCATAAAAACTACCACGGATCCCGTAAGTTAATCCCTCAACGCCGCTTGGTCCGGTCAAATATATATCGACTTTATTATCGTTACCGTATTGATCGTCTTGTTGGATATTACTGCTTACCGTGACGCTACCATGGGTGCTATCAAGATTTTTACGAGTGATAATATTGATTACACCACCGATTGCATCAGCGCCATATAAAGTGGACATTGGGCCACGAACGACTTCAATTCGCTCGATAGCCTCAAGTGGCGGCATATACATAAATTGGCTGTTACCAAAGTTGTTTGGGCCTATATTACCTACGTCACTTTGACGGCGGCCATCAATAAGCACTAGAGTATAGCTTGCGGGTAAACCACGCATGGTAATACTAATATTACCGTTTTTATCTTGTCCGGCACCAACATCGATACCTTCGATATCACGAAGCGCATCAGCAAGGCTAGTAAATGGCTTATTTTGTAGATCTTCGCGAGAGACAACTGAGACACTTGCAGGTGCATCTATTAATTTTTGCTCATAACCAGAAGCGGTGACAACCATCACTTCCATATTTTCAGCTGTGTCATCATCAGCAATAAGTGTTGTTGATGTTAATAATGCACTGATCAGTGAGGCCAGATAAAGCGGGCGGGATTTCATTGTACTTCCTTCATGACAAGAATAAAGATTATTAATCTAATAAGTAACCAAGGTGGGTATGATAACAATTATCAGTTGTATATTCAATTGCGAAATATTTACATTCAATGAATGATTTTCATATTAAATAAAGGTGGGGATGGAGCATGAGCATTAAAAAACCCAGCGTTTGATGCCGGGCTTAGTTAATTTAAGAGTATTTGCTTAGCCAAGTATTGACCGTGTTAGAGGTGCCTAATAAATGCAAATGGTATAGAGTTGTAGCTATTTAGAGAGCTTTATAAATTAAAGCGGGCACATATAGCAGTTAACTCATCGCATCATTATACTTTTCGGCTAGACTTTCTTTTTGACTTTCGGTTAGCGCTTTACCGGCTAGTTGAAATACTTCATGTTCTTCTTCAGCAAGATGATGATGTACAAGATGATGTAATTTTTTAGCGGTCACAAGCCACGCTGGTGAGCTCATATCAGTTTCTTCAAGTTGCTCAATCAATTCATCAAGTTCATGATGCTCTGCAATACTATGACGGGCTTTTTCATGGGTTAAATCATCAAACATCAAAGGATTGTAGAAATAACGCTCTTCAAATTTAGCATGTTCTACTAACTCATGTTTTAAATTATCCATAAGAGACTGTCTATTCGGTGACTCCCCCTGGGTTTTTATCAGCGCATCGACAAGCGAACGTTGTTTATCGTGATCATTACGAAGTGCTTCAAAAATATTCATGGGTTTTCCTTGCTTTACTCATTAATTACAATGAATATTGCAAGACAGAAGCCAACTTTTAAGTTGTTGTAATATATTGATTTAATTTTTATATTTTAGCTTGTTAGGATGTTTTCTTGTAAAAATTACCGAGTTAGGTCTTTATATTACATCCATATACATTGTTATTCAAAAGCAAAAAGGCCAACATGAATGTTGGCCTAAAAGCATATTTACACAAAATAAGAGAGTTATTTATTGGCGTCTTTTACCGCTTTTAACTTGCCTGCATGGTCAATCTCGAATGCTGGCATGTCTTTTTTGCCGTCAATTAAATAGTTATCCATCCAACGCATTAAACGTAAACTGTAATCATATTGCGCGGCTACTTTACGGTTACCATGACCTTCGCCTGGATAGTATACAAGGCGTACATCTTTGCCTTGTACTTTCATATAACGGTACAGTTCCATTGATTGTGCAGGGTGTACACGAGGATCATCTTTACCATGCATGATCAGTAATGGTGTTTTAGACTGGCCAGCCCAGTAAATAGGGCTGCGCTCTAAATACCACTGCCATTTATCCCATGGGTATGAACGTGCATGCACAAGATTCATTTCGTTGGAAATATCAGTAGTTCCAAATTTAGATAGTTGGTTGGTAACACCTACAAACATTACGCTCGCAGCAAAGTGTTCAGTTAATTTTGTTGCGGCCCATGCTGATGCATAACCACCATAAGAGCCACCCGTAATACCAACACGTTTAGTATCAACTAAGCCCATTTCAACAAGATGCTGTTTAAAGTCAATTAAGTCGTCAAACTCTTTACCTGCATAGTCGTTTTGACCAAGCTTTGAATAATCAACGCCTTTACCTGTAGAGCCACGGTAATTTGGGTAAAAGACAGCATAACCACGTGCAGCCCCCATTTGACCTGGGCGCGAGTAGTTTGTTACCCAACCGTCTTTGTCATGGCTTTCAGGGCCACCGTGCACTGACATGATCAATGGATAGCGCGTGCCTTTATCATAATCTAATGGGTAGACTAATATGCCATCAATCTCAACACCGTCGCGGGCCTTAAGTGAAATAGTTTCTTGCTTAGCAAAACGTTTGTCATTCAACCAGTTGTTTGAATCCGTTAAACGTTGTGCTTTAGAGCCACGAATAATGAATACTTCATTTGGGTGCTTTGCAGTGTTTGCACGTAGCGCTAAGGTTTTATCTGAATCAGAAATACTCAGATTTGATGCAATAAATTGGCCTTCATTAATAATTTTTTTGTATTTATTAGAGCCGGTTTTAATGCTTGCGACAAAACTTTGCGTACCTACATTGGCAATAAAATTAAGCGTGTTGCGTTTATGTGACCATTTAAAATCAACGATATGACCCATGAAATTGGGTAACCAATCACTTACTTCACCTGTTTTTGTGTCAGCTAAAAATAAACGACCAGCTGCTGGATCATGCTTATCTTCGGCACCTAGAATTGCGATGTAACGACCATCATGAGACAGTTCAGCACTGTCTAATTTACCTTCAGTAGCAAACGACATCGTCACTTGATTAGTCGCAATATCAAATAAGTGCCATTGTGATTTAGTGTATTTGTCGTCAATTAGCGCTGTAGGCTGGGTTTTTACTAATAACTTATCGCCTTTTGCGGCCCAGTTTACATCACTTACATAGTTCGCAACGTTAAGCGCTGTTGGTGTCAGAGGTTTATCTGTTTTGGCTAAATCGACAATAAATAGTTGTTTATCTTTTAAGCCTAGCTCATACACCTCAGCCATAAAGCCTAATTTTTTTAGCTCTTTTTCAGATTTATCAGCCGCTGGCATAGCTAAAATAGCGAGTTGTTTGTTATTCGGGCTTAACTGATAGCTAGAAATTGATGTGTCTTTAAGCGATAGTACTTTTTGCGCTTGACCACCATCCACTGGAATTTGATATAACGCGGTAAACTTGTCGTCTTTAAGTTTTGCTAAAAAGTAGATCGTTTTGCTATCGTTTGACCATTGAATACTCTTGATACTTACAGAGCCGGTAATGAAAGGACGCTCGACACCTTCATCATCGACGACATAGAGTTCGCTGTAATTGGCGCCATTTTCGTCGACGTATAATTCACGTGGCACTGAGCGGGTAAATGCAACATTGTCACCATCTGGACTAATGCTGGTTTGAATAACTGACTGAATTTTAGGGATATCTTCTACAGTAAGCGATGTGGCTGCAAATGCCAGTGAGCTTGAGAGTCCAAGAGCCAGTGCTAGGCTAGTTTTTATCATGAATTTTCCTTCGCATGTTTTAATTATCGAAGGATTATAACAAGGTGTACCTTAAATGCTAAAATATGCGATTAATAGGCAAACATTGTCGGCTAATGGCTGTAGCGCACACCAACATAAAAGCGACGGCCATTTTGATAAATGCCCGTTGGCGCATATTCATTACGCTCATAAAGGTAAGTGATCTCATCGGTGAGGTTTATCGCTTCAATAACAAAATCAAGGCTATCAGATATTTTAAAAGTGACGCTACCATCAAGTTGGCCAAAATCATCCATCATAGTCTCTCCCACACCCGTGGCAAAATGTGTGCGATAGTTATACGCCAAGCGTGAGCTTAGCCAATCATTTTCATAATAACTGGTTAGATTAATAGTGTGTTTTGAGGTGCCGGGTACATAATCGTCGCGCGCTGATGTGCTATCTGTTCGGTCGCCATCAACAAACGTATAGTTGGTGATCAAGCCAAAACCATAGATAAGCTCTTGTTGATAGCCAATCTCAACACCGCGAATAGTACCACCACTGCCATTGATTGGTCTGTCAATGGTCATTTCAATGCCTTCATGTTGTTCAATGGTACGTTTAAATTCAACAAATGATTCGACATCTTTATTAAATAACGCCACAGAAAGGAGGGCAGCATCATTAAAATACCACTCAACGCTTAAATCAAATTGATTGGCTCGATAGGGGTCTAAGTCAGGATTGCCTCCTTGACCCTGTGCTTGAGTGACATTGTAATTAGTTGAAGGCATTAAATGATTATACTGAGGACGTGACATTACGCGTGCGGCGCTGATACGGGCGATCAGGTTCTCATTCAAATCAATACTGATATTGGCGCTGGGTAATATATCGACATAATTTTTATTATGTTGCTGCCATGCAAAACTTTCTTGTTGTTCAACTGGTGAACCAATACGTTTATAAGCACCAGCGTCTTGCCTAGTATTTACAAGCCTTACGCCAAGGTTAGCACGGTAGTCATCACCATCTAGCATCAATTTAACATAACCTGCGGTGGTGCGTTCTTGAATATCAAATCTGCTAGCTTTTTCTTGTTGTTTTATAAAGTCGATAGTTTGGAAGTCTTTTGATAACGCACTAATATTGGCGAAGCTATAATTTCTGAGGGTATATTGATCACCAATATCGGACAAAAAGCCATGGGGAAAACTAGCAGGGTAATCCGCTAACGTCCAATCAAGCTGTTGAGCTATACCATCAAATGCGCCATTGAATGAACGGTAACGAATAAAATCGCGTTGATGGTCGCGGTATTTTGCACCTACTTTAATCGCGCTGATGATAGAATGATCAACTGCGCGTTCAAAATCACCTTGTAAATAGAGCTCTTGATCATTGGAATCTTGGCTGTCGTTACGTGCTTCTGTCAGTTGCCAAGCCTGTGCATCAAGGGGAGAAACATCATAATTGGCAATAATATTTTTACGCTCAGTGGTGTTTACGCTAAAAGCAGTATTGGCGGAAAATTGCGATGTGTGATCTTGCTTAGAGCCACCACCGCCTTTGGTAAAACCAATTTGGTATTGGTTCTGCCAAAGGTGTGCTTGTTGACTGACAATTAAATGCATACTGCTGGTATTTATTTCAGATTCTCGCCAAATAGCTTCCATTGCAGTACTAAAAGGCAGGTTTTGTGCATTTTGCTCAGGCACTTGTGAATAGCGGGCGTAAGTTAATGTGTTATCACTTATACGAGCATCACTGATATGGCCACCTCTGGCAAACACGCTACTGGGTTGCCATAAAAAGTTTTGGTTACTGTTATCGGCATTAAGTACTGAATACAAGGTATTAAGTTGAATATTCCAATCTAAGTTTGGTTGATATTCAAAATTCGCAGTTGCACTAGTCAAAATACGTTGTTGCTGGAAAATAGCTGAGCCACCTCCGCCAGGTGTCCAAATATTTTTTATATCTGCGGTGTTATCGTCACTTGCTGTGAGCGTACCATCTGTATTTTGTTGGAAGTTTTGCTCATGCCAACCCCAAGATTCAAGACCATCACGACGCAATGAACGTTGATTACGCGTGAAAGTTATCAGAGCACCAAAATTTTTATCTGGATTAGTCCAGTTATAAAATGCAGCCAGTTGTGGGTCAAACTCGCCAGATAAATCATTGTATTGTATTTGTGCGTTGGCAACAAAATGATTACGTTCGGTATGCAATGGACGCTGAGTTTTTATATTGACAGAGCCACCGAGTGACCCCTCGTTATGGTCTGCTTGCGGGGTTTTATAAACTTCAAGCGAAGATACTAAATCAGCAGGTAATAATGTGTAGTTAAAACCTCGGTTTGGCTGAGTTGAGATCCACCAATCGGCCGAGGCAATGGCTTGGCCATTCAAAAAAGTACGATTTTGCTCAGGTGTTGTGCCCCTGACACCGACACGCTCACCTTCACCTTGTGCACGCGATAGTGAAATTCCGGTAATACGTTGCAATGCTTCGGCAACATTTTTATCTGGGAACTTACCAATATCTTGTGCACTAATTGCTTCTATGATTGATTGGCTATCACGTTTATCTCGAAGTGTTTTGATAGCGCTGTCATGAAAGCCCCTAATTTGAATTGTTTCTAATTTTTTTTCGTCGCTGGTAACAGGGGGATTTGCCATACTCATAAATGAGCAGAGTGTGAAGAGAATCGTCATGTTAACAAAATTGACTGCTTTTATCGGCATATTCGACCCAGTTGAAGCGACATTAAAAATTATGCTGCAGCTAAGTACTTATAAGATAAGTGCTTAGCTGCGGGCTATGTTATGATTTACTGTACTTGCTTATAATACGCCTTCTTGGCTTATTTAACCATAGATTAACGTGTGTAAAAAACGAACTATGCCAACACCCGAGCTAAAACAGTTATTACTTAATGATGTACTCGTTGACTTTACTGCCTTAAAAGTGAAAGTGGCAGGGCGTTGGTGCGCGGTTGAAGCAAAGCAATTGATGTTGCTAAAATTATTACTTGAGCATCAAGGCCAAGCGGTTCCTCGTGATATAATTATGGATAAGATTTGGCCAGAAGTGGTGGTCAGTGATAACTCGGTGAGCCAGCTGGTTACCCAACTGCGTAAAAGTTTAAAGGATGATAAAAACACCGCGCTCTTTATTCGAACTGTCCCGCGAGTTGGCTATCAATTAATAGCACAAGTAAGCGATGCCCCGACATTATTAGACAAAGTCACACCAGCAACGCCACGTACATCCGTTTTATTTATTACGCTTGGATTAATTTTTGGCACCATCATTACACTTGTTAGTCAGTATTTACTTGCACCTAAAGCGCCGAGTTTAAATTATGAGTATCAATCACGGATCACCTCAGCTCCTGGTGCAGAAGTATTTTTACGTTATTCCCCAAATGGTAGATATTTAGCGTTTAGCCAGTCAAACGAGCAGCAAAGTCAGTTTGATTTGGCGGTTTATGATCAACAAAGTAAAACTGTCCACAGTATTAAAAACTCAGGTTATTCTGAAGAAGCGCCAGTATGGTCTCCGGATGGTAAATGGCTGGCATATTTTAGATATGATCCACTGAGCTGCGATATTCGGGTGATCCCTGTATCTAACGCAATTGAAACGTGGCGTTTGAGCCCCGAGTTTAAATTGACCCGCTGCCAACAACGCCACGGCCCAACCAAACTACATTGGGTTGATGAGAATACGATTTATACCACTCATTGGCAGGATGAGCAGCCACGGCTAGTAAAATACACCTTAGCATTTACACCTACGCCAACTTTATTAGAGCAGCAAATCGTAGGGGATTTTAAACCAATCACTTTTGATATTAACAAGCATAATAAAATGCTGTTACTGGAAAAAGATCAAGGCTGGTTTAGCGTTAGTGAAGTTGATTTAACACAATCACTTAAGCGTACTGAAATAAAGCGCAGTCGTCATAGTCATGCGCCGTTATTATTTGACAGTGAAGACAATTATTATTGGCTCGGGGATGATGCATTACGCCGTTATGACTATCAAGGTAATGAACAACTAGTTCACCAACCGCTAGGCTTTGTTGCCGATTTAGCGGTTAACCCGCAAACAGGCGATATTGCCCATGCTGAAGGACAAGCGCGCGTTAATTTGTATCAAATTGAACTCGATTTTACTCAGGATTTGCCTCAGATCCGTAATGCTGTACAACTGTCATCGTCGGCACGAATGGATATTTTACCTGCGGTATCCCCCGACGGGCAGCAAAGCGCGTTTATTTCATTACAGCGCAGAGGGATCACGGGCTTTACTCATATAGAAGTATGGCTTAAGCATAAACAACGTAAAACCGCGAACTTGATCGCTACTCTGCCCAGTGATATTACGCCAAAATACCTGCTTTTTTCTCCTAATGGTGACAACGTATTATTGGCTGACGAGCAACAAAATGTGTATTTGATCAATACTTTTTCGCGGCGCTTAGTACCAATAATTTCGGGTTTTGAGCAGCTTAATGCAGTGCATTGGTCGCCAGATAGTCACAGTATTTATTATCAAGTTAAAAAGCAGCAAAGCACGAATGAACAGGCACAATGGCAAGATTGGCGTTATGATATTCAGCAGATGAGTAACTCATTGGTTGCTGATAGCGTTAAGTTTGAAACCTTAGACGAAGAACATCCATTGTGGCAACTTAATAGCTCGTATTTAGAACATGATTTACACGTGCGAACTTATCTATCAGCGGTGTTAGAGCAGCAATTACCATTAGCGCAATTATTGCCATCACTTGAGTTATTTAAGCCTGCGGTATTTAAACATGGTATTTATTATGTACTCCGTCAAGGGCATCAATTATTGCTGTATTGTTATTTAACAGAGCAAAAGCGTAATGTGTTTATAAAAGAGCTTGGTGTTTATGGTTACGACATTGATATTAATTTAAATATCAGTAGTTCAACAGACGGGCGTCAAGTGGTATTTAGTCAAGTGGATGGCATTGAAACTGATATTCTATTACACAAAGCAGTTAAGGTAGTGTCGCCATAAATTGTTTGATTCGGCTTTGATCCCAGTTACGAGCATTCGCTTCTTTTAGAGCACTATTAGCCAGTTTTTTAGCGTGTTGCGGTTTATTACTAGCAGCTTGAATTCGCGCTTTTAGTAATAATAATTGTGGGTGTTCACTATCATCTATCAGTGCTGAATTTAAGGCGGCAGTTACTTGTTGGGCGGGCTTTTTTAACTCAAAAAGCAATAAGGCGAGATCGCGTTTGGCACTAAACAAGCCTTGCTCTGCTGCAGCTTTTAACCATTTTAAGGCCTTATTAGGTGCATAATCCACATGTTGGCTATTGAGTAACTCTCGGCCTAAACGGTATTGCGCATTAGCAAAGCCACTTTGTGCTGCGAGCACAATCCAATTCAATCCTTTTTCACGATCAACTTTACCGTACTCGCCGCGAAGCATATTTGCGCCAATACGATATTGCGAATTAGCATAGCCATTGACAGCTGAACGCAGTAGTAATTCACTGTTAGCATTTGCTTGTTGCCAGTGATATTTCAATAATCTAGTTGCGTTGTAGTCGTCAGAACTTAGCCAATTGGCAATATAATATTGCACTAAGGCGTTACCTTGTTCGGCGGCATCAATTAAGTCTGAAATTTTTTCATTGTATTCACGTTGTTGGCTTTTGAAGCTTTGTTCATACTGTTTACCTTTATAGGTCGTAAAGTGATACAGTAGAGAACGGTTGTAATAGGGCAATGTTTGGCTATCACCTTGATATTTCCAACGTTTAACTGCGTTGATAATGGCTTTATCAAAGGTTTTTTCAGGGTATGAATCAATTAAGGAAACATCTGTTACTGCGCCGCTTTTATCAATATCAAACTCTAACCAGACCCAGCCTTCGATACCATTTTTATAGGCATGTTCTGGGTATTTTGGCTCTACAGTATAGCTACGTTGTGGACTCGCATGAGGGGCTGGACTGGCGTTTAACTCTGGCCGTAATTGTCGGTCATACCACTGAAAGCTGAGTTGTTTTAGCAGTGCATTATAGGCATCATCAAGAGGTTGTTGATTGTTACTCTGTCTGGCTATCAGCATTGCAGTATCGCGTGCATCAAGTAAGCCAAAATCTGCCGCTAAACTAAACCAGGCATAGGCTTGGGCTTTATTTTTTTCAACCCCTTGGCCATGTAAATGCATAACAGCAATATTGTAAATTGCATCGGCATTACCCAAATAGGCTAATTGTTGGAATTCGCGCTTCGCATCGTTGAAGTTTCCCTGATGGTAATCGAGAGTTGCACTCAGTAAGTCAGCTTTAGTCTGGAACACAAAAAATAGGCAAAGCAATACAATTAAGAATTTGTAACGACAAAATCTTGTTGTTTGTTTACTGTAATGACTAACTGTGCTTTCTGACACGTATTATGCTTCGCCGATGTTGATCGAGTAACTTTTTTACCTATTGATTGTACTTGTTTTGTTTATTATTACTAGCGCCTTTGTGCTACTAATAATGGTAATTTCCTAAGCATGAAAAAAAGCAGGCAGTCAAATGACTACCTGCTTTAAACCCCTGGGCATAGGGGCGATGCCGTCCTTGGCGAGAGTCGAATACCTGTGTTAGCTTGGAGTTCGACAAAAATGGATATTAAAAGTTAAAACGTACTCCGGCTACAAAACGACGACCATCCGCGTAAACACCGGTCAGTGCTTGTTGCACACCTTTTTCTTGATAGCTAAAGGTATGCTCGTCTGTTAAATTAATTGCCTCTAACACAAGCGCTAGATTATCGTTTACGTTATAGGTAAAGTTCGCATCCACCTGACCATAATCATCAACATAACCATGGCCTTGGCCTGAGTTGTAACCAGTACGGAAGTTATATGAAATACGGGTACTAAAGGTTTCTGTTTCATAGTAAGTACTTAAATTGACTGTGTGTTCAGAGTTACCTGGAATAATCGTATCATTGCCATCTGCATCTTTTGCTTCACCATCGACAAATGTGTAGTTAGCATTTAAGCCAAAACCATCAAGGATTTCTTGTTGATAACCAAGTTCAAGACCTTGGATACGACCCGATCGACCGTTAGTAGGGCGGTTTACTAAGATCTCAACACCTTCATGTATTTCAAGGTTTGGTGAAACATCTAAGAAAGATTGAATATCTTTGTAAAATACAACAGCTGAGAATAAACCTGCGTCACTGAAATACCATTCAACCCCAGTATCAAACTGGGTTGCACGATATGGGTCTATATCAGGGTTACCACCGCTGCCTGTCTGTGTTTCGAGGTTATAAGAGGTTGAAGGAGTCATTGATGCATAATCTGGACGAGACATAACACGTGCTGCACTGAAGCGCAGTAGTACATCGTCATCTAAATCAATTGCTAGATTGATGCTCGGTAAAATATCAAAATAGTCACGGTCATCATTGGTCCATACTTCCGAGCCACTTTCACCTACATAGGCTGCCGTTGATTGCTGAGTTTGCACCAAACGAACACCTAAGTTACCGCGCATACCTTCAACATCTATATCTGCTTTGATATAACCTGCGGTAATTTTTTCTTCAACCTCAAAGGTACTCGCTTTGAGTACACGGTAGTTCCAATCAAGAGCATCACCTTCACGGCGAACTTTATCTGAGTCGGTGATTGCGTAATTACTCAGTGTACCGTCAGAGCCTAGGCCTGATAAATAATCTGATGGCATTGATAGCGAATAGTCTGCTAAGTTCCAGCCCAAATCGGTGCGGTTATCAGTGGTGTGTTTAGTATTAAAACGTGAATGGTCTCGGTACTTTAAGCCAAACTTAACTTTACTAAAGACAGCGATGTCAATTGGGCGCGTAAAATCAACTTGTAGGTAAGTTTCATCATCTTTGGCATTATTATTATCGTAACGTAAAAAACCTAGATCCCAGTTTTTACCATCAGCTGGATCTGCACCATAGCTAGTACGCACATCTTCTACATTTGAGGTGTCGAAACTATGTATATAGTTACCTTCCCAACCAACACTGCGATCAGCTTGCGAGCCGCCGCTGCCTTCGGTATATCCAACATGTACACTGGTCAACCATAAATCACCTTGGTAATCCGCTTTTAAATCGTATGACTTAGTGTTGATTTCAGAGTTACGTACTTTGGTCTCATCAAGAATATTATTAGCCGTCGGTGATAACCCTAAAGTCCCGCCAACGAGCATAGTACCAACTTGATCATTTTCTATTAATGTGACATCAGTGTATTGTGAGCCACCGTAACCAGGCAGCCAAAGAAAGTTTTGATTTTCATTATTTGCTTCAAGGGTCGAATCAAGGGCATTGAAGGTTAAATCTAATTGCTCAGTAGGTTGATACTGCACAGCTAAATTGATACCGGTACGGATACGCTCTTGTAAAAACATGGCAGAACCACCACCGCCTGGGCTGTATACGTCTTTGTACTCAGTACCATCTTCTAAGGTGATATCACGTTTTGCCCAGCTCCATGATTCAATACCATCACGGCGCAAATTACGCTGTTGGCGAACCAATGAAATAAGTGCACCGAAGGTTTCGTCTTCAGTTTTAAAGTTGTACATTGCAGAGAGTTGTGGGTCGGTTTCGCCTGAAATTTCACTGTATTGAGCAAGTACTGAGCCGGCAAATTTATTCGCTTCTAAATCAAGCGGCTTACGAGTTCGTACTATAACAGTTCCACCTATAGAACCTTCATCGATGTCGGCTTCAGGTGATTTATAAACTTCTAATCCAGATACAACTTCAGAGGGCAGCATCGTGTAGTTAAAACCACGGCTTGCGGCAGAGTTTGTCCACCAATCGGCAGAGCCAACAGCTTGGCCATTCAATAATGTGCGGTTTTGGCTCTCGCTCGTACCACGAATACTAACACGTTCTCCTTCACCAAAGTTACGGCTAATTGATACGCCAGTTATGCGTTGCAGTGATTCTGCAACATTTTGATCGGGGAATTTACCGATATCTTCCGCAGTTACTGCATCGACTATGGCATTTGAATAGCGTTTAGTATTTAGCGATTTAACAACGCTGCCACGAATACCACGAACTTGGATTACTTCAACTTCATCTGTGCTTTTAAGCTCGGCGCCGTGGGCTACCATAGGTAAGCTCAATGCCGATGTAATAAGTGATGCGCTAACTGCTAAATATAGCTTATTTATTTTTACTTTTAACATCCTCGATTCCCCTTGAATCAAAACTTTATTTTGTTGTATCAGATTGTGTATATGTTATTCGTACCTATGTATTCACTTTTAAGATCCGAATTGCATTTAAGACGCTGTCTACAAACTTAAGCTGGCAACTAAGGGAGATTAGTTTATGGCTACCTTTATTTGTAAAAGTAACCTGTACCAGCTTTGTTTGTGCCTCTATTAAACGCCTTTTTAAAAATAGAGTCTTGAATTTGGATGAATAGTTGTGAAAGTGACAAAATTGAAAATAAAATGATGCAGTTTGCTTTTTAATTTATTTATATCAATAGTTTAAATTTATTATTTATTTTTGTTTTTTAATAAATTAAGTTTACTCAATCTATTTTGTGATTTTAATTTTTACAATTCACAACTAGTGGATTAAAAAATGAAAGGAAAAAGGTAATTGAACAAGATTATTGGCATTAGTACACCCGACGTTTATTTAGAACGTTTAATTACGAGCGTATTTTTGTGGCTAAAAATGAGTGGGAAAATTATAAAGATTGATGCAGGACGGATCTGATTATCTTAGATTTATTGAAAGTGCTTATACCAATCGTGTTAAGTTACTGACCATTTAGCTCGCTAGAATGGTTAAATATTTAAGTCGATTGGTATTATAACCCTTTAAGGTTTGATACTTAAGAAGAGTTGATCGCAGAGTTTTTTAGCAACTCATTAACGGCGAGTTAAGATTTCACGATAGGGAAGTAACTAAGAGCAATAGGTTCACGTTTACTTTTAAATTAAGCGCCTAGCAGGCTAGACACTTAATTGCTTTATAAACTCTTTTTCGGTGGGAGTGCAACGTTGGCAAAGATTAATCCAGCCACCAATGACATAAATATTAGGAAGGTTTGTTGGCCGATGTGCTCAGCATACACAAAGTCTTGCCCTTCAATTAATGAGTTTAGACCTATGTAAGTTTTGCTACCTGGAACTAATACAATCAAGCCTTGCATGGCAACAATTGAGGCAGGAGCGTTTGCTACGCGGTTAAATAGGTTACTAAATACACCCACCGCAAATGCACCTACAAATGTTCCTAAGGTGTAATCTAAATACATCGCAGAGCCAATACTGCTGCCATAAGCGATAAAGCCAGAGGCGATAGACCATGTAGCATGTTTTAGTTTGGTTCTAAAAATAACGATTAAGCTGCTACAGAGTAAAAAGATTGCCAACCAAGCCGTCCATTTAGGTAAAGGGTCAGGTTGTACGAAATCGGCTTGGCCAAATAGTGCAAAACCAATCGCAATGCCGATGAAGGCACCAAAATACAGTTTAAACAACAGCATAAAAGCATCCATCACACGCGCTGTACCAGAAACTAAATGCCGCGCTGCAAGTTCTGCTAGGCCCAGTGCTAATGCAAGCCCGGGTATAAACACAATAATCGCAGACAATACCACTAAACGAATATTAATCCCGACGTCTAAATGCACGCTTACAGCGCAGGCCAAAATAGCCGAGACTATCGCCACTAATGGCTCTAACATATGGCCTACGCGTTTTGAACGCGCTGACCACAGTACAAATAAGTAAACGACAGAGGTAAGTAGCGCTGACCAAAATACGTCATTCCAGCTGGTGCCCATCAGCATTGCAAATGCGCCGCCAGAGGTAGCAAAGGCAACCCCTGTGGTAAAGCGATTATACGGATTTGGCATAATAAAAATGGCGTCGAGTTGAACGTCAACTTCTTGTAGCGTGAGTTCGCCATTGAGCATTTTATTAACCAGATCATCGGTATCGGCTAACGACCCTAAATCGTGATCACCAGGATCAACACGGGCAACGTGAGTATATTCATCTTCATGGCCATCTGTCCAAATCACAAAAGTTACGGAAGTGGGTGACATTACAAATGAAGATTTAAGATCAAGGTAAGTAGCCACTTCCATTAAGTGAGCTTCGAGTCGATAAGCTGGGGTACCATACTTATGAAGCATCTTACCCAGTTTAACGATAAATTTGCGCTTTTCTGTAAACGTTGCGGTTTTCAAATTTGTATTGAGCCAAAATTTAAATTATTCAGTTAAAAAATATAGACAATACATCTAAATTTGCCTACCTAGTTTGGCGGGAATTTTAAACACTAATCACCGCCTGTCTAGTTTTTTTTATTTGTTTTTAGCTTCAATCCACTGTGCCATATATTGAGTGCTGCGCATTGTGTGATGTTTGAGCATTTGGCCTGTGAAATTTGCTTCGCGGTGAGCTTGCAATTGCTCTTTAATTGATTGAATTTTAATGATTAAATTATTAGATAAAAGCTGTTTGTCGTAGTGCGTTTTTAATATCGTATTACCGGCTGTTTGTGCCTGCGTAAATAAACTTTTATTTTGATACAGTGCCACAGCGGCATCGGCAAATTGCTGTGGCTCATTTTCAACCACACCACTCCAAGGTAAATCATGGTGCATGCCCTCACTACCAATTGTCGTTGTAACACTGGGTGTTTGCATGATCATCGCCTCTAACAGCTTTCCTTTAATGCCAGCACCAAAACGCAGCGGTGAGATACACACACGCGCACTTTCCATTACTTGATAAGCATCAGTGGCCCAACCTTTAATTAAAAAGCCAGTTTTAGGGTTATTGAGTGCCGTGGCTTTTGGTGGTGGGTAAGAGCCATAAATATGTAACTCAGCCTGCGGTAATTGTTTACGGATCAGCGGCCAAATTTGCTGTAAGTACAACACTGCATCCCAGTTTGGGGCGTGGCGAAAATTACCTATGGTCATAAAGTGTTGGCGTTGCTCAAACGATTTAGTTTGTTCAGGGAGTGAGCTTAAATCGACCATAAAAGGCAGATGATGCAATAAGTTACTGTCGACTTTAAATACATCAGCAAGTAATTGCATTTCAAAACTTGAGATAATCAAACTTAAATCACAGCGTAAAATAGCGGCTATTTCTCGTTTGGCGATGTCAGAATGTAAATCACTATGATTAAATGCTCGGTTGCCTTTATGCGCTTCATGGCGGGCATTGCGTAAGCATTGTAAATCTTCAGTATCAAGGATTTTTACTGCGTTAGGGCAATGTTTATCTACTCGCCAGCCAAATTGTTCTTCCATCATAAAACGGTCAAACATGACGATATCAGGGGCGTAGTTGATAACATATTCATCAAAACTTGCACAATTAAGGGCAATAGTTGCGCTGCTGATCCCGTAGTCATCCAGATTAACCATATGCTCGGTTTTTTGTGCGGGACTGGCAAATTCAACCGCCCAATTTTCATTTTTAAACGCTTTTAATAGCGACATCATATGAGTGCCGGCCGCTGATGAATTTGGTTCTGGCCATACATAGCCAATTACTAAGACTTTTTTCATTGACTTGAAGCTCTTACTTGCAGATGAACATCGACTAAAGTGCGCACCGCAGGGGTGCCTTGATTAAGTAATTCTTGCAGTACTTGGCAAGTATGTTTACCAATATCGTCTGCATTTATGGTGACACTGCTTAATGATGGAGACATTAAACATGAATCAGCTAAATCATCAAAACCGACTACTTTTATATCTTTACCGGGGATCAAACCATGTTGGCGAATGGCTTCGACGACACCGTATGCAATAACATCATTAAAACAAATAATCGCTTTAGTCGCAGGGTATTGCGCATACAACGTAGCAAAGGCATCGCGCCCGCCTTGACGGTTCGTGGCGGCGGTGATCGTTGGTTTGTCTTGATGGATATTAAATTGCTTTAAGGCACTGTGAAAACCACTTAAACGTTCATGATGATCAGAAATATCATTAGTTCCACCTATAAAAGCAATATCCTCAATACCTTGTTGTAAAATATGGCTAGTGGCTAGATGAGTGCCTTTTTTATTGTCCGGTAATATTGTCGGGGCGGCACAAAAAGGCACTTCGCGCATAATGTGAATGACCGGGAAACCACTATTGATAAGTTCATCAACCCACTGCTGGGTAGTTCCCGGGGCAGGGCACATGATAAATGCGGCAACATTATATTCTTTGAGTGTTTTAACAACTTGTGTTTGGCGCTCCACACTTTCGGCGGTGTTCACTAACATCGGCAGCATGCCAAGGGTATGAATATGGTTTTCAAGTCCTACCGCTATTTGCGCAGAGTAAGGGTTAGTTAAGTCATTAATAACTAACGCCACTAAATTAGAACGGCGACTTCTCAGTGCTGCCGCATCTCTATTATATACATAGCCAAGCTTATCAATGGCATGCAATACTTTTTCTTTGCTTTTATCACTGACTTTGTCACTGTGTGTAAGCACTAACGACACCGTTGACTTAGAAACTTGTGCTTCTCTGGCAACGTCAAAAATAGTTATTTTATCGGTTTTTTTTTTCATTTTAATGTATGCGTCAGCAATTGCTTGAACGAAGGATCCAGTTTAACGCAGTTTGAGCTAATAAGTCATCTATCGGCGTTATTGAAGGTAGAATCGTAAAAACTTTATGAATGTTGCAAAACATGTTTATATACAGGAATTAATAAAAAATACCAAGGATACACTATGAAAAGCATGCTGCTTTTATTCGCCCTCTTATTGAGTGTTGGCTTTAGTCATTTTAGCCATGGCGCGCAGGGGTATCAAACCCCATCAAGTGATTTAGCCGCGCTGGTTGATGCTAAATTAGCACCGAGTAGCTACCTATCTGCTGATGGTCAATGGTTAGCGCTGTTTGAGCGAAAACGTATTGAAACATTAGATGATTTAGCAAAAGAAGAATTGAAATTGGCGGGTATAAAGTTAAACCCGGCAAACTTTTCACGCTCACGTCCTCGCACTAAATTTAGTGCGTTACAAGTTAAACATATTGCGACTGGCGCTGTGATTACCGTTAATAATTTACCTCAAGGGGTGATCCGCTCACCTAAATGGTCAAGTAATAGCGAATATTTAGCGTTTATTGTTGAGCAACCAACTCAGGCGCAATTGTGGGTGTATAACGCCGAAACTAAACAAGCACGTCAGTTGTCAACTGTGGCTCTTAATTCAGTGCTAACAGCCACCCCTTATCAATGGTTACCAGATAGCACGGCAATTGTTGCTAACCAAGCGGTTAACCTTGGCAAGCCGAAATTAGTTAGTGATGCAAATAGCGTTGTGCCGGTTATTCAACAAAGTAGCGGTCAAAAAGCGCCAGCACGGACTTACCAAAATTTATTAACCAGCCCGTTTGATGAGTTGCAGTTTAAGTTTTACGGCCAAGGTCAATTAACTTATATTCCTCTGAGCGGTGTTGCGTTATCGATTGGCAAACCAGCATTATTTAAATCATTTTCGATCTCGCCTGATTCAACCAATATTTTAGTAGCCACTATCGACGAACCATTTTCGTATCAAGTACCCTATAGCCGCTTTGCGACAACGTGGCAGGTGCTTGGCATGCGTGGTTATACGTTAGCGCAATTGTCTAAACAGCCACTGGCCGACAACATTCCACAAGGTTATGACAGTGTGCGAACGGGTCGTCGTGATTTTCAGTGGCGTGATGACCAAGGTGCCGAACTCATTTGGGCGCAGGCGCAAGATGGCGGCGATATGAAAACCGATGTGCCGTATCATGATCATCTATATAGTTTACGCTCACCTTTTAAACGTGAACCAAAACTATTTGCTAAACTAGAACGACGTTTTTCAGGTATTGAGTGGGCGAATGAAAACGTTGCGTTTTTAACCGAGTGGCGTTTTAGTGATCGCCAGTTACGTACCTATGTGATCCAACCACGCGATGCGGATAATAACCGCGTATTGTTTTCACAGCGCAGCTATAACGATGCTTATAAAGATCCGGGCGACGCTATTTATGAGCGAAATGATCTCGGTGTAAACGTTATTAAAGTGGTTGGTGGACGTTATATATTTTTGCGCGGTGATGGTGCGTCAGAGCAAGGGAATGTGCCATTTTTAGATCAGTACGACATTAAGACCAATACAACCAAACGTTTATGGCAATCAAAAGCGCCATATTACGAGCGAGTTCGTGCCATGCTTGATGATGAAGGTGAGCGATTAATTACTATTCGTGAATCTAAGACCGAACAACCTAACTTCTTTATTCGCGATTTAGATGCCGACACTCTGACTCAGCTCACTACCTTTGAGCATCCATACCCGGCGTTTAAAGGGGTGACTAAAGAACTTGTACGTTACCAACGTGATGACGGTGTTGAACTCTCTGGTACGCTATATTTACCTCCAGGTTACGATAAAACGCAAGGTCCATTACCTGTATTAATGTGGGCATACCCACTGGAATATAAAGATAAAGCAGTTGCATCGCAAGTACGTGAATCGCCGTACGAATTTACCTACATAGGTTATTGGGGGCCAATGCCTTACCTCGCAAAAGGTATTGCTGTATTTGATGATCCGAAGATGCCAATCGTCGGTGTTGATGGTAAAGAGCCAAATGATTTATTTAGAAAGCAGTTAGTTGCAAGTGCCAAAGCTGCGGTAGATGTGCTGGTCGAAAAAGGCATTGCAGATAAAGATAAAATCGCCATTGCAGGCCACTCATATGGCGCCTTTATGGTAGCAAACTTATTAGCTCACAGTGATTTATTCAAAACCGGTATTGCCCGCAGTGGCGCCTATAACAGGACCTTGACACCGTTTGGGTTTCAAGGAGAAGAACGTGATTTTTGGCAAGCACAGGATGTATACGCCAATATGTCACCGTTTTTTCATGCTGAAAAAATTAACGAGCCGATGTTAATGATCCACGGCCAAGAAGACCCGAATTCTGGCACCTTCCCAATGCAAAGCGAGCGTATGTACGCTGCGCTCAAAGGTTTAGGTAAAGAAGCGCGTTTAGTGATGTTACCTTACGAAGCTCACGGCTACCGTGCTCGCAAGAGTTTACTGCATGTGCTTTGGGAGCAAGAGCAATGGCTCGAAAAGTACTTGTTAAGTGACGAAGCTCCTGTAAGCGATGCTCAAGCAAATACTGAACCTTCTGTTTCAGAGTAAATTGAAAGCGCGGTTTATGCCGCGCTTGTTAATTTAATTATATGGGGAAGAAGACCCACCCTTAATCTCACGGCACCTTCCCAATGCAAAGCGAGCGTATGTACGCTGCGCTAAAAGGTTTAGGTAAAGAAGCGCGTTTAGTGATGTTACCTAACGAAGCTCACGGCTACCGTGCTCGCAAGAGTTTACTGCATGTGCTTTGGGAACAAGAGCAATGGCTGGATAAATACTTGTTAACTGACGAAGCTCCTGCAAGCGATGCTCAAGTAAATACTGAGCCTTCTGTAACAGAATAAATTCAAAGCGCGGTTTATGCCGCGCTTGTTAATTTAATTATATGGGGAAGAAGACCCACCCTTAATCTCACGGCACCTTCCCAATGCAAAGCGAGCGTATGTACGCTGCGCTCAAAGGTTTAGGTAAAGAAGCGCGTTTAGTAATGTTACCTTACGAAGCTCACGGCTACCGTGCTCGTAAGGGTTTACTGCATGTGCTTTGGGAGCAAGAGCAATGGCTGGATAAATACTTGTTAACTGACGAAGCTCCTGTAAGCGATGCTCAAGTAAATACTGAGCCTTCTTTAACAGAATAAATTCAAAGCGCGGTTTATGCCGCGCTTGTTGATTTAATTATATGGGGATGAAGACCCACCCTTAATCTCACGGCACCTTCCCAATGCAAAGAGAGCGTATGTACGCTGCGCTCAAAGGTTTAGGTAAAGAAGCGCGTTTAGTGATGCTACCTTACGAAGCCCATGGTTATCGTGCCCGTAAAAGCTTATTACATGTTTTATGGGAACAAGAGCAGTGGCTGGATAAATACTTGTTAACTGACGAAGCTCCTGTAAGCGATGCTCAAGCAAATACTGAACCTTCTGTTTCAGAGTAAATTGAAAGCGCGGTTTATGCCGCGCTTGTTAATTTAATTATATGGGGAAGAAGACCCACCCTTAATCTCACGGCACCTTCCCAATGCAAAGCGAGCGTATGTACGCTGCGCTAAAAGGTTTAGGTAAAGAAGCGCGTTTAGTAATGTTACCTTACGAAGCTCACGGCTACCGTGCTCGCAAGAGTTTACTGCATGTGCTTTGGGAACAAGAGCAGTGGCTGGATAAATACTTGTTAAGTGACGAAGCTCCTGCAAGCGATGCTCAAGTAAATACTGAGCCTTCTTTAACAGAATAAATTCAAAGCGCGGTTTATGCCGCGCTTGTTGATTTAATTATATGGGGAAGAAGACCCATCCTTAATCTCACGGCACCTTCCCAATGCAAAGCGAGCATATGTACGCTGCGCTCAAAGGTTTAGGTAAAGAAGCGCGTTTAGTGATGTTACCTTACGAAGCTCACGGCTACCGTGCTCGCAAGAGTTTACTGCATGTGCTTTGGGAGCAAGAGCAATGGCTCGAAAAGTACTTGTTAAGTGACGAAGCTCCTGTAAGCGATGCTCAAGCAAATACTGAACCTTCTGTATCAGAGTAAATTGAAAGCGCGGTTTATGCCGCGCTTTTTATGCCAAAAAGTGTCCCTCACAATTTTAAGTATTTTATAAATTTTTTCTATTGCGCAGAGTTACAATCTGATATTCAGTACATCACTACAGCTATTAGTTAGAGAGCAACGGCAAGTAAATTCAACGTAGTTAGAGTTGGAAATTACTACCTGCACGTCTGAATTTTGGTTATTTAGAATGAGGTGAATTATAAATTAAATCATGACCTTATAGTTTATTCTCGTTCGCAATGTCATCCCATTGACATGATAATTACATTTAGCTGTCAATATTACGCTTTAGGGTATCGTGATTAATTAAAACTAAAACGATACCAAGGAAATGTGATGAAATTGAAACCGATAGTAGGCAGCTTATTAATGCTAGGTCTAGTAAGTGGCTGTGATCTAGCAGATGATGATAATGATTTAGAGCCTTTGCGTTACCAACTGATATTAAATATCACAGAGCAAAGTGCTGGAAACGTAGTAATAAGTCCAGAGCGTGCTGATTATGAGCAAGGTGCTATTGTTATGCTAAACGCTCAGGCTGCACAAGGATATAAATTTGTTTCATGGTCTGGCGATATTGGTAACGCAGACTATAGCGCGACTTCTTTAACTCTTACAATGAATAACCATAAAGAGGTTACTGCAACATTTAGCCAAATTACTGAGACACCATCAGCAGGGCAAGTGGTGATCAACGAGGTGCGTTCAAATGAAGGCGGTTATGATTTTATTGAGTTGTTTAATAACTCTGAACAAGCATTTACCTTTAGTGAGGCTAATTGGGCAGTAAATGATTTAAAAGGCTTTGAGATTGATAAAGAGCCGGGCATTAAAATTCCACAAGGTACAACCATCGCTGCAGGTGGGTTTTTAGTGATTGCCACAGATCAAACTAGCATTCCATTTGATGCACCAACAGATACTTTAGTTGCCACTGCTGGCGATACTGATTTTGGTTTAGGTAAAGGCGACACCGCATTACTGGTGCACAACAATCAAATTGTAGATAGCGCACATTGGAGTGATGGTAGCCATGTGTCTACATGGGGGCGTTTACCAGATGGTGGTAATTGGCACACTCAAGATGAAGCGCTCGCGCCAACGCCTGGTGCTGCCAATAAATTACCAGCGCCGGTTGATGGTGCAACTGCCGCTAATATTGTGATCAATGAAGTGGTTTCAAAAGGCCGTGATGACGCCGATTTTGATTTTGTTGAGCTGTACAACACATCTTCTGAACCATTTGTTTTTGCAGCTAATGAGTGGGAGTTAGTTGATTTAGACCGTGAAGCGAATAACCAAGCGGGTTTAACTATCCCTGCAGGTACAGAAATTCCTGGCCACGGCTTTATTGTATTATTGCCGAATTTAGTTACGGGTGCTCAGTTACCTAACGGTGCACCCGCAACGGCTATTTTAAATAATAATGAAGACTTTGGCTTAGGCAAAGGCGAAACCATTAAACTAAAATACCAAGGCCAAGTGCATCAACAAGTCAGTTATGGCGATTTCCATGTTAATAGTTATGGCCGTTTTCCTGATGGTATGGAATTTATAGAGCTTGTTGATGAGAATGCGCCACAACTTTATGCCAGCCCTGGACGTAAAAACTTCAAAACTCCTATGCATGTGGGTGCTGCAACTACATTAAATTTCACATCATTTAATGATCAAGAAGCGGCTCTTGAAAGCAAAGGCTTCCGAGTATTTGGTAAAGGTGCAGATTTAGCTGCAGACGTTGAGCCTGAGTATGTCGCCGTATCAGCTGATTCAAGCACTGCATGGGTGTCATTGCAAGAGAATAACGGCCTTGCAAAAATAGACTTAACCACGAAAACTATCACTGATATTTTTCCGCTGGGCTTTAAAGATTATGGTATGGCTGGCAATGAAATCGATGCCAGTGATAAAGATAATATGATCAAACTACAAACCCGCGCAAACGTAGTGGGTATGTATCAACCTGATGGCATCGCAACATTTACACAAGATGGCATAGATTACGTTTTAACTGCCAACGAGGGGGATATACGTGACTGGTTTAGCAACTTCGCTGAAGGTGAGAAAGTTGCAGATATCGTGCTTGATGAGTCGGTATTTACAGACGTAAGTATATTACAAAACAACGTCGAATTAGGGCGTTTATTAGTATCGCAATATGTTGATTCTGATACTGCAGCATCAAGTCATAATAAACTCTATAGTTTTGGTGCACGTTCATTCTCAATCTTCAATGGTGATACCGGTGAGCAGGTGTTTGATAGTGGTTCATCACTTGCCTTTGAAGCTAATAAAGCCGGCGTTTACCCAGATGGTCGCAGTGATGCGAAAGGCACTGAGCCTGAGAGTGTAACAACAGGTATGGTTGCCAATAAGCGCTATGCATTTATTGCTTTAGAGCGTGCTGATGCGGTTGCAGTATATGATATTAGTGATGTTAATGCCGTAAGTTTTGTGCAAATGCTCGTTACCCAAGGTGATGATGCGCCAGAAGGGGTGTTATTTATAACCGCTGATCAAAGCCCAACGTCAAAAGCGCAGCTGGTAGTTGCAAACGAAGACAGTGGTAATATCACCGTCTATAGTGAAAACAACGAAGGCAAGTTTGATTTTGCATCACGCTTGTTAATTGAAGGTGGTGAAGGCGCCGCAGAGATCACGGCTTATGATGCACAAACAAAACGTTTATTCGTAGTAAATAACGGCAGCTTGCTTAACGCTCCTCGTATTGAAGTGATTGATTTTGCTAACCCAAATAACATTGCAACACTTGGCGCAATTGATATTAGCTATTACGGTGCAGGTGTTAATTCTGTCGCAGTATCAAACGGAAAACTTGCCGCTGCGATCGAGTCAGGCGTGAAAACTGATACTGGCGTTGTTGCTATGTTTAACACGAGTAGTTATGAGCTTGAAATGATATCTGCGGTCGGAGCACTGCCAGATATGGTAACTTTCAGTCCCGATGGTAAATTAATCATCACCGCTGACGAAGGCGAACCGAGTGAAGACTATAACGTAGATCCGCTAGGCTCTGTATCAATTATTACCGTGCCAACAATACAGTAGCTAATTCAGTTTTATTTAAACTTCATCTATAACAAAGGTCTCTATTGAGGCCTTTTTTATTAATATATTTAAACGATAAAAGCCCGACATTTTTATAATGCCGAGCTTTGGACTTTATTAAGGTTTCCATGAAACGTTATATGTAAAGTGACAACTCTTTACTTTTCGGTTGTCTTTGTTTTCTCTTTACGTATTTTTCGCTTTTCTTTTAACGTCATTTTTGCTGGTTTTTTAGCTTTTTCTTTACTTATTATAAATAACTCCAATTAAATATATAAAAATTAATAAATAAAAATTGAAATGATTTACTCTATATAATTCTCCTTACTATTAATTGCTAATATTTGCCAAGAGTGAAAACATCCATATTCTTTACACTCAAAAATGTGACCTATTTTATGTCCTAAAAGATCAGTACCTATAGAAGAGTGTAATGACACAACATTATTACATAGCCCCTTTTCTGCAGCCGGAACTAAGCTTATACGGCGTTTATAACCCGTATCAGTATGCTGGATGACTACGGTACAGCCAATTTGTACATGTGGGCTAAACTTTGACCAAGGTCGTTGTGAATACTCTATTTTTTGCAACACATGCGCGAGTTTCAGCGGATGTAAAAATGCTGAACTTTGGCTTAAATAGTTTTTATACTTATAAAAAGCAGGGGTTTTGTACCCGAACAGAAAAGCAAACACGGACTAAATCTCCACGAAAACTGAACCGAACTTAAATTTAAAATAATACAGTGAGACTGCCGAGTGTAAGAGTTACACTCGGCTTAAATGTCGAAGGTGAGATTTGTTTTTTGTGGATGAGATATTAATATAAACATGATGTTCCTCTTATTTAAAGTAATCATACCTCATAAAAATATTATATCAATGGTGTTTTATAATTTAAAAATAAAGATATTAATTTAAATTTACTAGTGTGCGTTAATTCCATGTTTTTTTGTGCGTAGCGTGCGTTTTGATACTAAATAATATGCTACAGGAACAAAATAAAATGACAACACAGTGGTTAATACAGTACCACCTGCGATAGCGACGGCAAACGGAGGCCAAAAACCTCCGCCGGCGAGTATGAGTGGTAAAAAGCCACCAACGGTGGTGATGGTAGTGGAGCTGATATGGCGTGAGCAAGTCATCACAGCGGCAACGATTTTGTTTTTATCAGTGAGGGCTTGCAGTGAATTTAACTCTGATAAAATGACAATGGCGGCATTTATGGCCAGTCCCATTAAGCCCAATAAACCAATGATCACAGTAAAACCAAACGGGTAGCCAGCAATAAATACACTGAGCAAGCCCAGCATTGCAGCTTGCAGGGCGTTTATTAAGATTAGCCCTGTGGTGGTAAATGAATTAAATGACATCACCAGTACGGTGATCAATAACACGACAATAATCCCCACTTGGCCAAGCAATTTACTAACCGCTTCGTTGCGTTTTTGCGACTCACCACCGAGCTCTAATCTGTAGCCATGGGGTAATACAAAGCCTGATTGTGCAATGGTGGCGGTTACTTCATTCAGTACGGTTTGCGGTAATACGCCAGTTGCTAAATAAGCTTCGATAATATTAACACGTTCACCGTCACGGCGAGCGATAGAGCCACGAGAAGGGCTCAGTGTTGCACTGGCAAATGATTCAACCACTAGCGGTTGTGCAGTATCTATTTGGTTTGAACTAGCTGGCGTATTTAACTGCGTACTAAATAGCGAGCTAATATCATCTCGGTGCTTATCTGCAACTCTAACGAGTACGGGAACGGTTTCGGTATTATCAATAATACTGCCGACCACGACACCATTGAACTGGTTTTGTAGTTGTGTTGCCATATTACTTAGGCTTAATCCTGCATGAGTCAGCGCTGCTTCATCGGTGTTTAACCATAGTTTAGGCGAGCCCGACAATAAGGTTGGACGGGTGTGGGTTATATCGTTATGAGCAATGAGCTGCGTGCGTAATTGTTGGCCCAGTTCAGAGAGAGTATCTAGGCTTGGGCCATAAATACGCATTTCAATTGGTGCATTGAATGGTGGACCTTGCTCAAGCTTTCTGACTAAAGTTTGTGCGTTTGGAAATGCTTTATCAAGTTGTATCTGCAAGCTTTTTATTAACTCGTTGGCACGTTTAAAGTCGGTTACTTTTACCATCGCTTGCGCATAGTTATTGGCGCCGCGATTACGCTGGAGCATATTATAGTAAAAGCTTGGGAAATTAGTTCCGATCATCCAATCAAGCTTTTCAATGCCTTCAGATTGCCGAATTAGTTGATCCATTTTCTCTATGGCTTGTCGAGTTGATGTAATACTCACATGAGGGGCAAAATGCACTTCAATTTGAAACATATCGCGATCTGAGGGCGGGAAAAACTGCTCGGTGAGTTGTCCTGCCCCAAAAAAACCGGCAACAGGGAGTATAAAGACCAGTAGTAAAGTGAGTATTGGTTTTTCTAGGCTACGTTTTAACGTTGCTTCAAAGCGTTTACTGAGTTTAGGTGTGCGTATACCTTGATAAAAGATACCAGTACGCTGTTCGTTATTGATAAATTGCCCTGCAAATACCACCACTAAAGAGTGTGAAATCAGGTATGAACCAATTAAGGCAAAAATAACACTTAAGGCAATACCGCCAATAAACTCTCCTGCAGCACCTGGCATCAGCACAATCGGTGCAAACGCTAAAATAGTTGTTAGAGTTGAGCCAAGCAGTGGAAGCCAAAAATGTGCCACGGCTTTTTCTACTGCGGCTAAAGCTGTTAGGCCTTGTTGGCGAAAGCGCTGAACAGCATCGGTGATCACAATGGCGTTATCAACCATAATGCCCAGTGCCACGACTAAACCGGTAACCGACATTTGATGAATAGGTAAGCCATAGAGCTGCATACTTACTAACGTAAACAATACGGTTAAAGGTAACGCGGTGCCGACAACCAGAGCAGCTTTAAAACCTAAAGTGATAAATAATACCACTAGAATAAGCACAAACCCCACGGTAATATTGCTGAGTAAATCGGCTAAACGAGTTTGGGTATAACCGCGTTGATCAAAAATATCTTGGAGTAAAATTTGGCTTGGTAAGTCTTGGCTAAAGTTATCGATGGCGACATCAACACGCTTAGAAAAAGTATCGATACGCAAGTTTGGTAACATGCGGATCGCAATATAAATACCGGGTTTTCCATCAATTAATGCAATTTCGTTCACGGGGGTTTTTACTGAGCGAGTAATTTGGGCTACATCAGAGAGTTGATATTGCCCTGCATTTTGATTACTACTTAGTGGAATTGCGCCAATGCGAGCAATCGAGTCAAACGCACCGGTCACTTCAATTTGCATTTGCGATTTGTCATTTGTAAGGGTACCAGCGGCTACTTTTGCATCTGCACCTTGAATAGCTGCATGAATATGCGCTAAAGGAATACCAGCTAAACTGGCTTTTTGTTGATCAACCGCAACTAAAATTTCCTCATCAACTTGGCCAAAAAAATGCACCAACTCCACACCTGAAACATTACGTAATTGATTTTGCAGTTCTTTTGCATAGCGATTAACCGTTGCTAATGTGGTTATATCGTCATTGGCGTTAAGCGATAAGATACGAGTATAAGCATAGCCACGCTCGTCATCCAGTAGCGGTGATGAAGCATTTACTGGCAACTGGTTGTTGACATCACCTAATAAATCACGCATTCGCGACCAAATGGGTTTAACGTTCGTGACTTCGTCTTTTAGCTCAATGGTGATCACTGAGAGCCCAGGACGAGAAATCGACGATAAATGCTTTACTTCAGCTTGGGATTTTAGTTTTTGTTCGATTTTTTCACTTATTTGCACCTCAACTCGTTCAGCACTGGCGCCAGGTAAAGCAGTGGTTACGATAGCGATACGATTAGTTATTCGAGGATCTTCACTGCGCGCTAAGCCACTAATCGCAGCTAAACCACTAACGATAAGTAACGCCACTAAAAGCGCTTGGACACGCCCGTGATTAAATAAATAGCGGATCATCACAGCACCTTGGTTGGTTGATTTGCAACAACATTAACCGAAATGTTGGCCGACAGCTTATGCATGCCATTGGCAACAATTTGCGCACCATTGTGTAATGGGGCGCCAATAAACGCATAGCCATCATGGGCATAATAAAGCTGCACAATGATAGGTTTTAGTACCTTGTTTTTTATTTGATAAACCTGCCAAGTACCGCGCACACCATCGGCAAGGGCATCAAGAGGCACCCAAAAACCGCTTTGTTGCTGATATTGTTGCACTGTTAATTTTGCTAATTGGCCAGCATAAACAACTGCGCTAGTTGGCAAAGCAAAGCGCATTGTTAAGGTTTGTGTATGTGGGTCGATACTCGCTCCTTTACTGATAGATTGTGCAGTAAAGTTTTGTCCGGCAATCTCAATGTCCATGCTATTTTGGATGGTGCTTTGCAGTGTCAGTGGGATCCCCATGCTAACTTGCGCATGTTGGTTTTCGATTAAACGCACAATCGCTGTACTGGCTGCAACAATTTCACCTTGTGAGGCAAAGCGCTGGCCTAAAATACCGTTGAATGGCGCGGTTAAATGTGCCTTTTCAGTGCGGATACTGACTTCATTCAAGCTTGCTGCTATTGCGGCTAGTTCTGCGTTAAGTACAGCGATATTGGTTTTAACTTGGTCAAGTGCCGAGGTGGCCGAGTAGTTCTTTTTATCAAGTTCTGCTAAACGCTTTTTTTCAAGTTCAGCGAAGGTAAGTTGTGCTTGAATTCGTTGTTTTTGCGCCTGAAGTTTTTGTTCTTCGATAACTAAAAGCTGCGTATTTTGGCGTGCAATAATATCACCATGTTTTACTTGCTCGCCTTGATCAAAATAAATTTGTGCAATTTTTCCTGGAAATTCAAAACTCAACTTTGCATCGTTTTGTATGACCACTTTGCCACTAAGCGTACGTGTTTGATAATAGCCCGCCTCTTGTTGTACTGTGTAGGCAGCTACATGAACCAGACTTTCGCCGTAACATATAAATGGTGTGAATAAAATGAATGCACTAAGCAGATATTTTTTCATTATAATATCCTTATTTATCGCCATGTTAAATCAGCGTGGTTAGTCAGGTGCATTAAACACAGTTATGCTTTGTGCTAGACGCAGAATGATTTAGAATTGGACTCAAGAGTCTAATTTTGTATAAATATAAACCAATCAAACTAGACTGTCTAGTTTGATTTGAGGTGAAAATGGAAATAACTACCCTAAGTCGGTCAGAACAAAAACGACAACAAATTATTACAGCTGCAACGACCTTGTTCATGGATAAAGGCTTTCCTAATACCAGCATGGATCAAATTGCTAAATTAGCCCAAGTATCTAAACAAACGGTTTATAGTCATTTCAAAGACAAAAATAATCTATTTGTTGAAACTGTAACAGCGCATTGTTCCTCCTCAAACTTACGTAAAGAGCGTTTTGAGCCAGCGCAAAGCCTAGAGGAAAACTTACTACGTGTTGTGACTAATTTTATTACACTGGTATTTTCACCCGAGGCATTGAAAGTATACGACACGTGCGTAGCGCACAAAGATGAATACCCTGAGTTGGCCTTATTGTTTTATGACGCCGCCCCTAAAGTAGTGATGCAGCAGGTAGAGGTCTGCTTATGTAGTATTGCACAGGCGGGCTTGCTTGATATCGACAACCCTAAGTTTGCCACGTTACAGTTACTGGGCATGGCCACAGGTGATTGGAAATTACGCCATGCACTTGGGCACGCAAAAATTAATGATGTACCGCCAGCAGCATATATTGAAGATTGCGTAAGGCGGTTTATTAAAATGTATCGCTAAGGCTTTTGAGTAACCACTTACTGCAATATAAATTCATCGATAGGTTGTTTAGTTAATTTACCTATTTGCTTAAAAATGAAAATAATTGCTCCGCCTAATAGTACCATAGTCGGCGCCACAATGACTGGGTAGCTTAACCAAGTCATACGTCCTAACTCTTCGGCATAAGCTGTGGTGCCGGGCATACTAACAACAATACTTTTCGCTAAAAAGTAGTTGAGTGTTGCAGATAAAAAGAACGCACTGGCAACAATAAAACCGGCAAGACGCATTTTTGCATCAAATACCGCGGTGTTGTTTTGTTGCTCTAACGAATGCATAAGTTTATCAATATCAAGCAATTCAGGGTTAATTAGTAATTTACGGATCAGCGGATAAGGGGTGTACTGGCTGATCAATACAATCACACCAATAATTGCTGGTACCATCGCTTCTTTAATCGCGATATAAGCTGGGTCAAGTTCAAATAAACTGATACCGCCAGTAAGTAGTACGCTGATAATGCCAAGTACTGAGAAAAAGTTTACTTTGCCTGATTGTTTAAGTTCCCACAAACCAAATAACAGCGGAAAAGCAAGTGCTACCACTACTGCCCATACCGGGCCTAACGTATCAGGTGTACTAAAGCGGCTTAAAATCACCGCAGGTAAAATAATATTAAAAATTATATTACTAAAAAAATTACTCTTCTTTTTTGCCGCTGTCATTATGCATCAATCATTGGTATTCAATACATAAAGTATATACACAAGTTACTTTAAGATATAGACCCGCTGTGTTGCAGTAGTTACAAGTAAGTTTAGGATAATTTGCTTTATGCAGACTGCTTTAATGAATCTGAGATTTCATCACAGTGCTGTTTTAAAATTTCGATAGCCAGTTTGGTTTTACCTGCCAAAATATCTCTTGCTGGGGTAATTGCATACACACTGTAGGTGGGCAGTTGCCAGTCAGTGCATAACTCAACGAGTTCTCCTTCTAGCAATAATGATTGTACTTCTGGCTTTGGTAAAATTGCATAACCAACGCCATCACACACTAATTGAATAATACTGTGCATGTTATTAACCACGATACGTGGTTTTGGGAGCGCTTTTTTTTGGCTGTTTAAACTATGCGTTAGTGGGTGATCTGCAGTGCAATGCGAGATACGAGTATGATGGTTTAACTGCCAAGGCGACAGTGTGCAATGCTCAGCCAATGGGTGACTTTTATGCACACATAATACGAGTGGCCACTTCGCCAAAGGCCGAGCAACTAAACTTGAATCATCCAGCGGGCCAATCGCTATAGCCAAATCAGCGCCCGACTTTATTATATCAAGGGGTTCGTCAGATAAAGTCAGTTGCACATCAAAATCAGGGTACTGGTTGGTTAATTTTTTAAGCGGTTCACTTAATATTCCGCCACCAAATCCAACCGGTGCTACTAACTTTAATTGACCACTAGGGCTGTTTTGTAAATATTGCAGCTTTTCACCAGCTTGTTTTGCAGCGGTGAGGATGGTTACACAGCTTTGATAATAAATCTCGCCAGCCTCGGTGAGTGTCAGTTCTCGTGGACTGCGATTAAATAAGCTCAACTTAATATCAAGCTCTATTTGTTTGATTTGTTGGCTAATTGCTGATGTGGTCATGGCAAGATCAACTGCGGCTTTACTCATACTACCCGTTTCAACAATGCGCACAAATACAGTTAATGTGCGAAGTAATTTTGTATTCATTTGGTTAAGTCTTACTTAATACTGTTTTAAGAAAATACACATTGTAGAAAAAGGAACATCTCACTACCATGCAAACGCTAATTATTATCATTTAAACTGCATTTGTCACGGAGAAAAATCATGAACACGGTAAGTTGTAAGTTAATACCGTTAACTAGCGCCATTTTAACCGCGCTTAGTTTATCCAGCTCAATAGTGTTAGCTGATGAAATGAAACAAGATATGGAAGTTATCGTGGTATCAGCGTCAGGTTATGAGCAAATGTTAAAGGACGCGCCAGCAAGCATCAGTGTGATTGATCGCGCAGATCTGGAAAAACGCTTTTATCGTGACTTAACCGATGCAATGACCGATGTCCCTGGAGTTGTGGTTACTGGCGGTGGCGATCGTAAAGATATAAGCCTGCGAGGCATGGCTAGCCAATACACATTAATTTTAGTTGATGGCCAGCGACAATCATCACGTGAAACAAGGCCAAACAGTGATGGACCAGGTGTTGAAGGTGCATGGACACCGCCAATCTCTGCAATTGAACGCATTGAAGTGATACGTGGGCCTATGTCGTCCTTGTATGGCTCAGACGCTATCGGTGGGGTGATAAACATTATTACTCGAAAAACACCCCTGCAGTGGTATGGTGAGCTGCGTTTAGACAGTACAGTTCAACAAAGTAGCGACTCAGGTAATACTAATCAAGGTAGTTTTTTCGCAGCTGGTGGACTTGTCCCAGAATTATTAGGTGTGCAATTATATGGGCAGTTTTCAAAACGTGACGAAGATAACTTTACTTCAGGCTTTAGGGGCAAAGAGCAAAGTAACCTTAAAGCAAAGTTTATTTTAACGCCAAACGATAATCACGAAATAATGCTAGAGGTTGGCAGCGCGCAGCAAAAATTTGAAAACACACTGGGTAAAACAGTTGAACCATTGGCGCCGGGTGAAAGCTGTGGCCGAAGAGGTTGCCCAGAATCATCGACAACAGAGTATGAGCAACAAACTTACTCGTTAACCCATAACGGTTATTATGACTTTGGTAACTCGCGCAGCTATTTAAAATACGATAAGTACGATAATACTTCTCGTGAAATGTTTGTTGAAAACACGGATGCGCAAACCAGTTGGACTTTACCGATTTTTGCCGGTCATAACGCGACGCTTGGTGCAGCCTACTTAAAAGAAGTGCTTGATGATTACACGAGTAATAGGATCAGCGAGTTAACCCATGTAGAAAATAAACAGTGGTCGGTATTTGCTGAGGATGAGTGGAGCACCAGCGACAAATTTAAGCTCACCACAGGTTTGCGTTACGACCACGACGATAATTTTTCAGGCCATTGGAGTCCACGTTTATATGGTGTTTATACCGTCTCTAAGGCTATCACTATCAAAGGTGGTATTTCGACAGGTTTTAGAGCGCCTAATATTCGTCAATCAAATGCAGACTGGGGACAAGTAAGTCGAGGCGGCAATATCTATGGCAACCCAGATCTTAGTCCTGAAAAGTCATTGAATTATGAAATGGGTATTTATTACGATCCACGTGGTGATTACACAATCTCAAGTACGGTGTTTTACAATGAGTTTGATGACAAAATTACGCGAATTGCATGCCCACTTACGCAATGCACGGATGGCCAAAATCAGTTTGGTTCAGATCCGACAACCTATGTAAATGTTGATGAAGCCGTGACTCAAGGGTTTGAATTTTCAGTTTCTTACGACTTAACCAGCGATTTAGGTTTAAGCGCTAATTACACTTATACCGATTCTGAGCAAAAAACCGGGCAATATAAAGGCAGTCCTCTCAATCAGTTACCTAAACATATAGTGCAAACATCGTTAAACTGGCAGCCAAGCGATAAGTTAGGGGGGTGGTTACGTGTGCATTATCGTGGTGAGGAAAGTCAACCAACCACAGGACCTTCACAAAGCAGCCTAATTGCACCTAACTACACGTTAGCCGATGTGGGTGGTAATTATGTTTTGACTAAAAGCGTAAAGTTAGGCTTTGGTATTTATAACCTATTTGATAAAGATATCACTGAGAATGAATATGGTTATGTCGAAGACGGACGCCGTTATTGGGCATCGCTCGGGTGGCAGTTTTAATGCATACCACTTAGTAACCCCTGCTTAGGTTAAGTAATAAGGTCTCAATTGAGGCCTTATTTTATAAATGGAGCTTTATAACTAACTGAAAATATAAATAAACTATTGCTGATGAAAAGTTTCTACTCTAAAGTTAGGGTAGCGTGTGTTTCTATTTCGAAGTTTGCAGCAATGTGTTTGGCTTTTAGGCTAGGCTGAGCTTATGTAGTGTGGTAATTCCCCATAAATAGGCGATAACGCAGCATAACTGGCAAACATACTATGATCTAAGTGTTAAACCTAAATTGAACAAATTTTAATCCCGAAAGGTCAGTCTCCTTAGTAAGGTAAATATTTAATTACACGCTATAATAATTAACCAATATGAAGTGGTTAGATAAGATTTTTTAGCTATAGCATCTGTCGCTATGCAAAATAATACGAGGTATTTATTTGAATTTCCTTCGAAGCTTCCATGATATTGTATCTGATCAAAGTCAAAGTTTTGACGAGAAAACGCATAGTTTGCTCAAGTTTGGGCTTGATGTATTTAATTTAGATATCGCGATTGTTAGTAAAATTGAACAAAGTATTTATACCGTGCTCTACGTTATAACACCTGATAATTCTTTAGCCTCTGGTACAACGTTTGATTTAGAAGGCACTTATTGTGTACATACACTCGCAGCAAATGCCGCGCTTACTTTTCATAAAGCGTCGAGTAGTCGCATTGCAAACCACCCATGTTACCTAAATTTCCAGCTCGAATCTTATATTGGGGCGCCAATAAAAGTCGGTTCAAATGTATTCGGTACAGTTAACTTTTCATCACCGGCTGTATCAACTCCCTTTTCACAACAAGCCCATGACTATGTTGAGTTATTTGCACAATGGCTGGGTGCTGAGTTTGCCCGCAAGATCACCAATGAACAGCTTATTAAAAACAACAATACGCTGTTAAAATTAGAGGCTGTAGCAAATATTGGCACGTGGGAAGTTGATTTACTCACTGATAAAGTCACTTGGAGCGAGCAAACACGACGTATTTACCAAGTTAGTGATAGCTATGTTCCTGATCTTAATGCTGCGACTGAATTTTTTAAAGCAGGAGAAAGCAGAGAAAGCATCGTTAATGCAGTGAACTCTGCAATACAAAGTGGCGAGAAATGGCATCTCGACCTCGAACTTGTTACCGCTAATGGACAGACTTTGTGGGTATCAACATTTGGTGAAGCTGAATTATTAAATGGTCGATGTGTGAGGTTATTTGGTACCTTACAAGACGTGACTGAATCGGTCATGCTTCGCGAAGAGTTAAAAAATAAAAAAGCAGAAGCAGAGCGCATGTTAGAAGATAGAAGCATGCTACTAGCTAAAATAAGTCACGAACTCAGGACACCATTGAACGGCATAACCGGAATGTTAACTACGCTATTAGGTGAGCGCCGTGAAGATAAGAGAGTTGAAAAACTAAAGATAGCTTTGCGTAGCGCGGATATTTTACTGAGTATAATTAACGAAGTGCTCGACTTTTCAAAAATAAACCACGGTGAGTTAAAACTCGAACCAAATCATTTTTTATTAAAAACAATTTTTGTTGATCTTGCTTCGTTGTACATTCCATTGTTTAGAGATAGTAAGGTTGATTTTCAAACAAATATAACGATAGCAGATGACTGTTGGGCTTATTGCGATAATGCTCGGCTGAGCCAAATTGCGTCAAACTTATTAAGTAACGCGTTAAAATTCACTGACGAAGGCTTGGTAAAATTTAATGCTGATGTGAATGTAGTCGGTGATAAATTAGCCTTGCATCTTGAAGTGTGTGACAGCGGAAGGGGGATGACCAACTCATTTTTAGATTCATTGTTCTCACCTTTTACACAAGAAATAGACGCCAAAAAGAGTAAAGGTGGTACCGGCTTAGGCTTGGCAATCGTAAAAGAATTGATTGATTTTATGGGGGGGACAATAACGGTTGATAGTACTTTTAATCAGGGTACGACATTTATCGTGGATATCCCACTTGCAGTCGGCGCAGTACAAATCGAAAATAATCCTCGGGTAAACGTTGTCATAGCGGCAACTAATTTATCGGTTTTAGTTGTTGATGATAACCAAATAAACCGATTGGTACTGGACGCTTCGCTTGAAAAATTAAATATTAAAGCCGATTTTGCAGTTGATGGCGAAGACGCAATTTTAAAGTGTAAGCAAAAAAAATACGATCTTATTTTTATGGATTGCGTGATGCCGCAGCTGGATGGACTTGAGGCCACTAAAATTTTGCGAGCACAACATATTTGTCCTTATGCAGATACCTTAATAGTGGCATTAACTGCAAATACATCATCTACCGATAAAGTTGCGTGCAAAGAAGCTGGCATGGATATGTTTATTTCAAAGCCTTTTAAACTACATTCGATTGAGGAAGCGGTAGTTAATGCTGTAGGAAGGAGCAAAACTAAAGAAATAAGCTAGTTTACTGCGGTATTTTTTAAGGTTTTAGCTTTTCAAGTTATATTTGGCGACGGGTTTTTAGCATTTGAGCAGTACAGTAAAAGCAGTTTACTGACAGAGAAACATAACGTGGCCTAATATTTGTATGTTTTTTAATGTGGTATTTGATAAAACGCACTATGATTAGTTTTATTATCGCAATATATTATTATTTCTTTATAGCTCTCAACAGCAATGAACCGTATCCTAAGATACGTTATACACTATTACGCAATGATTGATTGCTTAACTGATGGGTACTGTAAATAAATAATAAAGACTGTATTTTTACTGTTTGAGGCATGGAGTTGAATGAAAAATAGTGGTGTGATTTGTCTCTCGGATGTACTTGAACTGATGCTTGACGCTGTTTGCGTGGTTGACAAGCAAGGGGTATTTGTTTTTGTGAGCGCGGCTTTTAAAGACATTTTTGGTTACGAGCCTTGCGAAGTAATTGGTAAACCAATGCTCGACTTTGTTTATAAAGAAGATGTTGAGATCACGCTTGACGCAGTAAATACGTTATTATCTGGAGGCTCTAAACCGCGCTTTGAAAATCGTTGGGTGAGAAAAGACGGGCAAGTGGTGCATATATTATGGTCTGTCCGCTGGTCTGATTCACATCAGTTCAGAATTGCTGTTGCTCATGATATCACCGAGCGCAAAAAATTTGAAAAGCAATTACAACATATGGTGGGACATGATCAGTTAACGGGTTTACCCAATCGCATGCTGTTACTTGACCGAATTCAATCAACATTAACGAAAGCTGACCGACAGCAGGTTGAATTATCGCTACTATTTATAGATTTTGATGGTTTTAAAGAAGTTAATGATTCATATGGGCATCAATGTGGTGATCGATTATTACAAGCCATTGCTGCTCGGCTACAAGGGTGTGTTCGAGGGTCTGATACTGTTGGGCGCTTAGGTGGCGACGAATTTTTAGTCTTACTTCATGGGATTAGCTTACGCTCAGACGTACATAAAACAGCTGAAAAAATCCGCAAAGAGTGCGAACAAGCTTTTGTGATAGATGAACATTCATTACAGCTTTCAGTCAGTATCGGTATCGCCAGTTATCCTGAAATGGGCGAGAATGAACAACAACTTATTCAACATGCAGATCAAGCAATGTATGTTGCAAAAAATGCAGGGGGTAATCGTATTGTCTAAACACGTTACTCCCCTTTGATCAAAATCAACATTTAGCTTTATAACTAATATTTTTACGTCTTTTTTGGTTTGTTAGTTGCTGTCTTTACTTGTAGACATTGAACTGCCAACCGATGCAACTATCACCAAAAGAATTGCTAACCATTGCCAAAGAGTTAATAACTCGCCTAAAATTATAAAGCCAGCAAGTGCCGCAATAGCGGGCTCTAAGCTCATCATAATACTAAACCCTTGTGCAGGCATATTACGCAGTGCAACCATTTCCAGCGTATAAGGTAGGGCACTTGACATAATAGCAACCAATAAACCTAAAGGGATCACTTCCCAGCTTAGTAGTGCACCACCTTGAGAAATAGCACCATAAGGCACTAATATAAGCGCCGCGACACTCATACCAAGGGCAACAGTCATCCCGCCAGAGCTTTGATTACCCGTTTTTTTGCCAAATAAGATATAGCCAGCCCAACATGCACCAGCACCTAGTGCCAGAATCACGCCCAGTAGATCGAGACTTTCTTCACCTTTCATATCCGGGAGCAACATTACGATCCCCGATATAGCACAGGCGACCCAAAATAAATCTCGCTTACGTCGCGATGATAGCAGCGCTACCGCTAACGGGCCGGTAAATTCAAGTGCGACTGCAATCCCCAATGGAATACGCTCAATGGCGTAGTAAAATAAAATGTTCATACCGCCCAAGCATAAACCATAAACCATAATTGGCATGCGTTGACCAAGTGGCGGAAATGCGCGCCAAGGTTTAAACACTAAACACAATATAGCTGCTGAGAAACCCAAACGAAGTGCCGTTGTCCCTTCTGGGCCAATTATTGGAAACAGTTGCTTAGCAATTGAAGCGCCTGACTGAATAGTCACCATGGCAAGTAATACACATATAACAGCAATGAAAAAAGGAGAAATAACTCGAGACATAACGTATAAAAAATGAAAAAGGAAATTATCTGCAGAGTGTACAGATTAATGTAACAATTTAATATATTTGCGATAAATAGCAGCCATTAAGTGATGCAGGCTCACGTATTAAACAATGCGTGAGCCTTTATTTACCTTATGAACTCTATTGTTTTGTGATCCAGAATTACTTTATCTTTAATGGGTTTTTGCTTTAAGCGTTTAGCGATAAAGAAAAACATAACTGAGAAAAGTGTGGCTATAAAATCAACAGAATAGCTTTCGTAATAGGGGAGCAGAGCTAAATTATTCAGGCCTTGAATAACACTCGAGATGGGTAAACATACGGTTAAAATCGATAATGTTATTAAGCCAGTATAGCTTGCTTTGTTAGCGCCTAGTGTAAAGCAGTAGGCTAAGGAAATAAAAAAAACAACATAATAACACTGCATATAATGGTTATTAATGTTATTTATCAGTGTGTTACTCCATTTTGCTAACAATAATACTGCAACAACAGCGAGCATGGATCCTAAACACACGCCAATCGTTAACTTTGCCATAATATGTGTGCCGGTTTTATTTGCATCTTTTTTCATTCGTTTGTCTATCCATAATAAGTTGCCTGAATAAAAAAGCAATGCGCCGAATAGTCCCATTATAAAGTAAGCCCAGCGACCCCACTCACCGCCATATGTTCCAAAATGCAGTGAAAAGATACTCGCGACAAAATTGCCCCAGAAGCTTTCTTCACCCTGTGGGTAAGTTGATCCGCTGATCTCTAAAGTATACGGGTTCATAAATAAATAATCCGTATCAGGTCCACGTACCACTGCAGAATCATTACTCATTTTAAATACAGCGGAAGGGGACGCTAAATTCAATCGACTGTAGCTAATATGTATTGGCTCATAGCCTGTAGCATAGCCCTTAGCCGCTAGTATTTGTGTATCAATACGTTTCAGTTCGCTGATGTTATAAGCGTGTGTTGCGGTTGGGGGACGCTCAAATAGTGGTTTGTCACCATAAAACTGGGCCAAACCATCATAAATTAAGTCGTGAAAAGCAAATACAATAACAGTAAACGCAATGATCAAATGAAAGGGCAAACTCGCAACGCCAATAAGGTTATGGCTATCTAACCAAAAGCGACTCGGGCCTTTTTCTTTTCGCAGCGCAAAAAATGTTTTTACCAGTGTTGGTAAAAGGATAATTACACCGGACACCAAGGCTAAAAAATACAGTCCTGCAGCAATACCAAGAATGTAAACGCCAGATTGGTCGTGGCCAATTTCACCAATAAAGCCTGCGGTACGGTGTAGGTAATCGATTAAATCAGCAAGTTTATGTTCTGCTTGATCAGCAATTATCAGCTTTTGATCTTCATCAAGATATGCTGTTTGCTGTTGATTATCTAGGTGCATGCCACGAGCTTGACCTTGTGTATACCACGACAGTGGCGCAGCTGTTGTTAAAAGGTCGAGTTCAAAACCTTTTGCCATTTGCTCAGGATAAACAGTGATGGCTTTGTCGACTAAGCTTTGATAGTTTGTAGTAGTGGGATCGGTAAGTGGTGCAGTAGTTGGCTCTGCCCATTGTTGGATTTCATGTTTAAACATGGTCAAACTACCAGCATAAAAGCCGATGAAAAGTACTAAACCTGCAATGATCCCCGTCCATGTATGCACACCTTGGTAGGTGCGTAAAATATCGGCTCTTACTTTCATAATCCACCCCTTAACAGCAAAAATAAACTATACAAGATAACATTTGCTCCACCGAGTATGAGCCAAGCTTGCCTCGCTGAATTAAATAAATAAGTAAAACTAAAGAGCGTGAGCCATAAAATCGGGATCATCCACATATTAAATTGAACCTTGTCTTGGGCATCAATTCCGCCTGGGCCGTACCAAGCAAAAAAAGCAATCAGAATATAAGCCAGCGCTAAACCCAGCAATACACCAGCTAAACTTTTACCAAGCCAAGTTGGTTGAATTTTTTGTCTTTGCTCAGATGTCATTTCTTAGCCCTTTCACTTTAATTAAGCTTGCAAATGGCATGACCATTAAAGCGAGCATCAGTATTAAAATAATAAAGAAGCTTGCTGCTAATTTAGACAGTGTAGAAAAAGAAATGATAATTGCAGTTATAAACAGCATTAGCGCAAGTGTACGCCAGTGTTTAGAAATAGGTTTAGTAAGTAATCTTTGATGGCGATTACTGCAGTAGAGCACAGTTATAGCAATGAGTAAGATAACAATAACGGTAAATTGAGACATAAGAGCAATAATAGTTTATTTTTAATGCCATTCTAAATGATAAGTAAACTCAATTGCAATACTGTAGTTGATATGGTATTTTTTCGCGCAATTTAAAATGTCTCAAAAAAAGGAAATTATTTTGGCTGCTTTATTTAAACGCAATAAGCTTTCACTGCTTATTGCCAGCGCGCTGTTATTTACTCAAGCTCAGGTATTAGCAGATGATGAGGGTAATCGCGAATCAATCGATACTATCGTTGTTACGGGTGAAAAAATAGCAAAATCACTTAAAGACACTATTACCTCAGTTGCGGTCGTCGATAAGTCGTTATTAGAAAATGGTCAGCTAGCATCTGTTTCAGAAGCGCTTGCAGAAATGGCGAATGTAGTGGTGTTAACGGGGTCAGTTCCTGATATGCGTGGTGTGTCAGGTAACGGTGGAGCAACAGGGTTTAATTCGTTTAGTGGTGGCTCTAAAGCGCGAGTATCAACGTTAGTTGACGGTGTAAGTCAGCCGTTTGTCGCTGATTTAACCGGTGATACTGGTTTGTGGGATATGGAGCAAATAGCAGTGTATCGAGGTCCACAATCAACAAGTAATGGTCGTAATAGCATTGCTGGCGCTGTTTATATGACAACCAAAGCACCGACTCAAGACTTTGAAGGCGCAGTGCGAGTCGGTTACCGCAATCAAGATAGCTACCTTGACACCGCAGCCGTTGTTTCCGGTGCATTAGTTGAAGATGTACTTGCTTTTAGGTTATCGACTCAATATGTTGATGGTGAAACTTACAGTAACCCAACTGTCTATGAAACAAATCCGACAGATCGCGATCTAAATAAATTAAACACCTCAAGTACCCGAGCAAAATTACTTTATACTCCATTTGATGATCTATCAATTCAACTAAGTTATTCAAACTACAGTGAAAAAGGAAATTCTGGTCGTCATTATTATGAAGGTGACAACCCATCTGATTATATACCACTGTTTCAACGTATAATGGATACAGATTCAGATACAACACAAATCGATTTTGAATATAAGATTGATGAGAACTTCTCTGTGGATCTGCTGGTGGCATATATGGATTATCATTGGGCGTTTGATGCTTATGAGCCGCTAGCAACAGCAGAATCTGATGTTACTATGGATGAAAAAAATATTACCATTGATGGTAAATTAAACTTCGGTCTTAGTAGTGATTTTTACTCAGGTTTTATTGGCTTAGCTTATTTCGATCGAGATCAAGATTTCGACAGTACTGGAGCAACAGATTATTTTGGTGATGATAGCAGTGATTCGATAGCTATTTACTCAGAGGCAAGCTTCAACCTAACAGATAAGCTAATAGTAACAGGTGGCTTGCGGGTTGAACATGAAAGTCAACTTCGTAACTTTAACATGGCATTTAGAGGCGATACCTTAGCTGAACAGCTAGATGATTCTAATACTATTAAATTACCTACCTTAGCTATTCAATACAAAGTTACCGAGGCAACTACTTTATCAGCCAGTGCGCGGCGTGGTTATAATTCCGGCGGTGGTGCACTCGACTTTAATGCTGAAGATTATTATTACTATGATGAAGAAACTGTTAATACCTATGAGGTAGGCACACGTAGTGTATTAAATAACGGCGACATTAATATCAGTGCAAATGTCTTTTACAATAACTTTGACGGTTATCAGGCATTAAGTTCAGATCGTAGAATTACTAATATCGATGACGCTCATAGTTATGGTTTAGAGCTTGAGGCTTACAGTATGTTAGGTGAGCAATGGCAGTTACATGCTGGTCTAGGATTGTTAAAAACAAAAATTGACGCATCTACAACGTATTCTGAAGCGGTTGGTAACGAACTTAATTCAGCCCCTTCATTTACAGCCAGTTTAGGTCTGTCTCATTGGTTTACTGACAACCTTAAAATCAATGTCAGTGCAAATTATGTCGATGAGTATTACGGTGATCTTACTAACAGTGAAGAGCGCATGGCAGGTGATTACACTATTACTCGCGCTACAATAAGCTATGACACAATGAATTGGTTAATTAGCGCTTATATTAATAATGCCTTTGATGAACAAGGTTATACCAGTGTAGAGCCTGTAAGTGGCAGGTATCCAACTGGTTATGTCTCTGTTGTTAGCCCACAAACATTAGGTGCTTCAGTTACTTATCGTTTTTAGCTACTCTAAAACCTTAGGCTGTTGCTGTATAAAAGCCTGAGGTTTTTAATCCAGAGATCCGTTAACTTAATTTAAACTTATTTATTTGTGTATTTAAATTAATCGCAACTTGCGCGAGTTCACTAGACGAAGACGAAATTTGTGCGGTTTGCGACTTCGACTGCATACTGGCATCTTGAATACCAGTTAAGCGTTCAGCTATATCTTCGGTTACTTGTGCTTGTTGCTCGGATGCAGCTGCAATGGTTCGGTTTGCATCTGAAATTAAGCGCACTTGGGTGCTTATTTCTTTGAGCATTGAGCCCACTTTTTCTGAGTTTGATACTGCGTCTTTAACCCGCGTATCACTGCTACGGATCCGTTCGGTTACAGCGTTACTTGCAGACTGTAAGCTATTGATTTTTTGTTGTATCTCAACTGTTGAGCTTTGTGTTCTGCTCGCTAATGTCCTTACCTCGTCGGCAACGACGGCAAAACCTCGACCTTGTTCGCCAGCTCGTGCGGCCTCAATTGCAGCATTAAGTGCTAATAGATTAGTTTGTTCAGCAATATTGCTGATCACATTTAAGATCACCGCTACTTCGTTAACTGAAGATTCGAGATCATTTAAATCATTAATTGACTCGGTTAATATTTCAGCAACCGATTCGACAGAATGAATACTCTGATTAACGACATCGATCCCTGCTTGTGTTTTAGCATCTGCATCTCCTGCGTTTTGAGCCGCTTCAGAGCAGTTTTTTGATACTTCTTTGACGGCGGTGGAGTTTTCATATACTGAACTTGAGATCACCTCAATTGCTTGACTCTGCTCGTCATTAAGCAGTCTTGCCTGCTGTGCAATAGAATCTAGCTCGTTGGCAGCAATTTGGGCTTGTTGGGATTGCGAGTTAATTTCTGACAGTAAGGTAGATAGTTTATCGATCATAATATTAAAACTGGCTGATAACTCTGCAATTTCATCTTTACCGGAGTGAGCAATTTTATGCGTTAGATCACCATTGGCGATTCGTTGTGCTTCATTGACTAATAGCGTGGTTGTCTTTATTACGCGCTTCTCAAGCTGTAAGTAGCATAAAATTAAAATAGTGATTATAACTAATACCATCACAATACTAATAAGGCTTAAATTAGCAACACGATTGTTATTATTCATTACTTCTTGCAAGCTGCTGTTTTCTACCGCAGCTAAAAATTCTTGCACCGGTGTCTGTATTTTAGCTACTTCATCCATATATCCCTTATCGGTTAGCAGTCCTATTGCCTGTACCCACTGTTTTGATTCGCTCGTATTTAATAATGATGGTGATTGCCCAGCAAAACTACTTACCAATTGAAAAGCTTGTTCTTCAGTGCTGACTAACTGCAAAGAGAGCGAGTTAGATTTATTTAGCAAAGCAAGTTCTTGTTCATTCACATTAAATTCTTTTAAGCGATCAATATAAGATTTTTTACGACCGTCTAACCAGGGTTCAGTCCCTTCAATTTGATTTACAAGTTCATAGTATTGTTTTTTATAGCTAGGTTGAAGGGTTACAACATATTGTCGGGCGAGTTCTGTTAGCTTGATTGAGTTGGAGGCAGACAGCTTAGCAAAATGACTTAGTTGATAGCGTTGCTGAGCAGATTGTTGACTATCAGATAATCCTGTTTTTAACAGTAATATGATAATGAGTAGCCCTGCTGCAATTGTGATTGCTAGAGCAAAAACAGTTCTTAGCATTAATCTTATTGTCAAAATTGCCTCTGATGCGATTTAATAATAATGCTAAATAACTATAGAATATAATTTCAATTAACTAAAGAATTCATGAATTTTATTTATTATTGGATACGCATTAAACTAGTGAGCAGATTGCAAGAGTATGATAAAAGTGACAACAACATTGACAAGCCTCAAAGCATTGAGGCGTTGTTTTGCGTGAATAATATTTTGTAGCTTATAGTCGGTCGGCTGGATAAATAACACCAAGTTGCTGTCTTGCTTTATCAAGTACAGCCATCACATTGATACTTAGTTGATGGGTATTGATAGGTGATTCGAGTTGTCCTGCGTTGGCAATTGTAATGAAATGGGCAACTTCGTGGCGCATAAAGTGTTCATCAAATGGCTGTGATAATTCTTCAACACTGCCATCATTAGCAATAAATTGTATCTGTTTTAATAACGAAACGGCTTCAATTCTGATACGGCCCAGCTCACCTTGGATTTCTGTAAAATTATCACCTTGAGATATTTTTGAATAACTGATCACTGCTTGCTTATCACTATAATTTAGTAATACATCACCAGCACCATCTACCCCTGTTTCAAGTAATACTCCACTGGCTTTTACCGTGTTTGGTGCACCCCAAAGTGCAATCAAGATATATAGCGGATAAACCCCTAAATCGACGAGCGCACCATTAGCGAATGCTGGCAAAAAGGTGTTAGGGAGCTCACCATTTTTGTATTTATCATAGCGTGATGAATATTGACTATACTGACCTATGTATTTACGTGGCGTCCCAATTTTGGCAATGGCTTGTTGTAAAACGGCAAAGTTAGGCAAGTGAGTGGTCATCATCGCTTCCATATAAAGGCGATTATTTTGTTTTGCTGCGTCCACTATCGCGGCTAATTCTTGGCTATTTGCTGCTGCAGGTTTTTCACCTAACACGTGTTTTCCTGCATTTAAACAGGCCACAGCATAGCTTTTATGCAAACTATTGGGGGCTGCGATATATACAGCGTCTACACTGTCGTCGCTGCATACTTGCTCAATAGTCGTAAATACTTTTGCATTTTTTATAGCGTGCTTAGCTAAAAATGCATGACCGCTTTGCTCGGCTCGCGAACATACGCCATATAATGAAAACTCACTGACTGTTTTAGCCGCTGCAAGTAAAGTATCGCTAATAAAATTAGTGCCGACTATCACAAAATTCATGGTCACTCCTGATTGTTGAATTGTGCAAGCCAAGCTTGCCAGTCGGCCTCAAAGCCTAACATTTGTTGGTGCTTTTTAGCTAATAGGTGTTTTTGTTTATCTTCACTGGCTTGAAATGGACCTACTCGGCACAGCGAACAGCTATCAACTGCTAAGTAGTTTGGTATAGTTAATCGATTATGGAGTTCAGTCGTTTCTTTGGGGCTGAATACATAAGTGGTGCCACTGGTGTCTTTTACGTGTTTGTCACGATCAACATTACGGATTTTATAGCCAGGGAAAGGACTGATATCAAATGGCATTTGGCCGATATAGCGTGATGCTAAGCCATAATTTAAGCTGCCTTCAATATTCCACTCACGATATGGTTTAACATCTTTTGAGGTGATGTAGCACAACATTGGGCCATTGTTATCAAGAGCATAGCTGGTGGCATATTTAATATATTGGTGTAGCAAAGCCCGGTTGAGGGTGTTCATACTGGTTGTTTGGGTGTTTTCACGATAAGCACTCTCCCCGACAAAAGCAGGAATAAGCGGAAATTGAAAAATCACCACATCAAATAGCTCGCCATTTAAGCGTTGCCAGGCTTGTGGGTCAGTCACATCAAAACTATCAAGTACCGTAATGTGATGATCTCGCAGTGCATTTAGTGCGTTATCAGCATATTTGAAGGTAATCGTGGCTGCACTATCATAGGTAGAAGCAACTAACTTGGCCGGCTTTAGATCAGTAGATAAAGCATGAGAAAACGATAAGTCGCCATCGCCAACGGTAAGGATCCGCCAATTAGGATTTAAATACATTAATTCAATTATTCTAGTGGTGTGTTTTTAGCATCATGATCAATTAAACGTAAAAACGCTAAGCGAGTCTTTAGTCCTTCAATCGCGATTTGTTTGATAATTAAATTAAACGTGATTAATACTGCAAACGCAATATGAATAGGGCCATGAGTAAAGCCTGCGTCTGGATCGAAGAGCATTAAGCCAAACAGTAAAAAGAGTACCACGAGTGCAATTTCAAGCCATTGATTAGAATAAAACGATAATCGGCCTTCACTCTTATGATCTTTCTTGATTTGAATAGCACAAAAAAAAGGGATCACTTTAATTTTGAAATGAGCGCTTTTCTCAACATAGTTTTCACCGAGTTGATCAAGCTGTTGGCGCAATTGGTCTATCATTTTAGTTCCTCAAAAAGCAGTGCACGGATGGTACATTAATCCGTTTTAAAGGGCGAGCTAGTTAGGGTATAAACTAATGCCTATTACTAATATATGGCAAACAAACACCACTGAGGTTAATACAAAGCGCATTTTTTGATAATCAGCATGGTAGCTTTGCCATTGCGGGCTGGTTTTTTCAAATAGTAATACCAGCCAAAAACTAACCGCTAACCAAGCCAAGGTTATGTGTTGTGGTAAAAAAGCTAAAAAGCCAAGCGGTAAAATCGGTAGTATAGCCTTAATCGCATCTCGATAACTCTGTTGTCCAGCGTGCCATAAGTTACCACTCATAAAAGCCAAAATTGCAATACTATAAAAAGTAAAAAACTGCATATTAAAGTTATTACTACCGACTAATAACGGCCAACCGACACACGCTAAAAAGGGCAATAAGCCTAAATAGCCTAACTGGATATGATTGATGAATTTATTCATGGCTTACCCCAAAATTAACTAAAAATACGTATTCGCGATATTTTTCAGTGAGCATTGTAACATTAGACGCAAAAAAAGCTTTAGCCCTATCTGTCCAGATGACAATGACCGCTTCAGTCAATAAAATCGATTGAATTAATCTAAACAATCAATTTTATTAATTTTTATTTACACCTTATTGTATTGCTCAAGCCAACGCAGCAACCTGCGTTGTTTACACTTTAAATAAACAAATGAGGAATACTATGAGCACTTCATTAATTAACACTAAATTACAACCTTTCAATGCAACGGCTTACCACAATGGTGATTTTGTTGAACTATCAGAACAAGATGTTTTAGGTAAGTGGTCTATTTTCTTTTTCTACCCAGCTGATTTTACCTTTGTATGTCCTACGGAACTGGGGGATGTTGCAGATCACTATGCGCAATTACAAGAAATGGGTGTAGAGGTTTACTCAGTATCGACTGATACTCACTTTACTCACAAAGCATGGCACGATACATCAGACACTATTGGTAAAATTACTTACCCTATGATCGGTGACCCAACAGGACGTATTACACGTAACTTTGGTGTAATGATCGAAGACGAAGGCCTAGCACTTCGCGGTACGTTTGTAATGAACCCTGAGGGCGAAATCAAAATCATTGAAACACATGATTTAGGTATTGGCCGTAGTGCCAAAGAACTAGTACGTAAAGTACAAGCGGCACAATACATTGCGACTCATGATGGTGAAGTATGTCCGGCTTCTTGGCAGCCAGGTGAAGAAACATTAGCACCATCGCTTGATTTAGTTGGCAAAATTTAAATCACTATTACAAAGCATTAATATGCTTGAAGGCTCATCATCACAATTTTATTAAGCACATTAGTGTGATGATGGGCATTTTTGCTAAAACAAGGGTAAGTCATGTTAGATACCAACATTAAAAATCAATTAAAAAGTCACTTTGCAGCTATTGCTGATCCTGTTGAGCTACTTATCGCCTTGGATGACAGCAAAAAATCAATAGAAATTGACAATTTAGCCAACGATATTGCGTCGTTGAGCGACAAATTTTTGGTGCGAGATAATCCAGATAGTGGCGTACGCCGTCCATCAATAACGGTATCTTCACCTATTCGAGATAGCCAAATTACCTTTGCTGGTGTGCCGATGGGGCATGAGTTTACCAGTTTGGTATTAGCGTTGTTACATACGGGCGGGCATCCGAGTAAGGCGTCGGCTGCAGATCTTGAGCAAATTAAGTCACTGACTCAGCCACTTGAGTTTGAAGTGTATATTTCATTAAGTTGTCAAACATGCCCGCAAGTCGTACAAGCGCTTAATTTAATGGCCGCTAATAATAGCAACATTAAAGCAACTATGATTGATGGGGCATTATTTCAAGATGAAGTAGAGCAGCGAAATATACTTGCAGTACCCGCGGTGTACTTAAATGGCCAGCCCTTTAGCCAAGGTGCGATGAGCTTAACTGATATTTTAAATAAAGTTGATAGTAAAGGGGCAGAGCGCCAAGCCGCTTCTCTCAATGAAAGATCACAATTTGATGTGCTTGTCGTAGGTGGTGGTCCTGCTGGTGCATCTGCAGCAATTTATTCAGCACGTAAGGGCTTAAATACAGGCATTGTTGCTGACCGGTTTGGTGGACAAGTAGCTGATACGCTAGCAATCGAAAATTTTATATCTATTAAAGCAACCGAGGGGCCTAAGCTCGTAGCTCAGCTTGAAGAGCATGTTAAAGAGTACGATGTAGATGTCATGCACAATCAACGAGCCGTCGGTCTTAGTTATAAAAATGGTTATGAAATCACGCTTGAAAACGGAGCTGTGCTCAGTACTAAATCGTTAGTACTGGCAACGGGCGCTCGCTGGCGTGAAATGAACGTAGCTGGTGAACAACAATACCGTGGTCATGGTGTAGCGTATTGTCCACATTGTGATGGACCGTTATTTAAAGGCAAACCTGTTGCCGTTATTGGTGGTGGTAATTCGGGTATAGAAGCGGCAATTGATTTAGCTAATATTGTTGAGCACGTTACGGTACTTGAATTTGCAGATACGTTACGCGCCGATGAAGTGCTTATTCGTAAAGCGAAAAGCTTAAAAAATATTACTATTATTAAGAATGCTCAGACTACAGAAGTACTCGGTGATGGTAAAAAAGTGACGGGCTTAAGCTATACTGATCGCATCTCAGGTGAGAACAAACAGTTAAACTTAGCAGGTATCTTTGTACAAATAGGCTTAATACCTAACACTGAATGGTTAAAAGACAGTAATGTTGAACTCAGTCAGTTTGGCGAAATAATAATAGATGCAAAAGGAGCGACATCTTTAGCTGGAGTATATGCTGCGGGAGATGCAACGACCACACCATTTAAGCAAATCATCATTGCGATGGGCAGTGGTGCAACAGCAAGCCTAGGGGCATTTGATTACTTAATTCGTCAAACACCTAGTGAAGAGCAACGCGTAGCATAAATCAAATTATAGTCTCTTGATATAACAGCTCCCACCCATAGCTGTTTGTTCACCCAAGCCGCCCTCTCCAAAGGCGGCTTTTTTGTATAAAAAATTGTGCTAGTATTTAGACTTATTTTTTAAAGAGTTTTAGCATGTATCAAGGAAGTTGTTTGTGTAACAAGGTCACAGTGCAAATTGATGGCCCGATCCAGAGCATTATTCATTGCCACTGCTCGTTGTGTCGTAAAGCCAGTGGTACTGCATTTGCAACCAATGGATTTATCTCTCGTGTTGACTTTAAAGTAACCAAAGGCAATGAGTGGTTAAGCAGCTTTGAATTTAAACTAGGGCGTATCCGCTATTTTTGTAGTGCATGTGGCAGCCCAATCTACAGTGAAAACCTTGATGATATAAGCAGACTAAGGTTGCGTCTGGGTATACTCGATAGCGATATTACAGAGCGTCCTATGAGCCATAACTTTGTTAGCTCAAAAGCGAATTGGGAGCAAATAAATGCTGATATCCCACACTATGATGGTTTTGAACCGACCCGCTAAGGTCGTTGGCTGATAGTGTTTTTATAATAAGTAAACTGGTAAATAGTCTGTGCCGCAACTCTCTGTTGCTTTTAAAGCAGTTGTTTCCCAGTACTTGTTCATTGGTACTGAGCCGCGGTTATAAATTGTTCAAAACTCTCACACCACACAATAACAGTGTTAAAGCGTGCAATATTAATATCGGCTGGCACCTTAATTATAAAACCATCGAATGTATTTATGCTTGCAACCCTTGTCATTGTGCCTTTATAGGCTAAAAAATCGGCTTCATTATCAATAAAGCGATTAGCTAAATAAAGTTGGTAATCTGGGCCTGGGCTCAAGGTGCCATCAAAAGAGATCATTGCATTGGTTAATCTGACTTGGCCGTTACCATAATGCAAAGCATCGGAGCCTGCGAGATCAGCTTTGAATTCACCACTATAAAGTGCTTGCTGAGCATGTGTGGCTAGCTCAAGTTTGCTGGGGGATGGTGGGGCCGTTAAAATTGGCAGTGTGTATAACCCCGCAACAAAGCCAACACAAAATATCATCAGATAAACGACTACCTGCCACAATTTACGCATCATAATAAGACCTTATCCATGAGAGTATTCAGTATATAGGGCAAAACAAGCGGATTCCTTCATCTATAGTTATAAGCTAGCTTACAAAATTGGATTGGGCGAGTTCAATCTTCATTTAAGTATTTACTTTATTAGGGTGCTTGACCCTATTGTGAACTGACTTAATTGTTAGCTCGCAATAAGTAATGTGAGCTATGGTGTCGCTAATTTAGGTGAAAAACTTTTCTCGATGATAATGCGAGATCTCGTTCTTTTTCACCAAAAAATTGTTGATAAAGCTGCGCAAACTTACCGTTTTTTTGAAGTTTTAGTAACCCTGCCTCTAACTCCATTAGTAAAGCATCGTTTTGTTTATGAGTGTAAAAATAATAATGACTCGGGTATTGCAACATGATCGTTGGTTCAATCATTAAGTTTTGATGCTGCAGTTTAGTCACCTCAGCGGCAATAGCTGATACCGAGCGAGGAAAATAATCTGCCAAACCTGTCTCGAGTGCTCTAGTCATGCCTTTATAATCTAGCTCACCATTAACAGTGAAGCCATTGCGGATAAGTACATCATAATCAGACCAACTTTGCTTTTGTAATGCGATTAAAGGCTTAAGCTGTGCTGAAGTTGATATTTCAGCGAAGCGCGGTTGTTGATTTTTATTAATTATTAGTAATCGCTTGCCGTGTAAACCTTGGTAAATTGACAATGAGGTATGATGTAAATCTGGGTAGCTATTAGCAGGGAGCGATAGCCAAGCTAAATTAATACTGCTTGCTTTTGACAACTCTTCCACCACGCGTTTTTTATTCATTGGTCTAATGGAGTATATAAAATCAACCTGTTTTCCTTGCTCAGCAAAGGCGAGCGTTAACAGCGCATGAATATAGTGATTACGAGGGGTATCGGTGTTGCTGGGGCTGGCTAAATGAAGATTAACGATTGCTTCATTTGCGTGTACAAAGCTAGTAAACGCCAAAGGCAATAACAATAACCAGAGCACGCCAAAATTATACAATTTCATCATTGAGCTATAACTTAAAATTTTATGACTCTAGTATAGCAAAATTATAATACCTTATTGTTGCAAAAAAATATTATAAAAACGTAGAGGCTTTTGAATTACGTATTATACTTGTAAATATTAAAGATGTAGCTTTGGAATACTATGTTAAATAATTATTTGGTCCGTTCCCGTTTAATTGTATTAGCGCTTTTACCTGTTGTAATATTTACGATTACTGCCATATATTCAATTAGTACTATGGGAGGGTTAGTCAAAGGAATTGACAGTTTATATGAAAACCGTGTCGTACCATTGAAACAGATAAAAACAGTGTCAGATAACTACGCAGTTAATATTGTTGATTTACTTCATAAATTTAGAGCTGGGACTATAAGCCAAAATGATTTATTAGCGGCAGTACAGCAGTCTCAAAATACAGCCGATAAAGAATGGAATACTTACCTTAGTACAGACTTAACCAGTGAAGAAAAAAGCTTAGTAAATACTGTTGAACAAAAACTTAAGCCAGTTCAAGCGCACCTCAAAAATTTGTTGAATAAAATACGCAATGGGGATTTCCAGTCACTCTCTCAACAGCAGTTTGTTACTGATCTATATGATGTATTCGATCCGTTAAGTGCGAGCTATCAAGCTTTAATAGAGCTGCAATTAAATGAAGCGAATCACTTTAAAAAACAAGCCGACGAAAACTTTGCGTTAGTAAGTCTAGTGATGAAATTATCAGTAGCACTGTTGATTTTTTTGTTGTTAGCCATTGCTTATTTTATTTATCGTTCAATTCAAAATCCATTGATGGCGCTGCGCGATACCATTACGCAAATTGCAAATAATGCTGACTTGCGAATACGAGCCAATGTACTTGGTGAAGATGAAATTGCAGATACTGCGCGAAACTTTAATAATATGTTGTCACGTATACATACTTTAGTAACCGATGTATCTGGGGCGACGTTAACTTTATCTTCTGCGGCAGAAGAAATGAACTCAATTAGTGAGCAAGTGGCCTCAACAGCCACAGAGCAAGAGCAACAGTCTACAATGATTGCGACAGCCATTACGCAAATGAGTAGTGCGATTGAACAAGTGGCACAAAATGCGATGGCCACATCAGAAAAAGCCACTAATGCAGATAGTAAAGCACAACAAGGGCAGCAAGCCGTTGCTGATAATATTAGCTCAATCCAAACGTTATCTAAGTTAGTAAATACAAATACACAATTAATAAACGATCTTAATACACAAACAAATGATATAAATCAGGTTGTAATGATGATCCAAGGCGTTGCAGAGCAAACTAACTTACTAGCTTTAAATGCTGCGATTGAAGCCGCAAGAGCAGGGGATTCTGGTCGTGGTTTTGCTGTTGTTGCCGATGAAGTAAGGCAGCTTGCTCATAATACCCAAAAAGCCACAGCGAGCATTAATGAAATGATCAGCAAGCTACAAGGTATGGCTCAACAAGCTGTTGTTGCTATGGGCAACGCTGAAAGTAGTGCACAAGAAAGTGTTGATCATGCAGAATATTCATCACAAGTTTTAACTGAAATAAATCAAGAGGTAACCGAAATTGCCGATATGAACACGCAAGTGTCAACAGCCACTGAAGAGCAAAAAATGGTGGCCAATGAATTAAGTAGTAACATCAACGAGTTTAGTTCTAGTATTGCATCAGTGAGTGAAAGTTCACAGCAAAACGCACAAGCATCACAGGAGTTGGCGTTACTCGCAAGTATGTTACAACAACAAGTAAATGAGTTTAAAATATAACACTGTAATGATTGTACCTTGTTATTAATAGAGTACGAATGACAAGGTACAGTCTAAATTTATTCGTTTTCACAAGGTTTGGTTCGCGCAGTTTTGTGACAACATCAGCAAAAACAATAAGCTGCCACACACTTTTTTATAAATAAAATCATTGTTCTATAGCTGTATGCTTTGCAAATGTTGCTGTGCAGCTACAATCCCCATTTGGTAACCATCGCTGAGCTTTTGATAGTTTTTAGTGGTGCGGCCAACGTTAAAGTCAGCAGGTGGTGCGATGATATTTATTTTACAGTCTGCAGGTGGATTATGAATAAACGCAATACTGGCATTATAGTTATCAGCACGAGCTAAAGATGCACTGGCAAGTGCCGGGTGGTTTTTATAAATGCGGCGTGTAAACCATGGGGCCTTACTGGTTTTTTTACGATATCCAAGTGGTTGTGATAAAACTACCGTGATTTCTTCAGCCCCCATTTGATAGGCTTTTCGGATCGGAATTGAATCAGCCACACCGCCATCGGTCATGGCAATACCATCTATGACTGGGTAATCTCGATAAGCAATAGGAATCGCACAGGAGGCTTTTAACTGCTGCTCCATTTGCTCTGCTGTCGCTTTTAAATACTGCGCTGATGCTGTGTCTATATCGGTAGCGACAATATAAAATTCACAGTTCTGTGTTGCAAATGTGCCAAGATCTAAACGAATATCAGCCATGGTGGTTTGCCATAACCAATCTAAGTCAAATAAATGCCCACCACGGATAAAGCGCGCTAAATTTATAAACTCGGGTCGGCATGAATAATCAGTGATCACTTTATGATTACGTTTAGCTTGTTGGCATAAATAAGCCGCAATATTCGTTGCCCCAGCAGAAACACCAAAGCAGCGATTAAATGGTTGGTATTGTGCCCCTAAGAACGCATCAAGTACGCCGGTGGCAAATATGCCGCGCATTGCACCACCTTCTACAACAAGGGTGTGTTTGTTGTTGCTCACCAAATTTTCTCCTTTAACTACTAACATTCGAGTTAATCACTTTGCAGTGCTTCAATAGGATCAAGCTGTGACGCTTTGATCGCGGGGTATACACCAAAAATAAGGCCGACTAACGCACAAATACTAAACGATAGCACGATGGCGGTCATTGACCACGATACCGCCCACTGCGAATACATAGAGATAATTTCAGACAAGCCAATACCAAATACCACACCCAGTAAGCCACCTAAAATAGAAATGGTAAAGCTCTCGGCAATAAATTGTATCCGAATGTCTTTTTGTGTTGCACCAATAGCACGCAGTAAGCCAATTTCTTTAGTGCGTTCAAGCACCGTCGCCAACATGATATTCATAATACCGATACCGCCAACCAAGAGTGAAATGCCTGCCACGCAGGACATCACAATATTAAATATTTGCTGGGTTTGTTTTTGCTGGGCTAATAACGCGGCAGGAATCACTAATTCAAAATCATCAATATCACTGTGGCGATTTTGCAGTAAATGTTCCAGTGCTTGTGCGGCAACAATTGGATCAACCGATTTATCAATGGCTAGTTTTAAGCTGCTGACTTCACTATCAAGTAAGCCACTTTCAAAGCGGTGTAATGCAGTACTAAGTGGAATAAATACTTGGTTTTGTTCGTTACCAAGTTTGACTCCTTGAAATTCTTTTTTCTTTAAATAAGGCGCTTGTAAAATACCGACTACTTTAAACCATAAGTGGTTAATTTTTATTTGTTGACCGAGTGCGTCACCTAACGGAAATAGTTGCTTGGCAGTATTTGCGCCAAGCATTGCCACTTGAGCAAACCGTTGTTGATCGTTTTTATTTAATATACGCCCAGCAAATAGTTGAAAATGTGACAGCTGAAAATAATTAGCGCTTACACCTACGGCATTGGCGTCGCTGTTATTGTATTGGCTAAAAATATGATACGTCTCGATGGTTTTTTGTGCGGCAAAATCGGTAACAAAAGGCAGCGAGTCGTGGGCAACTTGGGCATCACGCAGGCTTAAACCGGCCGAGTGCTTACGTTGCTCTTTGAGTTCTTTTTCATCGAACTCTTTGCCATTAACAATCAAATTATATAACCCCATAGAGTCAATCATTTTCATGGCTTCACGTTCAGCACCTTCACCAATATTGAGCATAGCAATGACGGCACCGACACCAAATATCATCCCTAATAAAGTCAGTAAAGTACGTAACTTATGCTGTGCAAGCTCTAAGGCGGTGTCGATAAATAAAGTTAAATATTTCATCAGATGTCCTTTATATCAATGAGTGAGATCACATCATTAGCAGCTAAACCTGCGAGGATCTCTACATGACTAAGGTTATGTTTGCCTAATAAAACGGTCTTTTTGACAAATTCGCCAGCTTCTTCAACATAAACATAATGCGCATTTTGTTCGGTAAAAACACTTTGTTTGGGTACCACTAAACGCTCACTTTGCGGTGTCACTAAAATAGTCGCATTGAGTTTTAAACCCGGGCGTAAAGCGTTATTTTGCTGATTTATCGTTGCTTTTAGCTCGTAAAATTTTTGTGGATCGCCGCGTTTTATTGATTTAGGAAACGGCGATACCGCGATTAACTCGCCGCTAAATTGCTGCTCAGGCAATGCAATAAGTTTGAATGTAAGTGACTGACCTACGGATAAATCGATTGCTTCACGTTCAGACACATATAACATCAACTGCATTTGGCTAACATCAGGCAGTGCTGCTATTTTTTGACCAGGCCATAAGGATTCACCCGCTCGCGGTTTTTCGCCGCGCCAATTAGTACTATGGGTTAATAAGCCATCGTGAGGGGCGATGATCTCAAGCAATGATAGGTTAGTGTTCAACGTTGCTAATTTTTGTTTGTATTGGTCTTCTTTCATTTTTAATAACATCAACTCTCCGGTGGCACTTTGCTCAAAACGGCCAGTTTGCCAGTCGTAGTAGTTATGTTTTGCATTTAAAAACTCAACATTTTGTTGTGACTCTAAAATATCTAATTTAGAGCGAATGCGTTCATCTTCAATTGAGTAATCTTCGGCAAATTGCTTTTCTTCATTAACCAATACAATATCGTGCTCTAAAATAGTCTTATCTTTATCTATTTCTCCTGATTTTTGTGCTAAATCTTGCGCTGCTAAAGCCGCTTGATTAGTGTTTTTTTGGCTTTGCCGACGCATTTGTTCGCCATCAAAACGAGCAATGACCTGACCTTTTTTAACTTGGCTATATTCTGGCATTAACCATGCTAAAGTTTGTGGCCCACGGCTTGATGCTGGCGCAACAATCAGGGTTTCATTTGCTGCGATCAAATGCCCTTTGGCTTCAACCTCAGTTTTAAAACTGTGTTCACTAACCGTATAAGTGAGCGCGTTTTGAATTTCATGTTCTTCTGAACAACCGCTGATAAATAAAGCCGTAACGATTAAGCTAAGTGCAAAGCTCGTTTTCATAATTTTACCTCGTCGCCTAGTTGTAGGCCGCTTTTAACTACGGCGAGATTATCGGTAAAGTGACTTATCTCTATAAATTGTTTGTTATTTTCAGTGGTTGCAACATAGGGACCTTGTTGATCATATTGCAAACTGGTTAAAGGAATACTTAATACTTGAGGTAGGCGAGCGGTGGTGATCTCTAAGCGCGCAGTAAGTCCTGGGCGAATAACACTGGTGTCAATATTATCAATACTAACAATGGCATCCACAATCCGACGCTTATCTTGATATGACTTTTCTCTAAATACACGACCCAAACTCTTTATTTTCCCTGACACAACTAGTTCGCTACTGCCATCAATGGTTATTTTAACGGTTTGCCCTGGGGCAATTTTACCGCTGTCGGGTTCATCGATTTGTGCTTTTACTTGCATATTTTTAAGTACAGCAAGCTCAATAACAGGCTGACCAAATTGCACACTTTCACCAATGGATGACTTTTCACCTTCATAATTGGTTTTATAAATTACCAGCCCATCAATTGGGGCTTTTACCTTAAGGCGTTCAATATCTTGTAAATACCCGTCTACCTCACTTTGCAGCCGTGCAACTTTACTCTGCACCATTTTTAAGTTTAGTTCTTTGCTCTGTTGCTGAAACGTTTGCTTACTTTTAGCAAGCGTTAGATCGTTGTTTGCAATAGTAAAATCAATTTGTGACTTTTTACGTTCAACTTCAGAGCGAGATTGATCAACAATCTCTGCTTTACGTTTAGCTTTATCGTAGTTCATTTTCATTTCGGCTACGCTGAGGGTCAGTTCTTGCTCTTTGATAAGCTCTTTATTTTGCGCATTTTCGAGTTGTTTTTTTGCTCGCTCTAATGAAGATTGTTTGTCGATTAGCTTATCGCGAACTTGTTTGTCGTCAAACGATACCACCACTTGGCCTTTTTTAACTTGGGTGTTCTCCGCTAGCATAGTCTTAATTTGGTATTGCCACATACGGGCAACTGACGGCGGGGCAATGATCGCACTGGTTGATGACTCCAGTTCGCCATTGGCATTAACCGTGATAGCAATATCACTCTTTTTCACTAGATAATGTTGTTGCTCATCGTCATTACATGCAGTTAATAGCAACATACTCAATATTATGCATAAAACGTTATGATTCATCAGAGTCTTCTCCGATTGTTAATTTTGCACTCATGCCCGGTAACAGTTTTAAATTCTGAGCGTTAAAGTTAAAGCGAGTTCTAAAGTAGGCATCTTTGCCCCACTGAAGGCGTTCTTCTGGCTGAGTTGAAATTTCGCTTAAAGTCGCATTGAGCGGCTGTTGTAAATAGGCGTCAAATAACAATTGCGCTTGTTGGCCAAGTTGTAAATGTTGATAATCAATTTCGTGTACCCAGGCTTCAATGTAGAGTTCACTCATGGCCGGTATTTCGACAATTTTCCAGCCTGGTTGGGCTGTCATACCAACAAATGCTTTTTCGCCATTCCACGGGTGGTTTGCATATAAAACGGGCCCTGTACGCTGTGCCTTAATGCTCATACTTGCCAGTTGCGTTTTATTGTATGCAAGGTCTGTTTTTAGTTGTTCAATAGTCAGTAGCTGCTTATTGCGCGCAACGGTATTTTCAGTTTTAACTTGGCTGAGTTCTTCGGATGATTTTTGTTTATTGATCATGGCTTTTTCAAGTTCGAGCTGATTTTTTTGATAATCATAGGTACTTAAGTTAGCGTGTGGAACAGCAGCATCAATACGGGCACGCGCTAGTAAAAGCTCAGTGCGCTTAAAGTTAAACTCAGCTTCTATTTGTTTTTCTTGATTGCTAGTGGTGATCCTAAGCAGCTCTTCTTCGGCGGCCTCCAAACTTACTTCATCTTGTTCAATTTCAGTGGCAATTGAGCCGCTATCAAACACCACAACAACATCATCTTGTTGCGCTATTTCGCCTTCTTTCATCATCCATTGCACTTGTACTCGCCAATTGTCTGATTTTGGAGCATAAAAAATTTGCTTATCGCTGGCTTTTAGCTCACCGCTGAGTAACAAACTTTGCGCATTGCTTGAGAAAGCTAAGCTGTAAAGTAATAATCCTAAACAGGCTTTGAAACATTGACTTTTTAACATCCGCTATCCTCTATGACTATGCCATCTTTCATCCGAATAATTCGCTTAGCATAAGCAGCAATATCTTCTTCATGGGTTACCATGACCAAAGTATGTCCTTGTTGGTGGAGTGAGCAAAGCAACTGCATAATTTCATGAGACGTTTTACTATCGAGGTTACCCGTTGGTTCATCAGCAAAAATGACTTTTGGCTCATTTACTAGTGCTCTGGCAATAGCAACTCGTTGCCGCTGACCACCGGACATTTCAAATGGTTTATGGTGTGCGCGATTTTGTAAGCCAACCTTATCCAGCATCGCCATAGCGCGCTCACTGGCTTGCTGTTTTGGGGTGTCAGTATAACGCAGTGGCAAAGCCACATTTTCTTGAGCACTAAGGCGAGTTAATAAGTGAAAGGTTTGAAATATAAAGCCAATTTTTTTATTGCGGATAGCTGACAAACTTTCGTCATCTATTTCTTTAATACTTTCACCAGAGAGCAAATAACTGCCTGAGGTTGGTGTATCGAGACACCCAAGGATATTCATTAAAGTCGACTTCCCTGAACCGGAAGCGCCCATCACGGCGACAAACTCACCTTCTTTAATATGTAATGAAACATTACTTAATGCAATGACTTGCGTTTCGCCTGCACCATAAGTACGGCAAAGATTTTCGACCCTGATCATACAGTTACTTTTGTTTTTATTATTATCTGATTGGTTAAACTAGCGAGTTTTATAGCGAGACACAAGTCCAAATCTAGTAGTTAAATATACGTCTATTTGCAGCCTTTAATTGTTTTAACATTTAAAGGCTAATTAAATCATCATCAGTTAACAATTGCGTGGTTTTATATTTTATTTATTGCGTTTTAGCTAAGAGTTGTGCGGGTTTAGCGAATATTTTTTGTTACAAAAAAGCCAAGTAATTCGATAAAAAACTACTTGGCTGGCTTTATGGTAAAATCATACAGCATATTCAGAGTGTTATACCCACATCTAGGTTAAATTGCTGCAACCCACATAACACCGACTTCTTTTTTTACCACTTTTACATGGGTGCCAGCACTTAGTGGTTGCTGGCTTTTTAGTTTCCAGCTCACTCCGGAATACGAGTAGGTACTAACACCTAACTCATCAACATCGCTAGTGAGCACAAAATCAAGCTCTGCAAAGTCACTTTTCACTTCTTTATTATCAACATTATCTTGCATGCGTTTTAGCGGTTTCCATAGTAAAACAGCGCATGCGGCGGTGATCAAGGTGTTACTCCAAAGTGCGGTGGTTAATGAGTCTTCTAACAGCGCGAAGTTCATCATTAATCCAGTTGCAAATAATGATATACCCAAAAACAACAATATAAAGGTCGACATTCCAAGCACTGCCACTTCAATTATCAGTGCCAGTACACCTAAGATCATCAGTGTTTGGGCTAAATTATTGGTAATGAACTCCATAGTTTGCTCCTTTACAGCTTAACCTTTTTGTTTGGTATTTAAGGTATTAATAATCGACATCGCTTGCGCTACCATAGAGCTGGCATCGGTGCCATTATCGGGTAATAAAACAACTGACGATTCCTTAGCAATGGCTTGTTTCGCGGCAATTGCTTTTGAGGCGAGGTCTAATTGAATGGCTTTTTGACCTTGCTCAGTATCAGCTGCTTCACCTACTTTACGTAGTGCATCAGCTTGTGCTTCGGCTACCGCAATAATGGCTTTAGCTTCACCTTCAGCACGCAGGATTTGCTCGGCTTTTTCTGCCTCAGCGGCTAGTACCTGCGCTTGTTTTTTACCTTCAGCGACATTGATATTAGCTTGACGATCACCTTCTGATTCTAAAATTTGTGCACGTTTAACACGTTCCGCTTTCATTTGGGCTTCCATCGCTTCCATTACTGATTGCGGTGGCACAATATCTTTAATTTCATAACGTAATACTTGAATACCCCAAGGATCTGCGGCTTGGTTAATTGCCGCAACAATATTAGTATTTAGTACATCACGTTCTTCAAAGGTTTTATCCAGCTCCATTTTACCAAGCTCTGAACGCATCGTTGTTTGCGATAATTGCGTAACGGCAAACACATAATCATCAACGCCATAAGTGGCTTTGTATGGGTCCATAACACGGAAATACAATACACCATCAACAATCAATGAAATATTATCTTTGGTAATAGCAGATTGCGACGGCACATCTTGAGCTTGCTCTTTTAAGCTACGATCAGCGGCAATACGATCAACAAACGGCACAATAAAGTTTAGGCCTGCTTCTTTAGTTGATTGATACTTACCAAAACGTTCAATGAGCCACGCACGGTTTTGCGGCACAAATTTAACACTGCTTTTTAGCAGTACTAGCACAAAAATGAGTAAAAACGCCTCAACAGTGAATAACATGTTGAGAACTTGCGTTATCGGGTCCATAGATACTCTCCTTTAATAGTGGCCAATATGGCGTGTCACATATTTATTTAATTTATATACGTTATAAACGTTACTAACCCTACATTACCATTGAGCTGTAAGCCCAGCTAGTGAAAAATCGTGACAAAGTATGTCGGTAAGTTAATTACGATAGCAATATTATGGTCATGTTTTTTGAAGATGCACACAGAAAGCATGTTTAATTTTTGATCTAAAGCAAATCGTTTAGGCAGCAAAGGAAGTCTGTTTGTGAGCCTCTCAGTTAATTTAAGATTAGCAAGATCAAGGTGAATACCTTACATAGTTAAACTCACCTTCATGTAAGGATAGAGCCCGCGCCATGTTTAGCTCAAAACAAAGTGCAGATTTTTTCAAACAATGTAAATATGTACTTGGTGCTGCTGATAATCCTTATCTAGATTTGTTCAGCGGTTCAACAGAACAAGTGCATCGCAAATTCTTCGCGTTTAGTGATTTAAAAGATAAACTTATTGATGGTAAGTTTGATTCTTATGGATTAAGTAAAGTTGCCACGATACCTTGGTTTTAACCCTTTATTTTTTCTCTTTAAAATTTTCTATAAAAACAATGGGTTATAACATGTCGTTTTTGATAAGGTAAAATAGTAATATTTAACCTAATGGCTTGTTGTAACTTATTTTTATGCTGATATTCTATAGTTTACTGCCGGACAGGCAGCTTAGAAAATTAACTAAAAAGAAGTTTTACCATTTAGATTGTTTACTGCCGCACAGGCAGCTTAGGTGACGAGGGACCGAAACGGAGTTTCGCAGCCTGAGGAAGTGAGGTCATGGATGACCGATGTAACCAAGCTCCATGGATGGATTCAAACGCCGATGTTAATTTAACAATAGTTCACTGCTGCACAGGCAGCTTAGGTGATGAGTGACCGAAACGACTTACCGAATAAAGAGTGCAGCGCGAAGCAGTGAGGTCATGGCAGATTTTTGTTCCCGACAAAATCTAAGTACCTAAATCCATTTAGGCAATGACCGATGTGACCAAGCTCCATGGACGGATTCAAACGCCGATGTTAATTTGAAGTATTGTGTATTGTCGCGCCAGCAAGCTTAGCGCCTATGGTGGATAATATTGAAAATAGTGTTGTATATTTGTGCCCCAGCAAGCTTAGCGCCTACGGTGGATAATATTGAAAATGGTGTTGTATATTTGTGCGCCAGCAAGCTTAGCGCCTACGACACAGGCAGCTTAGGTGGCGAGGCAGTGAAACGATTTTTTTGATCACTATTCGGCGCTAAAGCGCTCTTCTACAAGCCACACCACTGATGTTACGGCGACGATATGCTTAACGTGCTAAGCATGAGCTACAAATTATTTCATGGTTTCTCATTTACCCTAATTGTCTGTTTTTTGTGCAAAAAATCGTTAAGTTCTAGGAAAATGATTTGCAGAGCTGCATTTGTATGCGCTGAAGAACTGTTTTTAGCGAGTTCGGGCGATTTCTGATTGCTATTTATATTACATTTTGAGATATTATTTATAATATAATATTAACAGGAAATAGTAACAGATGACTCTTCCCAGTTCTCAATCTGCAAATGCAATTCGCATGCTTGCTGTCGATGCCGTTCAAAAAGCTAATTCAGGTCACCCAGGTGCACCAATGGGGATGGCCGATATTGCTGCTGTTCTTTGGCAAAACTTTCACCGCCACAATCCATTAAATCCTGATTGGCCTAACCGCGACCGTTTTGTGTTGTCAAACGGCCATGGCTCTATGTTGCAGTACGCATTACTACATTTAAGTGGTTATGATGTCAGTATTGAAGACATTAAACAGTTTCGCCAACTGCATTCTAAAACGCCGGGTCACCCAGAGTATGGTTATACACCTGGGGTTGAAACAACTACAGGGCCACTTGGTGCTGGTATTGCCAATGCTGTTGGTATGGCAATTGCTGAAAAAACCTTAGCTGGACAATTTAATAAACCACACTTTGATATTGTAGATCACTTCACTTACTGCTTTTTAGGTGATGGTTGTTTGATGGAAGGTATCTCTCATGAAGCATGTTCATTAGCGGGTACTTTAAAGTTAGGCAAACTAATCGCTTTTTGGGATGACAATGGCATCTCAATTGATGGCGAAGTAGAAGGCTGGTTTACTGACGATACCCCAAAACGCTTTGAATCATACGGTTGGCAGGTTATTAGTGGCGTTGATGGTCACGATATGGCCGCGATTGCCAGTGCTATTGAAGCTGCGCAAGCTAACCCAGATCAGCCAACGCTGATCTGTTGTAAAACGGTGATTGGTTTTGGTTCGCCCAATAAATCGGGTAGTCATGATTGTCACGGTTCACCACTGGGTAACGATGAAATCGCTGCGGTTCGTGAGCAACTAAATTGGCCACATCCAGCATTTGAAATTCCTCAAGATGTATACAATGAGTGGAATAGCCGTGCCAAAGGTCACGATTTAGAAAGCGCATGGCAACAAACCTTTGCCGCTTATAGCAAAGCGCACCCAGAGCTAAGTAAAGAGTTTAACCGCCGTGTAACGACTAAATCATTACCGAGCAACTTTGCCGAGCTTGCCGATCAGTACATTGCCAAGTGCCAAGATGAGATGCAAAACATCGCAACGCGTAAATCATCACAAAATGCGATCACCTTTTTTGCCAAGCAGTTACCTGAATTAATGGGCGGCTCAGCTGATTTAGCTGGTTCAAACTTAACTTTATGGCCTGACGCGAAAGGTTTGCAAGATGATGCTGCCGGTAACTATGTATTTTATGGCGTACGCGAGTTTGGCATGAGTGCGATAATGAATGGTATTGCGCTGCATGGCGGCTTTATCCCATTTGGTGCAACTTTCTTAATGTTTATGGAATACGCGCGTAATGCTGTGCGTATGGCGGCGTTAATGAAAGCGCAAAGCATTTTTGTGTACACCCATGATTCAATTGGTCAAGGTGAAGATGGCCCGACCCATCAGCCAATTGAACAAATTGCTAATTTGCGTATGACGCCAAATATGTCGACTTGGCGCCCATGTGATGAAGTTGAAACAGCGGTTGCATGGAGTCAGGCTTTAATCAAAGAAGCTGGCCCAAGTGCATTGATCTTTAGCCGCCAAGGCACTAAAGCAATGCCGCGCACTAAAGAGCAACTAGCGAATGTTGCTAAAGGTGGCTATATCTTAGTTGATAGCGAGCACACACCTGAGCTGATCATTATTGCTACTGGTTCTGAAGTTGAGTTAGCGGTAAATGCAGCAGCTGCTCTAACCGCACAGGGTAAACAGGTTCGTGTTGTATCTATGCCATGTACCAATCAGTTTGACTTGCAAGATAAAGCCTATCGCCAGAGTGTATTACCTGTTGGTATTGCTAAAATTGCGGTAGAAGCTGCGCATAGCGATTTTTGGTATAAATATGTTGGCCAAGATGGCGATGTACTAGGTATGACTACCTTTGGTGAGTCAGCGCCAGGACCAGTTCTACTTGAATACTTTGGCTTTACTGTGAGTAACCTAGTTGCTAAGGCTAATGCGTTACTAGATGCTTAATTGTTTTGAACTTGGGTTAAAAATTTACCTGAACAAAAAGCCCGCTGATTTAATTAAATCAGCGGGCTTTTTTATTTGCAGAATTGATTTTATATAACGACTGAAGCTTAGATCAGCTCAGCTAGAATGGCTTCTAGTTTTTCTTGGTCAATTGCAAATTGGCGAATACCTTGGCTTAGTTTTTCTGTAGCCATGGCATCTTGATTCATTTCCCAGCGAAATGCTTGCTCAGTCATAGGCGTTGGCGGGGCAACTGTTTCAGTGGTAGGAGCTAGTTGACGCGCTAATGGGGCATCTGTTGCGGCAAGTTCTGATAGCAGCCCTGGGCTGATAGTTAATCTATCACAACCTGCTAGCAACTGAATTTCGTTGATGTTTCTAAAGCTTGCACCCATAACGATGGTTTTATAATCGTGCTTTTTGAAGAAGTTATAAATATGTGCAACAGACTGTACGCCTGGATCATTAGCGCCGCTAAAATCGCTAGCAGTTTGGTTTGCTTTATACCAATCAAGAATACGACCAACAAAAGGAGAGATTAAATAAGCACCTGCTTCAGCACACGCACGAGCTTGAGCAAATGCAAACACCAACGTTAGGTTACAGCGAATACCTTGTTGCTCTAGTACTTTTGCTGCTTGAATACCTTCCCATGTAGACGCCACTTTGATCAGTACGCGCGAGGTATCAATATCTTGCTCTTTATACAGGGCAACAAGCTCAAGGGCTTTATCAATAGTTGCTTGAGTGTCAAACGATAAGCGCGCATCCACTTCGGTAGACACTAATCCTGGCACTTGAGCCATTAAATTTGCACCAATTAGTACCGACAGTTTGTCAGCAGCTTTGCTGATCACCTGTGCATTGTCACTTGTTTGTTGCTTAGCCCAAGCAACGGCTTTAACAGCCAGTGGGCGGTATTTTTCAATTTTAATCGCATTGAGCAATAACGATGGATTGGTTGTGGCATCTTGCGGCTTATATTGATCGATCGCTTCAAAATCACCGGTATCAGCAACCACAGTGGTCATGGTTTTTAATTGTTCTAATTGGCTAGACATAGACATCCTATTTTCATCATACAAAATAAATTAACGGCTTTTAGCATTGCTTATGACATGGTTTAAGCCCTTTATAAGTGCAAAACATTAGTTTAAAGGGCACAGGTGTCACGAATATTTCAGAATAAATCTGTTAATAATATTTTTATAATACCTTTACAACCCGTCATTATTGATATTATCATACAAATAACAGTAATGACTAACATTGTTAGTATCCAATTAGTGAAAGGTATTTATGTCTCGTTATACATTGGGCTTAGATTATGGCTCTGATTCAGTAAGAGCACTGCTTGTTGATGTAACCACAGGTAAAGAGCTGGCTAGCCATTTAGTGAATTATCCGCGTTGGGCGCAAGGTTTATATTGCGATCCAAGTAAAGATCAATTTCGCCAGCATCCACAAGACTACATCGACAGCTTGATTGAGGTCGTCAATGGTCTATGGCAACAAGTACCTGCGGGAACTGCGGATAAAGTAATAGGTATGAGCTTTGATACCACAGGCTCAACGCCAGTGGCGATTAATAACCAAGGTACGCCTTTAGCGCTGACTGAAGAATTTGCTGAAAACCCTAATGCGATGTTCATTCTTTGGAAAGACCATACGTCGATTAAAGAAGCGAATGAGATCACCAAAGCCGCGACCAATAACGAGGTTAATTATCTTTCACACATGGGCGGCATCTATTCATCAGAATGGTACTGGGCTAAAGCATTACATATTTTTAGAGATGATGCGGCTGTAAAAGCGGCAACTTACTCGTGGGTTGAGCATTGTGATTGGATGACGGCATTGATGTGTGGCACCACTCACCCAGAAGTATTAACACTGGGACGCTGTGCAACGGGCCACAAACAAATGTGGAATGAGCAATGGGGTGGTTTCCCACCGAATAGTTTCTTCAGCAATATTGACCCATTATTAGATGGTGTGGTTGATACGCTTAATGCAGCAACCCAACCAAGTGACCAAGTCGCTGGTAAATTAACAGCGCAATGGGCTGATAAACTTGGTTTATCACAGAATGTAGTTGTAGGTTACGGTGCGTTTGACTGTCACATGGGGGCAGTTGCTGCCAATGTGCGTCCAGGTGTTTTAACTAAAGTAATGGGTACTTCAACTTGTGATATTACTGTTACTTCAAAACAGCAACTTGGCGATACCTGTGTTAAAGGTATCTGTGGTCAAGTAGATGGCTCAGTGATCCCAGGTATGATTGGCCTTGAAGCGGGGCAATCTGCGTTTGGCGATTTATACGCATGGTTTAAAAACCTAATGCTGTGGCCAACTCGCCAGTTAGCAAATTTAAACGACGTTGAACAAAGCTTGATCAATAAAATTGAAGACTCAATTTTAGTTGATTTATCAAAAGCTGCCAGTGCGTTACCGGTTAAAAATACTGATGTAACAGCACTTGACTGGGTCAACGGTCGTCGCACACCTGATGCAGATCAAAGCGTAGCAATGGCCATGACGGGCATGAAAATGGGCACTGACGCGCCGCAGTTCTTTAAAGCATTAGTTGAGGCGACGGCCTTTGGCGCTCGTGCGATCACTGAACGCTTTCAAAATGAAGGCGTACCGATTGATTCAGTAGTGGTAATTGGCGGCATTTCAAAAAAATCAGATTACGTAATGCAAACCTGTGCTGATGTATGGAATTGCCCAATTGACGTACTTGAAAGCGAGCAAAGCTGTGCGCTTGGTGCTGCAATTATGGCTGCTGTGGCAGCGGGTGAATTTGCAACAGTGGCGGATGCTCAGCAAGTTATGGCTTCTGCTGTATGTCATCAGTATTTACCTAACCCAGAGCGGGTTGCGGTTTATAACGAACTCTATGCTAACTATCAAGCGTTAGCACAGTATGTTGATGGAGCAAAAGCATGAGCTACACAGAATTAAAGCGCGAAGTATTCGAAGCAAATATGGAATTACAACGTCGTGGTTTGGTGATTTATACCTTTGGTAATGTATCGCAAATCGACCGCGACAAAGGCGTGATTGCGATTAAACCAAGTGGTGTATCGTATGACCAAATGAAAGCAGAAGACATGGTGATTGTTGATTTAGAAAACAACATTGTTGAGGGCAGCATGCGCCCGTCTTCGGATACCAAAACCCATATTCATTTGTATCGTCATTTTAATGAGATCGGTGGCGTAACGCATACTCATTCAACGTATGCCACTGCATGGGCACAAGCAAAGCAGAGCATTCCTTGTTTTGGTACTACACACGCTGATTATGTGCACGGTGACATTACCTGCACCCGCGAGCTTACTGATGCGCAAGTAAATGGTGATTATGAGCTTGAGACCGGTATTCAAATTACCGATGCTTATAAAGACCGTGATCCGAAAGCGGCACCTATGGTGATTGTGGCAGGACATGCACCGTTTACTTGGGGTAAAGATGCTGCGCAGTCTGTGTATCACGCTGCACTACTAGAAGAAATTGCTCGCATGGCTTACTTAACTCGCACCTTAGATCAAAATGCCGGTGCACTTAAGAAGTCTGTGATGGATAAACATTATTTAAGAAAACACGGTAAAGATGCCTACTACGGCCAAAGTAACCGTGGCTAACAAGTACAAGAGGAATTTATATATGCCGTCGTCAATGAAAGAAGTTTGGTTTGTAACTGGGTCACAACATTTATATGGCCCAAAAGTGTTAAATACCGTTGCAGATAATAGCGCTGCAATTGTGGCTGGTTTAAATAGCGAAGCTAATTTACCAGTTAACTTAGTGTGTAAGCCAACGGTGAAAACGCCTGAAGAAATTCATGCCGTGTGCCAAGCAGCCAACACCGATCCTAACTGTGTGGGTTTAGTATTATGGATGCATACGTTCTCACCTGCGAAAATGTGGATTGCTGGATTAAACGAGTTACGTAAACCATGGTTACACCTTCATACGCAATTCAATGCCGCGCTACCGTGGGCTGATATTGATATGAACTACATGAATACCCACCAAAGTGCCCACGGTGACCGTGAATTTGGTTTTATCGGCACAGTGATGCGTAAAGAGCGTAAAGTGGTTGCAGGTCATTGGCAACGCGCTGACGTACAAAAGCAAATTGATGATTGGTGTCGCGCTGCTAAAGGTTGGGCTGAAAGCCAAACACTTAAAGTGGCACGTTTTGGCGATAACATGCGTCAAGTTGCGGTTACTGAAGGTAACAAAGTATCAGCACAAATCACGTTTGGTTATGAAGTACATGCCTTTGGCGTAGCGGAGCTAGTTAAAGTTGTTGATACCGTCACTGATGCCGAAGTAGATGCACAGCTTGAAGTATACAAAACTGACTATGTGATTAGCGATGAAACGCTGCAAGATGATTACAAAGTATCGATGCTACGCAACGAAGCACGTTTAGAGCTTGGTATGGAGCGCTTTTTAGAAAAAGGTGGCTTTAAAGCATTCACTAACTGTTTTGAAGATTTATCAGGTTTATCAGGTTTACCGGGCCTTGCAACGCAGCGCTTAATGGCGAAAGGTTACGGCTATGGTGGCGAGGGCGACTGGAAAACAGCTGCTATGGTTCGCATCATGAAAGTAATGGGTGAAGGCCGTGAAGGCGGTTGTTCATTCATGGAAGACTACACCTATAACATGGGTGATACTGACCAAGTATTGGGTGCTCACATGTTAGAAGTGTGTCCATCAATTGCAGCGCAAAAACCACGCCTTGAAGTTCACACGCACACCATTGGTGTGAAATGTGATGTGGGTCGTTTATTGTTTACTGCTAAAGCTGGTGCGGCAATTAACGTTTCACCAATTGATATGGGTAACCGTTTCCGCATCTTAATTAACGAAGTAGACACGGTAACACCACCGGCTGAATTACCACACTTACCAGTGGCGTCAGCATTGTGGGAACCAAAGCCAAACCTTTCAGTAGCGTCTGCTGCGTGGATCCATGCTGGTGGTGCACACCACACTGCATACAGCCAAGCGGTAACTACAGATATGATTGTTGATTTTGCTGAAATGGCTGGCGTTGAAACCATGATCATCGATGCTGATACCAACATCCGTGGTTTCAAAACAGAACTACGCCATAATGCAGCGTATTACATGCTAAAGCGCGGCTTATAATTTTATAGCGCAAGTAGACAATAATATGTTGTTTTCATAAGCCAGCCTAGCGCTGGCTTATGCTATTGTGGGCTTTTAATTTTAGGAGTAACAATGCTAAGTCTAACAAAATACCAAGGCATTATTTTTGATATGGATGGTACGCTAATCGATTCGATGGGCGCACATTTGCAAGCGTGGGAGCTGACCTGCCAAGCTTTTGGCTATCCGTATGACTACGACTACATGTATGGTTTAGGTGGCGTGCCAACGCTTGCAACCGTTGATATACTCAATGAAAAATTTGGCCTTAGCCATAATGCGGATGAAATTGCGCAGCAAAAACACCAATTTTGGTTAGGTTTAAACCAGCAACCAGAAATCATTACTGAGACAGTCGATATATTAAATTATTACCATGGCAAAATGCCAATTGGTGTAGGTACTGGTGCAGACCGCGAGCATGCCATTGATCATTTAACTCATACCGGGTTAATCGATAAAATAGACGCATTAGTTACTGCCAGTGATGTTCGCCACGGTAAACCACACCCAGAAACTTTTTTAAGCGTAGCCAAACAAATAAACATTCAACCACAAAATTGTGTGGTGTTTGAAGACACGCAAATAGGCTATCAAGCAGCTCAGGCTGGTGGTATGGACTGCATTTTAGTCAAAGACGGCAAAATACAACTAAAAAGTTAGGCGAATAAATTTGCAATCGATCACTTTATTGTATTATAAAAGTATAAATACAATTATAATAAGGTTATTGTCATGTCATTGCAATGTGTAACTCAGCGCCTAACAGCGGTTCATCAGTCGTCAACATCGATTAAAAAATTATCTCGCGGTATCTTTGCAATAGCAGTGTCCTTTGGGATTGCTTTAACCCCCGCGTGTGCTCACCAAGGAGACAATATGACCAATTCACCTTCTGCATTACTGCACGCTTATGGCAAGCTGGCAGACCAAACTCCGATCAACCAAGTTACCCTAACCAATAGTAATGGCGTGAGCGTTGATGTGATCAATTATGGCGGCATTATTACCCGTATCGAAACGCCAGACAGCAATGGCAACATGGGTAATATTGTTTTAGGTATGGATAATTTAGAAGATTACACTAATGCAACCACTTACTTTGGCGCGATCATTGGCAGATTTGGTAACCGTATTGCTAATGGTAAATTTAGCTTAAACGGCACAGACTATCAGCTAGCAACTAACGATGGTGCTAACCATTTACACGGTGGTGTGCAGGGCTTCGATAAAAAAGTCTGGACCATGGCTCCATTTAGTACAGAAAACAGTGCGGGTGTTACACTTAGTTTAGTGAGCCCTGATGGCGATCAAGGTTATCCTGGAGAGCTGACAACACAAGTTACCTACACACTGACCAACAAAAATACTCTAGATATGCAATTTGTGGCAAAAACAAATAAGCCAACCATCATCAATATGACCCAGCACAGCTATTTTAACTTAGCGGGTAAGGGCGATATTCTCGATCATCAAATGCAAATCAACTCAAACGCAATCACCCCTGTGGATGGCGGTTTGATCCCAACGGGTGAGTTAATGCAAGTGGCGGGTACACCGTTTGATTTTAGAAATCCAAAAGCAATTGGTAAAGAAATTAATGTCGATGATGAGCAGCTCAAGCTTGGCAAAGGTTACGATCATAACTTTGTACTGAAAAACAAGCCTAATCATGATTTAATTGAAGCTGCTAACGTCTATGAGCCAAGCTCAGGTCGAACCCTAACTGTGTATACCGAAGAGCCTGCGGTACAGTTTTACTCAGGTAACTTTTTAGATGGTAGCAGTAAGCAAGCCTCTGGTTTAGTACATAAATTAAGAAGTGGTTTTTGCCTAGAGCCACAGCACTTTCCTGATGCGCCTAATCAGCCTACATTCCCAACTACAACACTGTTGCCAGGTGATGTTTACTCAACACGTATCGTGTATGAGTTTGGTACTAAATAACCACGCTCAATACGCGTGTGGGGCAGTTTTTATACTGCCCTAACTGCATCGGACAACTGCAGTAATCTAAAAATAAAGCAAAGCTTTCAATTCAAATCACCGCTCAATATGAGTGGATAATAAAAACTAAGGGTGATAACAACAATGAATGCACAACATCACTTGCGCACTAAATTAAAGCGTACTGCTAAAGCAACAGGCCTTGTAGGTTTATTCGCTTTGTCATTAAGCTCACTTACAGGGTGTGAATCTACAACCCGCGCAGACACACAACAAACACAAGATGCAGCACCAATCGCGAGCGCAAAAGCACCCACGCAAGATGATGGCGTATTCACTAATCCATTATTTCCTAATGGTGCCGATCCATGGCTTGAGTACTGGGATGGTAACTATTACCTAACGACGACAACATGGACATCTGAATTGGTGATGCGTAAATCACCTACTTTAGCAGGACTTGCCGATGCAACCCCAGTAAATGTATGGTCAGCGACCGATCCTGCGCGTTGTTGTAACTTTTGGGCGTTTGAATTTCATCGTGTTAAAGGCCCTGACGGCTACCGTTGGTACATGATGTATACAGCAGGGACTGATGGTACTTTAGATAACCAACATCTTAATGTATTAGAAAGTGCCGGTGACGACCCAATGGGTCCGTATGAATACAAAGGCGCACTCATGCCTGATGTATGGAATATCGATGGTAACTATTTAAGCTATAAAGACAAACTCTATGTTATTTATTCCCAGTGGCAGGGCGATCAACAGTTAAACATTATTGCTGAAATGGAAAACCCGTGGACGCTGAAAAAGAATTCACCGCACACTGTGATCACACGCCCTGAACTTGATTGGGAGATCAGCGGACGTAAAGTAACCGAAGGTGCTGAGATTTTACAGCATAACGGTCGCACGTTTATGACTTACTCCGCAAGCTTTTGTAACACGCCAGATTATAAGTTAGGTATGTTAGAGTTGGTGGGTGATGATCCGCTAGATGCAAACAGCTGGAAGAAGTTTGATCAACCTGTATTTGAACGTACTGATGAAGTATTTGGCCCTGGTCACAATGGTTTCTTCACTTCGCCAGATGGCAGTGAAGATTGGCTGGTATACCACGGCAATGACTCAGTAGAACACGGTTGTAGTGCCACACGTTCTTTGCGTGCGCAAAAATTTACTTGGCATGATAATGGCACACCAAACTTTGCAAAACCAGTAACACCGGGTGTTGAAGTGGCTCCACCATCAGGTGAATACGGCCCGCTTGTAACTCGTGTGCAAGGTCAGCGTTATAACTTAGTTAATGCGACCAGTGGTTTATGCTTAGACATTGCAGCCGATCCTCAAGATGCGCGTGCTGTGCAACGTCAATGTGCAAGCACTAATGGGCAATGGGTGATTGATGCCACTACTGATGGTTTTGTACGTTTAGCGAACCGTGAAGACAGTAAGTTTTTAGAGCTGGCTAATTGCAGTGATGCTGATAATGCGAAAATACAATCTGCAGCGTGGCGTAATAACTTCTGTCAGCAATGGAAAGTAGCACCAAGCACTGATGGTAATGTCACTATTACTAACCGTTACACTGAAAAACCATTAGCCGTAGCAGGGTGTTCAGCCGCGCAAAATCAAGCGGTTTTACAACAAGGTAAAGATACTGCATGTGCTGATTGGCAGTTACAGCCTGTAGGTAGTGTCGCGGTAATGAGCCAACAAAGTGGTAAAGCATTGAGCGTTGCAGGAGCTGTTAAAGCGGGTACTAATGTTGAGCAACAAGCGTTTACTCACAGCGATGCCCAGCAATGGTTCTTTGCGCCAACAGACACAGGCTACGTTGCTCTAAAACAAGACCTAGATAGCGATTATTGCGCTGCTGTGGCAAACAATGCTTTAGTGCCTGGCGCTAACGTTGAAATGGCTTCGTGCGAAACTAAAACAGCACAATGGCGTATAACCCCTGTTGAAGGTGGCGGGGTGATGTTGATCAACCGTTATACAAAGCAAGCACTGGGTTTAAGTGATTGTGGCCTTGCAGATAAAACTAATTTTGCACAACAACCTGATTTAGGTAACAAGTGCCAAATTTTCCATTTACGAGAACCAAAGTAAATGTAAATAAGCGTTCGACTCTCACCAAGCCACTGTTTCGATAGTGGCTTTTTTATGTGTATGTAGCGTGCGTTTTAATTTTATGAACTTACATTTGAATAGTCGTGTTATTGCCATCATTAATAAAGTGCTCTCGCGGCCTGTACATTTAGTATTTTTTAACAAACTGCCAAAGTTAAGCGATTCGCTCAATATAAAAGGTGGTTGTATTTTAAGCTGTTGTCGCTAATTTAATTAGTGTAAGGTGACGCAGCAAAGGTACAATTTGATTGTCCATAATTGTAAGATACAGTGAACCAAGTGTAATGTTAGCGTAGGCTGCTAATATGTAAGGTAAAGCCAAAGATAATTATAAAATAAACTTAAAAAATAGCGCTTTTTATAGATAGAAGCAGGCACAGGAATAGGAAGCCTCATGATATTAAGAATGATTTTATTATTGAGTTTATTGTCAAATATAAATGCAAATGCTCAGGATCCAGAGCCTGAACTTACAATTTTGTTGAACGACTGGCCACCTTATAATTTTAACAAAGGTGGTAAGCTAGTTGGTATTAGCACAGAGTTAGTAGAAGCCGCGCTGCAAAAAGCGAACATCAAATACAAACTGTTAGTTTATCCTTTTAAACGCGCTTTATACACTGTCCAACAAACTCCTAACACTTTGCTTTTTACAGTAGCTCGCATTCCTGAGCTCGAAAATATGTATAAATGGATTGGCCCTTTGCACACCAGAGAGGTATATCTGTATAAATTAAATTCCCGATCTGATATACAGATCAACAAAATCGCAGATATCAAACAATATAAAACTAGTGTGCTGATGGGCGGTTCAGTTGAGCAATTCCTTAAACGTAATCACTTTCAAGAAAATATAGACTACTATGTTACTGTTAATTCAGAACAAATATTAAAAGCTTTATTTAAAAAAAGGACAGATCTGATCCCTGGAGATCCATTAGATTTAGCCTATCAAATGAAAACGCTGGGCTATGATCAGTCAGCAATTGAAAAAGCCTATTTACTGTCGAACGAAGGTGGCTATTACATGATAGCTAATAAAAAAACATCAGATGAAATGATAACAAAAATTCAGAAATCTTTAGATGAAGTGCTTGCATCAGATAAGAAAGATAAAACTATCGAAAAGTATCTACAAATAAAAAGCGGTTCCTTTAACTAAAAATCTATCGATTAAACAATCACTAATTATTTTGGTGATTAAATTGCAAAGCTAATTGCGCCTGGTAGCAGAAGGCATTTTAATGGCCGATTTACTTTTGTCAGTAAAAATTGCTGTAGCAAGGAAATACGAGTGCACCAATCTGCCTAGCGATTGGCCAGTTTTTATAACTCATAATTATGCCTAATTGTTGATATTGCGCTTATTTAAGTATAGCTAAAAACACGATTGCTAATAATAGAATATGAGCAGTACTACAATAGTAACAACTAATCGCGATTTCAGTTGATCACACCATGGCACTGACAAGTGCACCTGTGTCGGTAATACCAGCTTCTTTCATCGCTTCAGCGATGGTTTGAACTAACGAACCCATTTGAGCTTGCATTGATACAATCATATTAGTTTGCGCTTCGACTTGTGCTTTAACAGCTTCATCTTGCTGGTTATCTAGCGCTTTTAACTTTTCGAGTTGCTCTTTTTGTTGTTCAACCTGCTCTTTGATTTTTTTCAGCTGTTCGATCATTTTAGCGATATGATCGGGCATATCTGAACTGGCCTCTTTTTCTGCTTTCTCTTTAGTTTCCCGGCCTGATATATTGTCTAACTCTTTTTCTGATAAACGATAGCCAGTAGTATCGTTACTTTTTACCGTAGACTCTGATGGTGACGCAATTGGCTGTCCCAGTGGTTTATGTATCTGCATCATGGCTCTTTATAATGTGATTTAATCATACTTATCGGCTGAAAGAGGCGTTACTAAAGGGGAGACATGTAAATAAAAGCCAAATATTAATTTGGCTTTTATTTGGATAGCTGCAGACTAGCGAACTTGGTTAGCCCACTTTTCACCGGCTGGTGTGCGGCGCCATTTAAAATACTGATCAAGTGTTTCTAGCGCTTGTTTGTCGGGCACTGGGCCGACTTTTGGTTGCTGTTGAAAATACATAGTGCTGGGTTTGTCATTATTAAAAGCAGGCCAATTTGGTAATGCATCGTCATTTGGATTGCCATTTTTGGCAAAGTTAGTCCAGTAGGTTGCCATTATATCTGACATTTTTAAATCATTTTTAGTTACATTCGGATCTGCTTTATTAAGGTTTTTAAACATATAGGCTATTTCATGACCGTGGCCAGAGCCATGATCTTCGTCTTTGGCATCAGGTGTACGTTTAGGGTGGTGATCGAAGTAATAAAGATATGCTGGGGCTTTACCATACTGAGTTTGTAATTTAGCCCAGCTCCAGGTATGCCAACCAAATGCGGCATCACGTACTAGGTTTCGAGCACTGCGAGGGATGCTATTTTTTGCAACAGGGTAAGCTTCAAGTAAGCTAGGCGCAAATTGACCGAAACGAGTTTTTACTCCATCAACAAAATTATTAACATCAGGGTCCCACACAAAGCTGACGCCTTCATCGGAGTTATAACCAATTAAAGCGGGTACATCATTAAACTTGCCTTGCTGATAGAGCTTATATTGGTCGCCCTTGATCACATAGTCGTCAACAATAGGCCAGCCACCTGGTAGCGACCAACCTTTTGGTATAAAGGTGTCTGCGCTCATTTTACGCAGCTGTGCAATTGAGCTTGTGCCAAACTGTTTTACATAGTCGAAACCTTCTGCTTGAGCCTGCTCTAGGGTCGACATGTTTTCACCAGGGTAATTTTTTATGCGAGTAGGACCAAATGAACCACCACTTTGCGAGATAACTTTGTTAAATAACCCTTTAGCTAACGGTGAGGCGGCAAGCATGCTAACCGAAATGCCGCCCGCAGATTCACCAGCGATGGTAAGATTATTTGCATCACCACCAAACTCACTAATGTTTTGTTTAAGCCACTTTAAGGCGGCTAGTTGGTCGAGCAATCCATAATTACCTGATACGCCAACTGGGCTTTCCTTATTAAGTTCAGGATGGGCTAAAAAACCTAATTGACCAACGCGATAAGCAATAGACACTACTATCACGCCTTTATTGGCAAGCTCAGTACCATCAAAAATAGGATCGGATGAGCTACCAAAACTAAAGCCACCGCCGTAAATCCAAACTAATACAGGGAGTTTATCTACGCTCGATTCTGCCGACGTCCAAATATTTAAATATAAGCTATCTTCACTGATCCCAGATACAGGGTTGCCTGCTTGTATTGGGGCAGGGGCATACTCTTGTGCTTTACGTACACCTTGCCATTTTTCAGCCGGTTGCGGGGCTTTCCAACGTAATTCTCCCACGGGTGGTTTAGCAAACGGCACACCTTTAAATACCGCTAAGTTATGCTCTGCCGTGCCTTGAAGTTTACCTTGTGCCACAGTGACTTGGATGAGTGGCTCGGCGTTGACAGCGGTCACTGTTGCCGTTGTTGCAGTAAAAAATGTAGCCCATAAAAGCCGCTTAAGTGTTGATGTGTTCATAATCATTCCTTTTAAAATTGTTTTGCTTTTATATCCCAATTAACAAAGTCAGCTGTTTTACCCTGCAAAAATAGCGTTGCATTGGTTTGCTTATCTTTTAATTGCCAATCCAGCCACTTAATAGCTAGCTTTGAGAACGAACCACCAAACGGCTGTTCAAATGTTCCTGAATGCCCCGCGGTTTTATGATTAGCAAAGATCACGGGCACATGACTTATGCGTTGATAATCAAGCTTGGCATTGTCAGTGGCAATATCAGTGGGTCCACCAACAAGGTAGATTACAGGAGCATGCAAGTTTTGCAGTGACTTAACATCAGCGCTTGCCATGGTCATATCACCAATACCTGAATTAAACATTAAATAACTGCAGACTCTTTTATCTGCCCCAGTGGCAAGTAGTTGCGCGCCGCCACATGACTGGCCTGCAATGGCGATTTTCTCAAGATTTGCGCTTTGGTAAAATTCACTTAATGGATTTGCAGATTGCGCTGTGATCCAATCAATCGCGTGAGGGATCATGCTATTACTGGCCTTATTTAAGGGCCTGTCATCAAGGCTGTTTTGCATTTTGCCCAGAGCAATGACTAAGTAACCGTGCGAAGCAATGTCAGAGAGCATATGCTCAAATGGATAGGAGGTATCCATACAGCCGCCGTTAGCAAATACCATAACGGGTAGTTTTGGCGACGGGTTTTGCCCAGCGCTTAACTGCTTCGGGCGGTATATAACATAGTCACTTAACGAGGTTTCAGTGGCTGCAATGGCGCTAAATGGGCCACTGCCACCTTCGTCTATCACTTTATAGTTAGCAGTTTTCGCAAAGCATAGTGAGGGTATCAAGCATATTAAGGTGATGAAAAGACGTTGCATAGCTCCTTCCTTAGTTAATATTGTATTATAAATATCACTGTATATGATGTTGTGTATGTTGAAAATAAAAAGTTAAAAAAAAGCCAGACTCTTGTCTGGCTTTTTATGACAACAAACTATTGGGTAAGGCAGCTCACCCTAAATAGCTTACTCTTGTGCAGTAGCTGCATCGTAGAGTGCTTTGATTGCGTCAGCATCGATTGCGCCGTTAAATATTTTTAACTCATCAACCGCGCCGTTATACGGTGTATCCCAGTAGTTTACACCTAACGCAAATTCATTGGTTTCGCCTTCGACAGTGAATACGCGAGGGAAGCCACCAGCTTCAATTTTAAGTTCACCATTTACGTACATTTTCAGCGTATCACCGTTGCTGCCATCAACCGTGAAGGCAACATGAGTCCACTCTTTAGCAAGGATGCGCATGCCTAAATCACCATTATCAAAGAATGCACCGCCACCATTTGCCCATAGACGTGTAGTATTTGAATCAACCATTGAGGGTACTAAGCTGACCCACGTTGATGAACTAGCCCCTGCAAAAAATGCGGTGGTGTAATCTGAGAATGTTTCAGGTTTTAACCACATTGATACCGAGTAGTCGTTGGTGGTGATCAAATTATTTGGTAAACGCACGCCTGAACCTTGCAGGAATAACGCTTGGCCTTTAATGCCTTCAACAAAAGTGGCGTTACCACCGGTGTTATCAATACGGTCGCCAGTTGGTTTAGCACTTGCGTATGCATCTTTAAGCTCTGCTAAATCGCCTTCAAAGCTATATTCTGCAGGGGCAAGTGATTTAATGGTAACTGCAAAAGTTTTAGTATCTGTAAAGTCTTTATAGTTAATTGTTGCTGTTAAAGTAACAACTTGATCGCCAACATTGGCGCTTGGCTGATTAACAACGGCAGTGCCATTAACAGGTTTCAAGAACTCTTCATTATTCGATGTCCAGCTAATACCTGACACAAACGGTCCAACACGGGGTAATTCAAAGCTTTCACGGATAGCCGTTGTATCACCTAAATCAAGTGCATCAGTAATGAAGGTTTCAAACTTAGTTGGATCAGTTAGATTGTTAATCGCTGCACCATTAATATCTAAGCTGTTTAATGCGTAATCATAGACAATAAATTCATCTACTTGACCTTGGAATGGTGCATCCCAGCCAAAGTTTACACCCAGTGCAAACTTGGCCGTATCACTACTAAACATGTCAGGGCGTGGCATTGAACCAACAAGTGCTCCATTAGAGTAGTACTTCATTGTGCCGTTAGCATAAGTGATAGTAACATGACTCCACTGTCCAGCCGTAGCGCCTTGAGTCATTTCGATTTGATTCCACTGCTCTACTTCAGGCTCAACAAGGTAGCGGCTCCATAGTAGTGTATTAGTCGTGAAGTGAGGTGCGCCACCTGGAATATAGCTAATCCAACGGTCAGCGTTTTCTGCTGCAAAAAATGCGGGGCTGTAACCAGTTACAACGTCAGGCTTTGACCAAAATGAAACGGTGTAGCTGTCAGAATTGATAATGTCATCCGGTAAACGCACACCGGTTGAGCCATCAAAGTTAAATGCTTGGCCTGTTTGGCCCACGCTATAGGCAGCAGTGCCAGCACCTGTGTTGTCTAAGTTATTATCTGTGGTGACGGCATCAGCAAGGTTGCTTAAATTATCTGTTAAGCCGTTTTCAAAGCTATAGTGTGCAATCGCATTTTTATATACCGGACGAGCTTTAACATTAACATTAAAGCTCTTAGTGATGGTTTCACCGTTAAGTGACATACTAGCGGTTAATGTAACTGCTTGATCGCCACGATCAGGGGTGGGAATAAATACAGAGCCATTTGCATCAATGTAATATTCATTACTTGATTCCCAGCGAATAGTCGTACCCGCTTTCCCTTTGGTTGGTAATGAATAACCTTCATCAGCAATTGACAGCTCAGTCTTAATATTTAGCGCATCGTTCACGGTTGCTAATACACTGGCGGTTTCATCAATCTCAGCAATTTTACTGCCCCACACCGTGGCGTTTTCAAGTGATACAGCAGAGAAGGTGACCACTAAGTCTTGCTTACTATCATCCCATTGCCATTTAGCAACACCGTAATAAGTACCAGATCCAAGCTCAAGTTTGACGTTTGAATCATCAACCATATACCAAATACCCGTATCATCACCGGTCACTGAGTGATCAGCATTTAATGCTATGTAAGTTGAGCGCACCGCACTGGTATTAACATCAGTACCATGATTTATAAATTTGTAGTATCCGTACAATTGCTCAGCAACCACTAAATTATCACCCTCTAGTGGTACAAAACGTTGTGGTGAGGTGACAGGCCAACCTAACGAATTGATAAACATCTCATGCACGCGAACTTGGTGAGCTTCACTCGCTGTCGGAAACGGTGACGAGGTTTGTGGGAAGCGCGTGTGGGTAATCAATAAGTGACGGCCAGTCGCTTCGTCATAATGTGCTGAATTATGGCCCGGTGATTGATAACCCCAAGCAGGTGACGTTTCACCTAGCTCTTGAGTGTACTCAAAGCCACCTAATAGTTTTTCACCAATTTCTAGACCACCTACAGTGGCAATATCGTTGCCAGCGGTATCTAAGTATGGGCCATCTGGTGTTTTTGAACGTGCTACACGGATATTGTAACCACCGTTTACATCAAAACCCGCGACTGAATAAAACAAGTAATAGTAGTCACTTTCTGGGCTGTACATAGCAAATGCGCCTTCAATGGCTCTAAAGTCACCACCCACTAAGTGTTTACCATAGCCTTGCTCACCGTCAGGTATACCGGTTTCTTCATTCATTGCCAGTACAAAAATACCGCCAGAATATGAACCATAAACCATCCATAATTGGCCGTCTTTATCATAAAAGGCGGCAGGGTCAATGGCATTCGGGTCAACCGCACCATTCCACGTTGTTTGGCCATTATCTAGGGGATACTGCGCAAATTCTTCGTCATTGCGATAGCCACTGCGTAAGAATACACCTTTGTTTTTATATGGACCTTCTACAGAATCAGCTTCGGCAAGGCCTAAGTACGAGCGGTTCCAGCATACTTCATCAACAACGTCAGGTGTGTCAGGGTTATCTTGGGCGCAATGGTTATAGTAAAACCAAAACTTACCATTGGGTGCTTTCACCACATCAGCAGCCCAGTTACCGGTAAATCCATCAGTCCACTCAATACCTTCGGCGATTTCGCTAGTGTAATTAAAGTCAAAAAGCGGGCTTTCATTCACGGCTTCATTAGCGGAAAGACTTGAAATCATTTCCCAATTTAATAAATCAGTTGATTTTGCTACCGCTAAATGTGAACCAAAAATGTAATAAGTACCGTCAGTTTCAATTACGGAAGGATCATGTACGCCAACATAAGTTACCGCTACATTACCTTCTTCGTTGTACTCAACGCTATCACTGACGGTTGGTTTTGCACTTTGTGGCTGGGCAACTGCTGGTGATGACTCAAGCTTAGTGCCTTCTTCAGAGCATGCTGTAACAGCTAAAGCGCAGGTGATCACCATTGCTAATCTGGTTAGTTTCATTTTTGTGTGTCCTCTTATAACGGGGATTTTTGTTATTTAATGTTGTCGATAAAATTGCTGTACACCTAACGTAAAGTAGTAACTACGTAGTATTGTAATTTTATAGTACTATTTAAGATGTGCAAATACTTTTGCAAAAGTAATTAACATGTAAATTAAAAGTGCTTTGTTTACAATGATTACCGCGGTGTTTTAATTATTATCAAGCAATGGTTTGTGCTGCTTTTTCGCTGTTTTAATGGGAACACTAGATGTGTCTAGCAGGTAGGGGAAGATAAATCATAGTAATGAGGGCTCTGCAATAAGAGCCCATTTATTGACTGAGTTATTTACCTTTACTCAATCCTTCAGTGGTCATGATGATACGCTGCAAGGTGCCATCATCATTGTAGAGCAGTGGTTCAATCGCAACAGAGCGACGAAAGCGTCCGCCACTTGGTTTGCCGTCTTTTGGTGGTACTGCACCGGTATGGTAAATAAAGTAACTTTTACCTTTAAATTCGATAATTGATTGGTGATTGGTTTCGCTGTTACCGGCAATCTCATTGAGGATACCTTGGTACTGCCAAGGCCCATGGATACTTTTACTCATCGCATAACAGATCTTTTCAGGGAATTCACACGCATAAGATACGTAATAGTATTCTTCTTTCTTATGTACCCACAGTGCTTCAGTAAAGTTTGGTAAATCAATGGTTTTAATTTCACCATCCAAGCTGAGTAAGTCATCACTTAGTTTTACATATTTAGGCACTAAGTTACCAAAAAACATGTATGTATCACCGTTTTCTTCTACATAGATAGCCGGATCAATATCATCCCAGTCATTAGGTGTATGTTTGGTCATATCATCGGTTACTAGTGCATGACCGATGGCATCTTTAAATGGGCCAGTAGGGGATTTTGAGGTGGCAACCCCAATTGCAAAACCTGGTTTAGTATCATCATGGCGAACGGTAGTAAAAAAGTAGAAAGTACCGTCTCGTTCAATCATATGAGAAGCCCAAGCTTCACCTTTCGCCCATTTAAAGTCAGTGGCTTTCATAATTGGGCCGTGCTTTTTCCAATTCACCATATCGGTTGATGAAAAGGCAAGCCAGTCATGCATTTCAAAAAATACATCGTTATTGGGGGCTTCATCGTGGCCGGTATACAGGTAAACCGTATCTTTGTGCACCAATGCGGCAGGATCTGCAGTAAACACATCGGTAAATAATGGGTTTTGTGCAGCGGCCATAGTGCTAGATAGCAGTAACGGCAGTGCAAAGGCTGTTAATTTATTGTTCATTAGGTGTCCTTTGTGATTAATGATTGTAATTCAATATACGCTCTTCACGGTCACAGACTCAAATTGTATTATAAAGTACGAAAATGAGCTTAATTGGTACAAAAAAGTAAACATACAGTGAAAAACAATTCTTTATTGTAATATTGTATTTTTTATTATCTTAGCAGCAAAATTGCGAAGGTAAATATCTGGTTACTTATTTTTTGTAACTCGACAGCCTACTACTATGTAGATGTTTCGCTTTTTTAATTGTTTATACTGTTGTATTTTATTGTTTATTTTAATTTTTATGACGTATGCAAGCAAACCGGTAAGGTTTAATTGGGAGAGAACTTTAATATATTCTTTACGGATTGTTTTAATTTGGATTTTAGAGTTGACCGCTTATTAGTCATACAATATGATTAAAGTTCGGGCGCTAATCTATTAACAAAATAATATGTAGATCCCCGTGTACTGTTTTGACAACATCTCTGGACAATGCAGTGGTCACTCTTCGGTAGCTAAATGGAATAGTTCAGCCCGCCGATATAACTATAACTTGGAGAACACCGCTAATGTTTAAAAGAACACACATAGCAAGTGCGATAGTGTTGGCATTCACTTGTCAATTTGCCTATGCACAACAAGAAGCAATTAATACTCCTGAAGAAAGCGTTGATGAAATCGAGGTTATTCAGGTTACAGGTATTCGCGGCAGTTTAAATAAAGCGTTAGGTGAAAAACGTGCTAGCGTGCAAATCGTTGACGCTATTATTGCTGAAGATATTGGTAAGTTCCCCGATAACAACGTAGTAGAAGCATTGCAACGGGTAACTGGGGTGCAAACTACTGGCCGTGGTGCGGGTGAAGTGAGCCAAGTATCTATTCGTGGTTTGTCGGATGTGCATACCACTGTAAATGGTCGTGATATTTTTACTGGTGCAGGGCGTGATGTAGCGCTACAAGATATCCCAGCAAGCTTATTATCGGGTGTTACCGTTTATAAAACACGTTCAGCTGATCAGGTAGAGCGTGGTATTGCCGGTTCAATCGACATTAAAACTAATCGTCCTTTTAATTTTGACGGCAAAAAAGTTGTTTTAGCTGCACGTGGTATTTACTCCGATCAACCTGATAAAGTTGACCCAAATGTGAGCGCATTATTAAGCAACCGCTGGGAACTTGATGGTGGGGGTGAGTTTGGTGCACTGTTTAATGTGTCGTACTCTGAGACCCATTATCGAGATGATACGATAACAGCGGGTGCAGCGTTTCCATTTTTTACCAATAAACCGCAAGCAATGTATTCACCCTATTCACGTATTCCTGAATATGATTCGCAAGGTAATAAAGTTTGGCAAATAGGTCTAGAAAATGGCTTATCCTATGCTCCGGGCTCTACATTGAATGTTGAGGGTGAACCAACCGAGTATTTAATTGCCCGTGATGCGATATTTGGTACGTCTTTTACTGGTTTGCGTAAACGCCCTGCTGCTTCAATTTCACTTCAATGGGCGCCGGTTGATACCCTAGAAATTACCGCTGAAGGCTTTTACACCGGTTATGAAAATGAATCGCAAAATGCCATGTGGTTCTCTAATACGTTCGAAAACGGTAACGGCTTCATCGAAACGCCTGTTGTATTTGATGGCACTAACGTTGTAAAAGAAAAGCAAGCAATTGCTGTGGGTGGTTTCCAAAGTGGCGATTTCTCTTATGGTAAAACAGACAGCTATTTATACGCACTTGGTGCACAGTGGCAAGCCAGTGATTATTTAACTATTAACACTGAGGTCGTTTATCAAGAAAGTGAGTATGAAACAGACTTTTTTGCAATGCGCTTTGACCGTGTTGCAACTGGTTTAGATGTTGATTTTAATGACAATGATGGTGTTCCAGGTATCGCATTTTGGGATGATCCTAATACAGCTGTAAATGAAGCCGATATGGCTGCAATACAAAACTGGAATGCGGGAACAGCCTATGATAATGGAGGCGGGAATCGCGGCGACTCAACAACATTTACCTTTGATGCTGAGTATCTAGTAGGTGGTAACTTTTTCGATAAAATTAAATTTGGTGGTCGTTACGAAAAACGCACAGCTGAAGAATTCACTCGAACAAATGAAGGTGGGATCGGAAATAGTACAAGTGTTGAAAGCCTGATCCAACAACTTGGTGCAGCTGGTGCAGCAGGCGATGGCTCTGGAATAGTATTCCAAGTTGATGACTACTTTGATGGCCGTGCAGATACATTTAATAGCTTTATCACCGCAGATGGTGGCTATATGCTAGATAACGCTGGTGCAGTTCGCAGCGTGTATGATCTAGAAGCAGAAGATGTATATAAGACCTTTGATATCGAAGAAAACTCGTATGCGCTATATGCCACAACAAACTTTTTCTTAACTGAAAATATCAGCGGGGAGTTTGGTGTTCGCTATGTGAGCTATGAGCAAGAAATGGATTTTACTGCTGAAACAGGGCTAAATACCAATGTGTTTGAGTCAAGCTCTGCGAGCGCAGATGTCAGTAAATTACTGCCAAGCTTAGTTCTAAACTGGAATATAACCGATGATGTGATAGGGCGTTTTGCATATACTAATACCTTACGTATGCCTAATTTCACAGATTTAAATGCCTTGCAATACTGGACTGAACCATTAACTGATGGGACTAAAAACGGTACTGGGGTGGGGGGGAATCCGCAATTACAACCTGAGGAGTCTACAAACTATGATGTGTCACTTGAGTGGTATTTTGCAGATTCGAGCTCTTTATATGCAACGTACTTTTTACGTGACATAGATAGCCGGATTGTCCCTGGGCGTAAAATTGTAATGCGACCTAGAGCGTCAGATGGAGAGGTTATTCCCTTTGCATTAAGTGCGCCTGTGAATGCCAGTGAAGGTGAATTATCTGGTTTAGAGCTTGGTTTAGTATATTTCCCAGATAATTTACCGGAGATGCTTGACGGAGTTGGTGTACAAGCAAGTTTTACTGCGCTAGATTCATCTCAACAATTACCAGAATATAATGATGATGGAACTATTAGTGGTTATGTTGAGTCAAGCATGGCCGGTGTGTCGGATCAGTCATACAGTATTGTGGGTATTTATGAGCGAGATACGTTTGATATGCGTTTATCGTACGTATGGCGTTCAGAGTTCTATACCGGTAACGAAGCGGCTATTTTTGCGAACCCGCTACAATTTTGGAGCCGTCCTGAGCAAAGTTTAGACTTTCAATTTAGTTATGACGTGACGGATGATTTTGTGGTGACATTTGATGCAACAAACATCTTAGATGATGTGTATCAAAGCTATTACGGTGAAGGTAACGATAACCTATTTAACTTTAGCAACGGTATCTACTCTCGTACATTTGCAATTGGTGCACGTTACACTTTCTAATATTTATATAAGCCCAAAAGTATAAGCCCAAAAAGTCCCAGCCTGTCTGGGACTTTTTTATCCAACGGCACCTCTTACCTAGCAGTACCTAAAATGTTAATTTTTAACTGGGTTTTATGATGATTATCAAAATGAACTTGTTGTACAGAGCAATAAGTTGCCTTGGCTAAATTGTAATATAGTATCTTTATTTGCCATGTTAAATAAAATAAATTCATTTAATTGTTGCAAAAATATAGTTAAGCTCTTAATCCTTTCCATAATAAAATAACTAAGATTATGTTATTTATTGTTTTATTTTCTATTCTTCACAACTTTAAAGCCTGTATTTCGATTTTTTCAATTAACATTTATTTAGCGTTATAAGTTGACTGCTAATTAATCATACAATATTATCAATGTCAGGCAGCAAATAATTAACATAATAAAAGACAACCTTAATACAGGCTCTGACAACAAGCTTTGTACATAAGGGGGAGCAGAGGGTAATTAGCCTTCTGGGGGAAAAACAAATGGAGAACACCACTCATGTTCAAAAAAACACACATAGCTAGCGCAATTTTAATGGCAGTGTCATGCCAGTTTGCATATGCACAGCAAGAAGATAATACATCAGCAAATGCTGAGAAAGACGACATTGAAGTTATTCAGGTTTCTGGTATTCGTGGTAGCTTAAATAAAGGCCTGAACATTAAACGACAGTCATTCCAAGTTGTTGATGCGATTGTTGCCGAAGATATCGGTAAGTTTCCAGATAATAACGTTGTAGAAGCGCTGCAACGGGTAACCGGTATACAGGTTACTGACCGTGGTGCTGGTGAAGTAAACACGGTATCTATCCGTGGTTTAACGGACGTAACAACAACAGTCAATGGTCGACAAGTATTTACAGCTTCTGGTCGTAATGTAGCGCTTGCTGATATTCCGGCAGCTTTATTGGAAAGTGTTGATGTATTCAAAACGCGTTCCGCTTCACAAGTAGGTAGTGGTATTGCCGGTCAAATTGACATCAAAACCCAGCGCCCATTTAACTTTGATGGTTCAAGAGTGGTTGTTTCTGCCCGCGGTGTTTACCAAGACCAAGCAGAAGAGGTTGATCCAATTTTATCTGCACTAGCGAGTAATCGCTGGGAGTCTGGTATGGGGGAGTTTGGTGCCTTGATCAACCTTTCATACGCAGAGACTAATTACCGAGACCAAAATATGGCTGCAGGTGCAATGGTGCCATTTATGACCCTTAACCCGGCAGCAGGATTTGCACCGTTTGAGCGTATTTTCCCAAGCAATGGTAATGTAAGTGAAAGCCCAATATGGGAACCTGGTCTTGAAAACGGCCTACCATATCAATCGGGTTCGACATTGAATATCAATGGTGTGCCAACTGAATATTACTTGTCACGCGATGCCGTTTTTTCTAATGACTTAACTGGTAAGCGTGAACGCCCAGCTGCCAATCTTTCATTGCAATGGCGCCCTAACAGCGATTCACAATATACCTTTGAAGCCTTTTACAATGGCTACCGTAATGAGTCATTCAATTCGCTAAGCTTTACCTTCGTAGATTGGTGGGGCAATGTTGATACGCAAAATCCACCGACGACCTTTGACGGTACTAACATTATTAAAGAACGTTATGTTGATGCACCATACGGTTTTAATAGCGGTGATTTGAATGTAAGTAAAACCGACAGCTACGTGTTTGCATTAGGTGGTGAATGGACTATCAATGATAACTTTAATTTGTCGTCTGAAATTTATTATCAAGATAGCCAATACGAAACAGAATTCCTGGCAATGCGAAGTGATCGGGTAGCATATGGCTTAAATGTTGATTTTAATGATAAAGATGGTATCCCAGCATTAGGATATGTTGATAATCCAGATACCCCAGCGAATGAAGCTGATTTAACCGATACCTCGCAATGGAATGTTGCTCAACTGTATGACAATGGTGGCAATCGCAAAGGTGATTCACTTACCTTCACGCTGGATGGTGAACTGTTTGTAGACCGTTTGGGTTTCGATGAAATAGGTTTCGGTATTAAGTACGATAGTAAAGGATCTTCAGAAGCATCACGTGAATCCAAGTTCCTCGTTGAGACACTTGGGCAACCCTTTTCATCACTTGATGCTGGATTAGCCGCTGTTAATGAAGACTTTTTTGATGGCAAAGCTAATTGGCCATCATCGTGGGTTGCTCCAAGTGGCCACTACATTCAGGCGAATCGAGGCTATTTCCGCGAACTATATGGTATAGAGTCAGAAAGTTTAGTGTTAGAAAAAACATTCGATGTTGATGAAAAAGCTTATTCGGCTTATATTCAGGGTAATTTTTCAAGCACATTATTTGGTCGTGATATTGATGGTCAAGTTGGCCTTCGTTACGAAAATGCTAAGATTGATATGACATTTTTCGATATTGATCAAAATCCTACCGATGTTAGTTTTGCAGATAATAGTTCATCGGCTTGGTTACCTAGCTTTGTTGTACGTTATCATTTGAGCGAAGATTTACTTGCTCGTGCCGCTTATACTCAGACTATTCGTCGTCCTGAGTTTTCACAGCTAAACTCGTTTATTTATTATACTGAAGATGTCACAGATATTGGTTATGGTACTGCAAATGGTGGGAATCCAAGCATAAAACCCGTTGAATCGAAGAATTATGATTTAACTTTAGAGTGGTATTTTGCTGAAGCAAGCTCGCTGTATGGCACATTGTTTAAGCGCGATATAGAAGGATTTGTCTATGGCTCTAACCGTATCATTCAATATCAAGGCCCAGATGCGACTGAGCCTGAGGATTACATTCTTACTCAACCAAATAATTCGTCAAATGGTACATTAGATGGCTTAGAACTTGGTCTTGTATATTTCCCTGACAATTTGCCTGATTGGTTAATGGGGGCAGGTATTCAAGCCAGTGCTACTTTACTTGATTCAAAACAAGATTTACCGAAGTATAACGATGTAGGTGAGTTAGTTGGTACAGATTCGCGTGATATGTTTGGTGTGTCTAAGTCATCGTACTCAACTGTTTTAATCTATGAACGAGAAGACTTTGATATGCGTTTGGCCTATTTATGGCGTGATGATTTCTTAAATAGCTATGAGGCCGCACAATTTGCTAACCCACTGGGTATCTACCGTAGCCCAGAACAGAGTTTAGATTTTCAGGTAAGCTACGATGTTACAGAAGATCTGATGGTTACATTTGATGGTACTAACTTAACGCAAGAAACGTATCAAAGTTATTATGAGTATCCAACGACACATAATTCAAATAGTGCACTATATAGTCGCACATTTGCATTAGGTGTACGTTACTCTTTCTAATCACAGTTATATCAAATAAAAGCCTCGGATCGTCCGAGGCTTTTCTATTTTCTATTATATGACCTTTGTCTAACCGAAAATGGTTGCGTTACAAATAGTATGATAATACTATTAATTAGGTTATCATTAAATTTACAATAATAAGCAATACAATGGTCACCAATGTGATAAAACAAAGAATAGGTGACCTTTATTCTTTTAAATATGGCGTATTAAGGTACAACGTATTTTAAAAATCAGGTAGTTGTATGGAAAATCAAAAGTTATCAGTGGTAGAAAAAGTCGGTTTTGGTGCCGGTGATATGGCAGTAAACGTTATGGTTGCTGCATTATTTTATTTTATGTCGTTTTTCTACACCGACATTTATGGCCTCGACCCTGTTGATATGGGTATTTTATTTTTAGTTGCACGTTTTGTTGATGCGTTTACTGACCCATTAATGGGCGTGATTACCGATAAAGTAAAAACTCGCTGGGGGCAGTTCCGCCATTGGTTCTTATTTTTATCTGTGCCCTATGGTATTTCAATCGTCCTGCTATTTACCACGCCAGATTTTGATTACAATATGAAGTTGGTGTGGGCTTACCTTACTTATTTATTTGCCACCTTGATGTTTACCGGTGTAGCAATTCCTTATATTTCGTACATTGGCGTATTAACCGCAGATCCTAAAGAACGTTTATCAGCGAATGGTTATCGGATGTTTTTTGCCAAAATAGCCAATGTTATTATTGTATTTTCTGTACCTTTACTGGCGTCAATGTGGGGCGGTGGCGATATCGCTCATGGTTATAAACTGGCAATGATTTTAGTGTCTACCTGTGGTGTAGCATTGTTTCTGTTTTGCTTTTTTACTACTCGTGAACGTATTACTCATGAACCACAAACCGAAAGCATACTGACCCAATTTAAAGTGCTGATTAAAAACGATCAATGGTTGCTGCTATGCGCCGCATGTGTGCTAGGTACTTTAGGTTATGCAATTCGTGGCAGTGTGGCTATGTACTACGCTAAGTACTATTTAGGTGCTTCTGATCTGGCGGGTACTTTTACCAGTGCCGGTATCGCAGCATCAATAGTATCTATGGTGGCAAGTACGTGGATCACCCAACGTTATTGTAAGTTAAAACTATTTAGATGGTCACAAATCGCAGTGTTGTTTATTTCGCTGATAATGTTTTTTGCAGTGCAACCTGGTGACATCTGGTTGGCCTTTGTGTTGTATATCATTTTATCTTTCGTGGTTGATTTGCATGCACCGGTGTTTTGGTCCGCGATTGCAGAAGCGGTTGACTATGGCGAAATTAAAGACGGTGTTAGGGCATCAGGTTTGTCATTTGGCGGGATTTCATTTTGCCAAAAAGCCGGTGGTGGTTTAGCGGGTCTTGCCGGTGGTTTACTGTTAGCTTTTTTTGATTACCAGCCAAATATTGAACAAAGTCAATTTACCATGACTGGATTAGCATTAATGCTGACCATAATTCCTGGTGTGTTTCATGCCATTTTGGGCTTTGTGCTATTTAAATACAAAATTACCGATAACTATTATACCGATATGGTTAAAAACCAGCGGTTACCAGAATAATTTTAGGAGCATTTATGTCAACTTTACCTAAACCTTTGATCCCACAACGTGCTGATCCATATATTCATAAGCACACAGATGGTTATTATTACTTTACCGCGTCAGTGCCTGCCTATGATGGCATTGAACTGCGCCGTGCAAAAACCCTAGAAGGGCTTGCAACTGCAACGCCAAAAATGGTCTGGATGAAGCCACAAACAGGTCCATATTCTGAGCTTATTTGGGCTCCTGAGATCCATTTTAATGATGGCGCTTGGTATGTTTATTTTGCCGCAGCACCGAGTCGTGAAATTAAGCACGATTTATTTCAGCATCGTATGTATGCAATTAGCTGTAAAGATGCGGATCCGATTGAAGGCGAGTGGCAGTTTTGCGGTCAAATTGAAACCCCATGGGATACTTTTTGTTTAGATGCCACGACTTTTTATCATAATGATGAGCTTTATTATTGTTGGGCACAAAAAGAACCGGGTGTAAAAGGTAACTCAAATCTGTATTTGGCAAAGATGTCATCACCAACAGAGATCACTGGCGAAATCATCCGTTTAACCATCCCTGAACTTGATTGGGAAATAATTGGTTTTTGGGTGAATGAAGGCCCTAACGTACTTAAACGTAACGGTAAAATATTCTTAACGTATTCAGCCAGTGCCACCGATGAAAACTATGCTATGGGCTTGCTATATGCGGACCTAGATAGTGATTTATTAGATATAAATAGCTGGACTAAAGTGCAAGAGCCGGTATTTCGTAGTAACGAGCCTAAGTCGATGTTTGGCCCCGGGCATAACAGTTTTACGCAAGATGAAAATGGTAACGACGTGCTGGTTTATCACTGTCGTCAATATACTGAAATTGAAGGTGATCCACTGTGGAACCCAGATCGTCATACCTTCACAAAATCATTAAATTGGGATGATAACGGTATGCCTGTTTTTGGTAAGCCTGGCGAACAATAAAAATAACAAAAGGACTCTGTGTATGTTTGTTTTAGCAGTAAAAAAATTACCACACGTTATTAGTTTTTCACTTGCGGTAATGTTGTTATCGGCTTGCAGCGAACACCCTAATGCAGTCGATAAAACTGTTAATACGCATCATACACAGCGCACACCACAACAACTTTTTGCACTTGAGCAAGTTAGCTTAAGTGCAAGCCCATTTTTACATGCCCAGCAAACTAACGTTCGTTATTTATTGGCATTGCACCCAGATCAATTATTAGCCCCTTACTTACGTGAAGCTGGTATCGAGCCCAAAGCGTCATCTTATGGTAATTGGGAAGACTCGGGGCTTGATGGTCACATTGGCGGTCATTATTTATCGGCGTTAAGCCTTGCGTGGGCTGCAACTGGCGATGAAGAACTAAAGCGCCGTTTAGATTACATGTTAAATGAGCTACAACGCGCACAACAGGTTAATGACGGTTATTTAGGAGGCATACCAAATGGTCAAGCGATGTGGCAACAAATCCATGATGGCAATATTAAAGCCGATTTATTTAGTTTAAATGATCGTTGGGTGCCGCTTTATAACATAGACAAAATTTTCCATGGCTTGCGTGATGCTTACTTGATTGCAGGCAGTGAACAAGCAAAAACCATGCTGTTTGATTTAGGCGAATGGTTTTTAAACTTAACCTCTAAGTTAAGCGAGCAGCAGATTCAACAGATGCTGTATTCAGAATATGGCGGTTTAAATGCGGTATTTGCCGATATGGCGACGATCAGTGGCGATAAGCGTTATCTCAAATTAGCGCAACAGTTTACTCAAAATAGCATTGTCGATCCGCTGTTAAAAAAACAAGATAAGCTAACTGGCTTACATGCTAATACCCAAATTCCAAAAATTATTGGTATGTTGAAGGTCGCTGAGGCCACTGATGATAAAGCGTGGCAACAAGGCGCAGATTATTTTTGGCAAACAGTGACTAAAGAGCGCTCAGTGGCCATTGGTGGTAACAGTGCGCGTGAGCATTTTCACGACAAAAAAGATTTTACCGCGATGGTTGAAGACGTTGAAGGCCCTGAAACCTGTAACACGTACAACATGATGAAACTCAGCAAGCTGCTGTTTCTGAAAACCGCGGACACTCGCTATTTAGAATACTACGAGCGCGCAACCTATAACCATATTTTATCGTCACAACATCCTGAGCACGGTGGGCTTGTGTACTTTACGCCAATGCGTCCTGGGCACTATCGTATGTATTCATCGGTACAAGATTCAATGTGGTGTTGTGTGGGTTCAGGTATTGAAAATCATAGTAAATACGGTGAGCTGATCTACAGTAAAAATGACGATAACTTATGGGTAAATCTATTTATTCCAAGTACGCTTGATTGGCAGCAACAGGACTTAAAAGTAACTCAACAAAGCCATTTTCCGGATGCTAATAATATAACCTTAGTGATTAACACATTAGATAAAAAACATAACTCATCAGCGCAGCTGCATATTCGTAAACCAAGTTGGGTTACTGATGAATTGCAGTTTAAGCTTAATGGCAAAGCAATAAATGCCACTGCAGAGCAGGGGTATTACGCAATAAAACATGACTGGCATGATGGCGATAAATTAACTTTTTCTTTAGCGCCAAAACTGTACACAGAGCAGTTGCCTGATGACCAAGATTACTATGCGGTATTGTATGGTCCTGTGGTAATGGCAACCAAAGTACAAGCGTTTAAAAATGAGCATTTAAACTTTGTTGCTGATAACAGTCGCATGGGTCATATTGCAGCAGGGCCTACCTGTCCACCCGAAGCACTGCCTATCATGCTCAGTGAACCCGAGCAGTTTATTGCTGATTTAAAGCGAGCCCCTAGCGCAGAACTTGCATTTACCACAGATAAAAATGTCGCCATTGCTCAGCAGGGGATAGGGAGCACACAAACAACTCAGTTAATTCCGTTTTTTAGGCTTTATGATAGTCGCTATCAAGTTTACTGGCCGCAGCAAAGTGAAGCCGAATTTACTCAATTTGTTAAAGATTCAAAAGCGGCTGAACAAGCAAAAGAGCAATTACGATTATTGACCGTTGACCAAATTACACCGGGCGAGCAACAGCCTGAAGTTGAGCATGACTTTAAAGGTGAAAATACCCGTGCAGGTGTTAATAACGGCCATCATTGGCGTGATGCAACAGGTTGGTTTGAATATAAGCTAACTAACTCAGAGCAGCAGGCAGTTGCACTGCGTATCCGTTACTTTACTGCAGATGTTGGACGTAAGTTTACTATCACAATTAATGGTAAGGTGCTGGCAAAAGTTAGCTTACCTGCTAAGCAAACCGGTGCAGAATTTTACAGTATTGATTATCCATTAACTGATGAAATGAAAAAAGCTAGCTCATTAACACTGCGCTTTAGTGCAATAAAAGGATCGGTTGCTGGTGGTATTTACGGTATTCGTTTAATCAATAATAACTAGTAGGACGAGTATGAGTTTACAGCATTATGACGATGTGCATTCTAAAGTGAGTGTTCGGCGCTACCCGCTCGCAGAGCAATACATAACACAGCCTGGTGTGCATGTAACCGGCTCGGGTTTAATGTATCGAATTATTGAACTGGGAAGTGGCGAACCACCTTCATGGGATGCTACTGTTAAGGTGCAGCAACGCGTGATGACTGCAACAGGGCATGTGCTTTATGATACGCGGCAAATCGAGCAAGTGGCTGAGTATGAGATAGCAGAAGCAATTGAAGGTTTGCAAGAAGCACTCATGCTGATGCCTAAAGGCAGCCGTTATGAACTTTTGATTTTACCGCATCTAGCCTACGATATTTACAGTGTGGCACTGAATGAATCTTTAGCGACAAGCAGTGAGCAGCTTATTTTTATGGATATTAAACTCATTGATTTTAGCGAGTAATATTGGTGCTAGAGCAGTAATTCTTGTGTTAATAATGCGATATATCAAAACAAAAAACCTGCAAAAAATGCAGGTTTTTTAGTGGCTGTTCTTAAGTGTTACTTCTCAATCAGCTTAGTGGTGCGCTTGTTTAGATCTTTGCTATCAACTACTGGCCAGTTATCGTCCCAAGTCATCGGTAGAATACGTAATTTTTGTAAACCGTTATCAGCCGTTTCGTAAGCATGAAGTACTAAGTAATCTTTACCGTCAAAGGTATAAGCGGCATTATGACCAAGCGCTACCCAGTCTTTATTACCTTCGATCACCAGCGAACCACCGCCATTATTTAAGTCACGGCCTTCTTTATCAAGGTATGGGCCTTCTACGTTTTTACTGCGCCCTACACGGACATTGTAAGTGCTGTCTAAACCTTGGCAGCATTTATCAAACGACACAAATAGGTAGTAATAGCCATTCTTTTTAAAGATATATGGTGCTTCTACAGGTCCGTGTTCAGTGTTAGGGCGTGCTGAAATGCTATGCCATTCTTGTGGTTGTGCCAAACGTACCATATCATCGTCAAGTTTCACTAATTTAAGACCGCCCCAAAACGAACCAAAGCTCATCCATGGTGTACCATTGTCATCTTCAACAATCGCTGGATCTATGGCATTCCAGTTATCACGCTCAGGCACAGACTGTATAACTATACCGTGATCTATCCATTTATAATCTGGTGATTTAGGATCTAGAGTTTCGTTAACCGTTACACCGATCGCCGAGGTGTTTTTACCAAACGCAGACACAGAATAATAAAGGTAAAACTTGCCATCTTTTTGGTATACATCCGGCGCCCAAAGGTGGCCACCAAAGTCACTGGCAACTCGTTTTGCCCAGCTCGGCTCGTCTTTAAATACGCGCCCGGTAAGCTGCCAATTTTTCATGTCTTTGGATTCGTAATACGTGATCCCCATACCCGTGCTAAAGACGTAATAGGTATCGCCTTCTTTGGTCATTACAGGGTCGTGTACTTCAACTTGTTTAGCCATGGTATTACTTGCTAAACAAAGTAATGTGCTTGCACCGAGCAGTTTACATGTATGAGCGAACTTTTTTGCGTGTTTCATAGTTGCCTACCTTTTTATTTTAATCATTAAACTTATCAGCTACTATAATATATGTAATACAATATTAACAATGGAAATTAAACTATAAAAATAGGAAATACCATGGCCAAGAATCTGATTGCCACTGCAATTGTAAGCGTACTTAGTATGTCATGCTTTTACAGTGTTGCAGAGGCAAATAATAGCCCAACATTAATGCCAATTGATAACCCGATTGTTTTGCAACGCGCTGATCCTTGGTTGGTCCGCGATGAAAAAACCGGTTGTTATACCTTTATTGGTACATCCCCTAAGTTTGACGAAATTGAATTACGTCAAGCTTGTAGACTTAATGACTTGAAACTAGCAGAGCCAAAAGTGATTTGGCATAAAAATGAAAAAGGCCCAATGAGTACCAATATTTGGGCACCAGAGCTACATAAAGTTGATGGCAGTTGGTATATTCATTTTGCAGCGGGTGATGTAGAAAAGCCGTTTAGTATTCGTATGTTTGTGCTTAAAAATGACAACAAAAATCCGATGAAGGGCCAATGGCAAGAAATGGGGCAATTAAAAACCCACCTTGATAGTTTTTCGTTGGATGCCACAACATTTAGCCACAACGGCAAACGCTATTTAGTTTGGGCACAACAAAACCAACCCGCAACGTACAACTCTGCATTGTGGATTGCACAAATGGACTCACCAACATCGATAAAAGAGCCAATAGTTAATATTTCAGAGCCAACACTTGATTGGGAAATTCAAGGCTATAAGGTGAATGAAGGTGCAGCAGTCATTAAGCATGGCAATAAAGTCATGTTAACTTATTCTGCCAGTGCCACCGATGATCGCTATGCAATGGGCTTGTTATGGGCCGATGCAGATGCTGATTTACTCGACCCCGCAAGCTGGCATAAAAAGCCACAGCCAATTTTTGCAAGTAACGAAAAAGTAGGGCGCTTTGGTCCAGGTCACAATAGTTTTGTAAAAGCAGAGGACGGTGTTACAGACTTATTAATTTACCACAGCCGTGATTATAAAGAGCTTAAAGGAACACCGTTAACAGATCCAAATCGCCATGCGCGAGCGCGTATAATAAAGTGGGATGACCAAGGATTTCCTATTCTTTCGCCAGAGTTTCCGGACTAATTATAGAGCTGATAATAAAAAAGGAGCCTGTGGCTCCTTTTTAATGAATTAGGGCTGATTACTCAACAATAATCCCTACAGCATCTAAATAATAGTCTGTCCAACTATTATATTGCCCTTGTAACCACATAATCACTTTATGTTGATCAGAGTTGACTATCATAGGGCGTAAATTTTCATTGTGCTTATCATGTGTTAACTGCTGCCACTGAATACTTTTAGTATCATCATCAAGCCCAATGTGTGCGCTAAATATTTGATGCGGCATTGATAAAGACTCACCTGTCGTAGGATTTACATTACTTGAAATAACCACGTGAGAAGGGTCGCTAGGATCCACAGTGATTAAGCCTGTATAGCTGGCTTCACGGTCATATAAACGGCTTCCTGCAAACGCAACTTCACGGTCATGCCATTTTTTGCCATCCCAAGATGCAATACGATAGCGCTGATCTTGATTATTTAAATAATAAGTATAAGCAACGTGTGGATAGCCTTTATCATCAAATGCTACTGAGCTGGTCCAAGCGCTTTTTTCAACACTTAAATCAACACCGCGGAAGGTTCCGCCGCCACCTTGAAATAATTTCTCTGCTTCGGAGGGTTTTAGCGGACCTTCCTTTTTCAGGTTTTTAATCAATGTGCCATCCACGTTATAGAAATTACCATCTCGAAACTCAGAATAATAAATGCTGTTACCAAAATCACGCGGATGAGCGTCAGTAAATGACAAACCTATGGTGTCTTTGCCATTCCCTGCATAGCGTGCATACGGTCTTTGTACGCCTGGGACTTCATTTTGAATGAGATGAACATGTTCATCGCTCCAGGTAGCACCATCGTCTTTTGATGTAACATACGTTGGATTCCAATCAATACCGCGATAAAGGTTATAAAGTGTTCCTTCATCGGATAAGTCATATAAGTTCATGTAGGTTACGTTGGCAGGACTTTGTATCGTTTTCTCTTCGCCCCAATTTAAAAAATTGTCAGAATTTGAAATACGGTAGTAATGTGCTTTTTCACTATTATGACGTGCGTAAACGGTTAATACACTGCCATCAGGACGCGCATAAAAAACCGGTGAGTTATGATCATCATGGTCAAATTCAGTTTTTAATGTGGTACGACCGAGTAGTTGCTTTTTATCAAGGTCGTAGACACCTACCGCAGCGTCACCCACACCATTGCCAGCAACGCTACCGATAATTAGTTTACCGTTTTGGATAATGGCGCGGGGATCTTGAAACCAACACCACCCTGCATTATGCATTAACGTTTGAATTGTATTGTGAGCGACGTGTTTTTTTGGTTTTTCATCTTCAAGTAGTTTATACACTTCACTACCGGCTGCTAAAAATGCTCCAACACCATACACTTCAGTGTAATCTGGAAATGAATCTCCAGGAGCTGCGCCTACAGGCTGTACGAAGGCGAGCATGCCTTCAGCGGTGACTGAATTTTGCAGCGCTTGCCATGCTTTCATTAACGCTGGACGGTAAGTGACTTTATCTAAGTAACCTTGGTTGATACCCCATGCAATACCATATGCATAAAACGACGTACCGCTGGTTTCTTTTATTGGGTAACCTTCGGTTCCACCTAATAATCCCATTGACCATGTGCCATCTTCACGTTGGATTTCAATTAAACGTGCCGCCATTTTTTTATACAAATTAATGTAAAAATCGCGCTTTTCCCAAGTAACTGGTAAGTCAGGTATCATCAAAGCTAATCCACCAAATACCCAGCCATTGCCACGAGCCCAAAAAACGTCTTCGCCATTTTTTTCGTGTTTATCAAAGAAACTAGAATCACGCCAAAATAGCTGATCTTTCTCACTCCACAATAGGTCATACGTGGCGTGGTACTCTTGATCCATAAAGTCTAAGTATTTTTCTTCACCGGTAATTTTAGCTAAACGTGCCCATACAGGCGGTGCCATAAATAATGCATCACACCAGCCCCAACGATCATGGGCATGAGTATTTTCGGCAAGCCAATCAAGTGTGCCGGTTTTTGGGTGAGCCAAAATCCAATCAAATTGCTTACGTGTTGGTTCAAGCATTTCTGGTTGGTGGAAGTCTTCGTATAAAGACAGATAAAATTGACCTACCGTTTGATCATCGGCGTGATAAGGGCGCTGGTGAAGTTTCCAGTCATTTCGCTGACCAATTTCCATTAAAAAGTTTGTATATTTATCATCATCAGCAATTTTACGCCATTCGTTCATACCCGCGTAAAGGGCACCATGATGCCACTCTAAATCATGATATTGCTCGCGATTCATCCACTGTGGTGGTTTGCGTGGCAGCGCGCGGTATTTACCTTCTTCGTCAAAATGTGCAATTTGCCAGTCTGCTACTTTTTTCGTTAATGACTTTACAGATTCTGCGGTTACTTGTTTGTTTTTATCTTTGGCTAAATAGTTACTCGCATAATCTTGCCATTGTTTGAAGGTTGTTATATCACCCGCTTTTGACCAAGCAAAACCAGCATAATAGGTAATTTCACCCGCTTTATTCGTTTGCGCAACAAGCAGTGCATGCGAACGATCTTTCTTATCACTTTGTTGTAAAATATAGTGAGTGTGGGTAAATTTAGGTAATAGTACAGATGTACCCACTTGGCTACCGTCAATGGTTTCCCACGTTGTTATTGCATCACCTTCAGAGTTTACATGTGTTTGTGCTTTACCTTCATGGGTAGTGACACCCACAGCAACTTTAAGTTGAATGGGTTGACCATTGTGCGTAAATTGGCTGTGTACTTTATAAAATTGGCTACCTTTTTCAAGTGTGTAGCGTTTTTTCTCGGTGATGTCTTTATCGTTATACTGGTAAGTGAGCTCAAAAACGACTTTATCAGCGGTTTTTTCTATTATTGAATAATCAGTATACACATTGGGCTGTATCAGTCTGTCGCTTTTATCGGCATTTTCATCCCATAGGGCCATTGAGCCACAGCCTAATGAATTACCAACATGATAAGGGTCGTAACCTTCACCATGATCTTCATGATAAGAGATACCTTCTCGTTCTCCTTTATACCATTTATTAATAATTGGGTAATCAACCCGTTTAAGCCAGCAGTCAGTACCGTTGTTTTCAGCAGAGTCTGTTAAAGCAGGCCCATAAACGCGAAAGGCAACCTTATCATTTTCAAACGCAAAGTCGTCCATACGCTCAGGAACAAAGCGTGCTTCTACACTTTTTTGGGGAATTATTGAGGAGCAGCTACTGAGTAATACTAGAGAACTTATAGATGCAATTTTAAGCAGAGTGTTCATCATCACCACTTTATGATTGTTCATTAATTGGCACTGAGGCTAACAACACGAGAGGAAGCTAGGTAGCCTGATTAATGAGTGTCTTTATCTGTGTGCAAAAAAGGGAGTGATAACACTCCCTATAAACGTGGGAACAACTAATTAAGTTTTACCAGAAGCGGTAGTAAATAAACGCAGTGATACCGATGATCCCCGCAGTATGAATGTAATCCCACTTATCTAATCCGGCAGCCACTTCTTTTAAAGTATCTTTGCCGATACTTGAGAAGGTTAAGCCTTTAAGCTGCTCTTCACTGGCGGGTTTAGTGAAAAAACTCACCACAATCATTATCACTACCACCACTACAAACAGTAAAATACAGTAGTAAAGCCAATTCATGTCGGTGATCCACGCAAGCGGTGTACCGCTGATAGCATCTTTGAAAGGCAATAGTACTAATCTGATCATACCTAACACAAACCCAGACACTAAACCGATAAAACCAGCATCAGGAGTAAAACGTTTACTGCATATACCTAGCAAGAACACGGCGGCAATACCTGGGGCTATTAACGATTGAACGCTTTGTAAGTACTCATAAAGTACATCAGCAATTAAGCTCATAATGGGGATCCACAATAAGCCTAAAATAACAATTGCAACGGTTGCTAAGCGGCCAACTTTTAACAGATGCTTTTCGCTCGATTCGGGTTTGAATTTTTTATAGAAATCGATAGTAAATAACGTCGCTGATGAGTTAAATAACGACGCTAACGAGCTCATTAATGCGGCCACTAAACCACCAATTACGATGCCTTTGACGCCGGATGGGAGTAACTCGGCAACCAATGTGGGAAACGCTTGGTCCGCACTGTCATAACTAATAACGCCTTTAACTTTTAGTGCATAGGCAATCATGCCCGGTACTAAAAAGATAAAAATAGGTAATAGCTTTAAGTAACCTGCAAACATAGTACCGCGACGAGCTTCTTTAATGCCTTTCGCCGACAGTACCCGTTGTACAATATATTGGTCTGTACACCAGTACCAAAAACCAATGATAAATGAACCAAATACGATCCCCGGCCACGGAAACTCGGTATCTGAGGCACTGCGAATTAAATGCATGTTCATATCGTTTATGCGTTCAACTTCAGACCACCCGCCGACTTTATCCAAACCGACAACTAAGATCACCACAGAGCCAATAATAAGTACTGGCGTTTGTAAAACAGAGGTCCACATGATGGCTTTCATACCCCCGAGTACAGTATAGATACCGGTGATCACTACTAAAGCAATGGCTGAGATCCAGAAGAAATCAATGCCCCAAATGCTTTCAATTCCTAAAATAGTCTTAAAAGCGATGCCGCCAGCATAAACAGTCACTGCTACTTTAGTCAGTACATAACTGATCAAGGAAATAACCGATAAAAAAGTGCGTGATTTTGAATTATAGCGACGCTCTAAAAACTCCGGCATGGTATATACTTTACTGCTCCAGTAAAAAGGCACAAACACCCAACCAAGTAATAAAATAATCCAAGATTGCATTTCCCAGTGGGCTAATGCCATGCCTGATTGTGCACCTGCACCAGATAAACCAACGAGGTGTTCTGAGCCAATATTCGAGGCAAAAATTGACGCACCAATAACTAACCAACTCGCATTACGCCCAGCTAAAAAATAATCTGTAGTATCTTCTTCTTTTTGTCTCATCGAGACGACGACAACGGCTAATAACAAAACAAAAAATCCCGCTAACACTAGCCAGTCGAGTGTACTTAATTCGATCATCTTTAATTCCATCTAAGCCCGGAGATCAATCCGGATTATTTGTGTGTATAAAAATATTATAATACAAATTAGGCGAATGAAAGAGATTTGTTAAAAATTAGTAATGCTTTAAATTTTTATGTTTTCAGCAATTACACAGTTCAAACAGCGGAAAAAAGTATTTACAGTAGCATTGTCAAAGATTTGCCTGATGACGCGGTAAGGTTATAGTAGTATCATAGAATAAGTATTTTTAAAGGAACTGTTTATGGCACGCATTGAAAATTTAAATTTGTCGCAACAGGTAACCAATGAGTTAGGTAAAGCCATTATTAATGGTCATTACACTGCTGAAACGGGTTTACCTACTGAAGCAAAATTATGTGAAGAGTATGGCATTAGTCGTACTGCTATTCGTGAAGCAGTAAAAATGCTTGCTGCCAAAGGGCTTATTTCATCGCGCCCACGCCAAGGCATCCGCGTTGAACCAGCAAACACATGGAATTTATACGACACCAGCGTATTAAAATGGTTGCTCGATAGTAGCCCGACCTTATATGTGTTAAAAGAATTTTTACAAGTACGCTTAGCTATTGAACCGCAAGCAGCGGCACTTGCAGCAAGACGTGCTGATAAAGGCGCAATTGCAGAGATTGCGATTGCAGTTGAAAAAATGCAAGCGGCGGCTGATGCCTCCGATGGCGAAATCCATGAAAGTGATTTAGCTTTTCATACCGCAATTTTGTTTGCCAGCGGTAATCGTTTTTTCTTTCAATTGCGTGATTTTATTTGTACTGCTCTTAACGTTAGTATTCAGCATACAACACCCGCGAAAGGTAATAAAAAAGCCATTGCGGATGAACACTTTAAAGTGTATCAAGCAATTTTAAATGGTGAGCCTGAGCGCGCTAAAAACATGATGACGTATATGATTGACGAAGCTATGTCATTTATTGAAAAAGAAATAGCTGAAAAAGAGTCACAAAACGAATCGAAATAACCATGTTTTGTTAATGAATTATCTTAATACTTAAGGAAATCATGCCAGTCTCAACATCACACACAACAAGTTATCCAAGTCTCGCTGGTAAAAGTGTTTTTATTACCGGCGGTGCAACAGGGATCGGTGAAGTCATGGTAAAGCGCTTTTGTCAGCAGCATGCAAAAGTAACTTTTATTGATATTGCCAAACAGCAAGGTGAGCAATTGTGTAGCCAGTTAGCTGGCCAGTATCGCTTTGATCCGCAGTATATTTACTGTGATCTTCGTGACATTGAACAATTAAAAGCCGCTATTGAAACAACGGGCAAAACACAAGGTGAGATCAGCGTATTGATCAACAATGCCGCTGACGATACTCGCCACGTTGCCGATACCATGAGTGTTGAATACTGGGATGATAAGTTAGCCGTTAATTTACGGCCTTGTTTTTTTTCGGCGCAAGCTGTTGCCCCGCAAATGCAGCGAATTGGTGGTGGTAGTATTATTAATATGGGGTCAGTGAGTTGGCGTATTAAGCAAACTGGCATGCCTGCTTACACCACGGCAAAAGCTGGGATCGAAGGACTAACCCGTTCATTAGCTGCGACTTATGGTAAAGATAATATTCGTATTAACACCTTAGTACCTGGCTGGGTGATGACCGAACGGCAAATAACGCATTGGTTAACTCCAGATATGATTGAAGATGTTAGACATAATCAATGTATAAATGAAACATTACAGGCGGATGATATTGTTAATGCCGCATTATTTTTAGCCGCAGACGACAGTAAAATGATGACCGCACAATCACTTGTTGTTGATGCTGGTTGGACTTAAAATTCAGTAAAAAAAATTTACCTAACGCCAATGATATTATAATATTAGGATATTCTTGTCTGTAAATTAGTCAAACCTAGTTAAATAAGGTAGAAACGCGTTGCCCGATATCGTATTAGTTTATTTTATATTAATAATAGGCGCATGCTTGCAATGCGTGATTGGGTTTGGTCTTGGCTTATTGTGCGCACCTATTTTATACTGGCTTATGCCAGAGTTAGTGCCAGGGCCAATGATTTTAAATGCTTTATTACTCACCTCAATTCTTGCCATAAAGCACCGTGGCGCAATAGATCTAAAGCAAACCGGCTATTCAATTTTTGGTGGCGCCGTAGGAGTGTTAATTGCTGCAGCGGTAATGTTGCATGTTGATCCCCATCAGTATCGTATTTTACTCGGTTGTTGTTTACTAATTGCAGTTGCGTTATCACTTACAGGTTGGTCGCCTAAGCTTACCTTTATCTCTAATGTACTGGCATCACTAGCATCCGGTTTTATTGGTACTACCACATCCGCAGGCGGCGCTCCGATGGGACTACTTTATCAAGCGCAAAATAAAGATAAAATCAAAGCTAACTTAAGTATTTTCTTCGTGTTTATTAATTTATTTGGGATCACTGCGCTGCTGCTTACGGGCACCGCTGACTCTAATGACTTACTGCTATTTATTGAATGCTTACCCGCCATTTTAATTGGTTGGGGGCTTTCATACTTGTTAAATAATACAATTAATGAACAAGCCACGCGTATTTTAATTATTATTGTGGCGACTTTTTCAGGGCTGGCACTGATTTTCTTTCAACGTTAAAATAGCGCAATAAACTCACATGCTGTTTTAAGGTAAATAATGGCGATTAACTCGATTAAAATGATCATTCCTTGCCAATGTTTACTTGGCGAAGGGCCATATTACAGCGCATCGCTAAAGTGTTTATTTTGGGTCGATATTTTAGACAAACTACTTTACCGTTTTGATTGCCAGCAACAAACAGTGTGCCGTTACCCGATGGAGCAGGCTATTTGTTGGATAATGGAAACCACCGAACAGCGTTTAATCGCAGGTTTTGAGCGCGGCATTTATTACCTTGATAACAACACGTTCCAACCTAGTGAGTTGTATCCACTGGCTACTCTTGCAGTAAATAACCGTTTAAATGATGCCAAAACCGACCGCAACGGGCATGTGTTTTTCGGCACTATGGATAAACATGAACAACACAATACTGGGGCGTTGTATCGCTTTGGTCAGCAACAAACGCCAACCATTGTTGATAGCAATTATGTGATCAGTAATGGCCCTGCAATAAGTAAAAACGGCCGTATTTTATATTCAACAGAATCATCCACCCGCACTATTTATCAATTTGATTTAAATGAGCAAGGTGAGCTTAGCAATAAGCGAGTATTTGTAAAATTTGACGAGACAATGGGCTTTCCCGATGGCATGACAGTCGATAACGACAATCACTTGTGGGTCGCGTCTTGGAATGGCCACGGCCTTTATCGTTTTTGTGAAAATGGCACTATCGTGCATTTTTATCGACTTCCCGCACCTAGGATCACCAGCCTCACTTTTTTTGGCGATGATCTAACAACCGTCGCCGTTACCTCCGCCCGTACTGGCCTAGAACCTGAGATACTAAAACAATACCCCTACAGCGGCGCCGTATTTATTTTAACGGCAAACGTCAAAGGGATCGCAGAAAGCCCAGCACAACTGTAATTAAGTAGATCGCAAATAAACGATGTGTGCACTTGTCATTAGAGGCCGCACTCGAAAGAATGTTTAATTTTTGACCTACAACAAGCCGTTCAGGCAGAAAAGGAATTCTGCTTGTAATCAATGGTTTTTCTGATAACTTAAAATAACAATAAAAAATAATAGTGCAGGGAACGCATGGTTGAAACAACCGATCAAAATAGCCAGCCACTTAACTACAATATCCAACAACGCTTTCATTTTATAGAGCTCATTATTCAATGGGAAGGACGCCTGACAACCAATCATTTGCAGCAGCATTTTGGTGTAAGTCGTTCTAATGCATCCCAGTTGATTCAAGATTATTTAGCGCTCAACCCACACAGTTTAATTTACAACAACTCGCTAAAAGGGTATCAAGCAAGCGATAATTTTATACCCAAGTTTAAGCAGCTGGATCTAACCAATTACTTAAAAACCACACAAGCGAGTATGCAAGATCAAAGTAAGTATCTTACATGGCTAAACTCACCACTTGCACCCATACAACCAGATAAAGTAAGAGGCGTTTTACAAGCGCTGAAACAAAAGTTACGTGTTGATGTTGGTTATGCATCCATTGCTAGCCCAGAATTCGAATCAAGAATTATCAGCCCACATAATTTAGTGTTTGATGGTACTCGTTGGCATGTTCGAGCCTACTGTGAAAAAAACCAAGACTTTCGAGATTTTGTATTAACCCGTTTTAGTGGCGAATATGAATTTGAAGGCGCCGCCCAATTTGACCAAAAACACGACACATTATGGCAAACTCACCTCAACGTAATAATAGAACCTGATCCGCGTTTAGCCCAAAACAAAGCGCGTATTATTGCGCTCGATCACCAAATGCAATTGCAGCCCAATGGCCGATATCAGCGCACTCTAAAAATACGAGCAGCTTTATTACTTTACCTTTTAAAACAATTAGGTGTTGTTAGTTATCACGTTAATCCTGAAGCGCAACAAATCATATTAAGTCCTGAATGCTTAGCCCAGTTACAGCCTTATTTACCTCGTTGATTTAAATCAACTGACTATAAAATAACGAATAAAAGAATATGTACAACTAAGCGACAGGTGATAAATGTACAGTGTTGTTGAATTAACCTAGTAAGCGTAGGGTTTGATAAAACCCGTTAAGGAATAGAGTGATGTCGATACCAAGTTATTTTAAATATTGGGGAAAAGCGAAAAAAGATCCGTTACAAAGTGGCGCTGATTATCATTTATTACCTTATCATTGTTTGGATGTGGCAGCGGTTGCTGACATTTGGTTAACTGAATCTCGCACTTTGCTAAAGCAAATTGCTATACAAATTAACTGCCTGGAATCAGATGCTAAAGCAATAATATTGTTTTATGTTCTACTGCATGATTTGGGAAAATTTGATGCTCGATTTCAAAACTATGTAGAAGAAATAAGAGTTCAGTTACAAGGCGAAGAGTTTGAGGTTGAGCCTGAAAAATACGCACATGGCTCGCATGGTTATCTTCACTTTATGAAGTCTTACGGCCATAACGAGGCAATGAAAGCTGTAGCCGGTCATCATGGTTATTGTGATACATCGATTGACCGTAATTTAGCTGAACCTGACGCTGATGAAGAATTAGTTGAGTTAGATAAAGTTGCACGAAAAGAATGGATTGAATTTTGTTTGGCTTGGACAGGTTTAACAGAAATTCCAGATATCGGCGATATTCCAATGTTAGCTGGTTTATGCAGTGTTGCCGATTGGATTGGTTCTTCAATCACTAGTTTTAAAACTAAAGTTGAGGATTTAAATGAATATTATCAGTGCACTTTACCACGAGCTAAACAAGCGTTAATTGAAGCGGGTGTATTAAATAAGTTAAATGGTGCAGGTTTTGAATATTTATTCTCACCATACCAACCTCGCGGTATACAAACCCTATTGAATGATATGCCATTAGAAACAGGTTTAACTATTGTTGAATCTGATACTGGCTCAGGAAAAACAGAATTTGCATTAGCTTATGCATCTATGTTGATAGAGAAAAATTTAGCAGATGGAATTGTTTTTGGTTTACCCACTCAAGCAACCGCTAATGGTTTATTTGAACGCATAGGTGAAGCTGCTAGTAAGTTATTTCCAGATAGCACACTTACATTGGCGCATAGTAAATCTAAATACTTAATACCAGATGAAAATGGATTTTTACATCAATCAAGCAAAAGAGCTTTTTTAGGTTCTTTGTCAGTTGCAACCGTTGATCAAATATTAATGGGGGTGTTGGGTATTAAGCACCAGTTTATCCGTTCATTTGGTACTAGAAAGTCGGTCCTTATTTTAGATGAAATCCATAGTTTCGATGCTTATATGTACGCTTTAATAGAACGTGTGTTACAAGGGCAACATCAAGCGTATTCTAGTGTCATATTACTTTCTGCAACTTTGCCTTTGTCATTAAAAACTAAATTGGTTAAGCCGTACTCAGGTAAAGTCAGCAGTATTGAGTATCCACTGGTCACTCATGTTGGTATGGATGGAAAAACCCAAGAAATTGATTTGAAACAACCCATAGCACGAAAAAAAGTTTATTTAGAAAATTGGCTGTCCAATGACTTATTGCCAACTGCAGAACAACAACAAAGCTTAATTGAACACGCAAAAAATGGTGCAGTTATCGGTGTTATTTGTAATACCGTGCATGATGCACAAAATTTATATCAACAGTTAAAATCTCAAATTAATACCGAAGATGAACCATTAGAAATAGATTTATTACATGCCCGTTATACCTTTTCAGATAGAGCCAGAATAGAAAAGCAAATTTTAGATATTTATGGTAAACATGCTGGCCGTCAAGGCCGTATTTTAGTTGCGACGCAAGTGGTAGAACAATCCCTTGATTTAGATTTTGATCTTTTGGTGAGTCAAATAGCCCCCATTGAATTTTTAATGCAGCGTATGGGCAGACTATGGCGTCACGACCGTATAAATACCGAGTTAAGCCCTCGCAGTACACGTATAAAACAACCTACTTTTATTACCTTACTCCCAGATCAACCAATATCTAGTTGGAAAACGCATTATCAAGGTAGTGGTTTTGTTTACCGTAATATCCGCGTTTTATATCGTACAAATCAATACCTGAATAAAAACTCTAAGCTTACTTTTCCAGATTGTTACCGTGACGCTATCGAGTATGTTCACAATGAACAAGCATATACGGAAGAACCAGAAGAGTTACTCTCCTTATTTGAAAGTTATCAACAAGAACAAGATGGTTCTGCTTATACCGCCAAAATGTATAGCGTTCTCGATTCAAAACCATTAAATGATGTTGACCCACGCTGCGCTTTATTAACCCGTGAAGGTGAAATGACCGCAACCGTTGTATTGCTTAACGAACAAGGTGAATTATGGCATGGCGGTGATTATCAAGAGCAACAAGACAGAGAGTTAAGTACTGTAGCAATTGCAAAAAAACATGCAAAAGGCAAACAGGATCCTGATTTATATTGTGTAAAAGCGATTGTTAATCATGACATTAATTACAGTGAATTAGGGGTATTTTTGCCTCTAAAGAATGAATAATAAGATTAAATATTCTAGGGAGAAGGTATGTACATATCCATAGTTGCACTAAAAGCGACCGACAGTTATGAACAGCATCAGGCTATTTGGAGTTTGTTTCCCAATACCCCTGAACGTCGGCGAGATCATTTATTTCGAGTAGAAAATACAATGGCAACGGGTGAAGTGACGGTGTTGCTGCAATCGGCCACAGAGCCGGTCAGTAGCGAAGAATCTAACGTTTTACAAAGTAAACCATTTAATCCAACGGTGGAAAATGAAGAGTTCTATAAATTTAAATTAGTTGCTTATCCTACTAAATGTATTAGCCAAGGTAAGAAAGTGATTGAAATAAAAAATGAGAACGAACAAATCGCTTGGCTGCATCGAAAACTCTCTGGGGCAAATGTCACCGTTACAGCACTTGATAGTTTTTTAGTGAAAAACAAAAAGAGCTTTAATAATCGCTTTGTTTGTTTTGAAGGGGTTTTACAAATTACTAATGCTGATCAAATTTATCAGGCGCTGGTTATGGGTATTGGCCGACAAAAACATGCTGGTGCCGGTTTATTATCTTTAGCGAAAGCAAGTTAACTTAGGGGAATTTATGTATCAACGTATTTATAACGCTTACAGTAGTTTAAGCAAAGGTGACCAAGCGGAGCTGAAAAGATGCAATCTAAGCAAGCTAGCAAATTGCCCTGCTTACTTTAGAGTTTTGAGGTTTTCTGGTGCTAAAGATACTACGCAAACACAACGTATTTTATTTTTGATGACATCAATTGATGTTTCTCAAGAAAGTGAAGCGCAATCTGTAGCTCTTGCTCTTTTAAAAGCAGGCGTAAAAGAGTCACAAATTATTCAAATAACCCGCAGCGGTGACAATGCAATTGAGTATTTAAAACGTCAATTAGTGCGTTGTAAACAAGTGCAATTAGAAAGCTTAGGGAAGTTAGCACAATTTTGGGGTGAAAACTCCCGCCGCCAACTTTTAAAAGAATTTATTTTAGCAGAACAAGATTAATCTTATTCAAATTTAAGTATTTAAAAAATTTTAAAAAGGACATTCAAATGACAACTTTTATTAATATCCATGCGTTAATTTCTCATCCATCATCAATGATGAACCGTGATGATTCGGGCTTACAAAAAACTGCCGTATTCGGTGGAACAATCAGAAGTCGCATATCAAGTCAGTGTTTAAAAAGAGCAATTCGCCAAAGTGATCTATACAAAGAAAATGTTGAAGAACTATCAATTAGAACGAACAAGTTTGATGATTTATTCGCTTTGTGTATTAAAGAATTGCCTGAATTTGAAGCTAAATTAATTGAAGACGTTTTAGAAAATATGGGCTCAAAAGTAAAAACTGAAACGAACAAAGAAACAAAAGAAAAACTCCGTTTTTTTGATGCGGTACAACCTTACTCTATTGGAGCGATCAGAGAAGCTATTAATATGGTTCAAGCAGGAACTGAATTAAAAGATTTAAAGAAAATCGTTCAAATACCCACTATAGATGTTGCACTATCGGGAAGAATGGACGCAAGTTGCCCTGAACGTAATGTTGAAGCAGCAATGAGCGTAGCACATAGCTTAACAACTCATAGCGCAGATATTGAAGTTGATTGGTTTACAGCGTGTGATGATTTGGCTGAACAAGGCTCTGGTCATATTGGCACCCATGAATTTAGCTCTGGCGTGTTTTATCGTTATGCTTCAATAGATGTGGAGCTTTTAGCAAAAAATACCAAAAAAACGGTCAGCGAAACTAAACACATTGTAAATACAATAGTAAATTGCTTTGCTCAAGTCTCACCATCAGCTAAACAGAAAACATTTGCAGCACACAATAAAGCTGATTTCGTTTTATGTACAAGTTCAAATCAACCTCTGTCATTAGCAAATGCATTTAGGAAGCCGATCAAAAATACCGGTGAAGTCATGGAAGAATCAATAAAAGCCTTAGTATCTCATTACGAAATGTTAGTTGATGGCTACGAATTACAATCACAAGCCAAAGCATTCGATTTAACTCAAACAGCATTGAGTGAAAAAATAACCTTAGTCAGTAAAATTAGTGAGTTAACGTTTTAATTAGTTTCACAACATGGGAGTTGTTTATGAAAACGTTAATTCTAAAAACTGAAGGTTTATCAGCTTATGGCTTGCAAACCTTTGATGTCCATAGGCGAGCAAATCATTTTCCTACCCGTTCAGCCATTGTGGGGTTATTGGCTGCGGCACTAGGTATTACCCGTAAAGAGCAACAAGCACTTTATGAGCTGTCAGAACAAATTACGACAGCGGTGCAAGTAAATCAAGCAGGTGAAAAAATGATGGATTATCATACAGTGCAAAATTTCCGTAGCCCTGACGGTAAAATTCAAAAAGGCACAAAACCCACATACCGTGAATATTGGTGTGACAGCGAGCACACCTTTGCTATTAGTGCTGAATGTGAACTAATTAGTAAATTAGAAGCGGCCGTTAAAGCGCCTAAATTCACCTTATTTCAGGGACGGAAATGTTGCCCATTAACTAGACCGTTATTTGATCGTGTAATGGATGAAAGTAACCCAGCAATCGCATTAAAAAAATTGGCGAATAAAGGTCAAATTTTTAGTGATATTGAAGGTGAAAACCAAGTAGCTCGAATACAAGTAAGGGATAAGTTAACACTTGCATCTAGAAAGTACGCGATGCGAATGGTGTATGTCAGTGGTGAAATGATTAAACCTGAACAGGAGTTGGCTAGTGAACTTACTTAAAGATCCCTTTATTTCAACGACTGATGGCAAAGTGTCATTAAAAGATATTTTGACCTCAAATAAAGACTATCAGTTACAGTATTTTTTTGATGAAACACAGTTGGCTATGTTGCAAATGTTGTCATCACTTTCAACAGTAGTGTTAAAGCCAACAATATCAGATTTGAATGATTATTTAGCAAATGGATTAAGCCCTGGACAATATGATGCACTACTTGAAAAAGTCGATAGCCAGTGGTTTGAAGGTGAGCGTTTTATGCGTTCAGCTTTTCCTAGTAAAGCAAAAATAGCCGATGGGCCTATTACCAAATTAGTCTCTGGCATTGAATGTGGCGGTTCAGCAAATGCCCTAGGGTTATTTTCAGAGTCTAGCGAAGTGAGTATTTGCTGCACCGACTGTACACATGTTTTAAATTATAATTTACACATGAATATTAAAGGTGAGTGTTTTGGGCCAACAGGTGCTACAGGTATTCGTGGTGGTGGTTCTATAAGCACTCTTATTTCTGGTGAAAATTTAAAGTCGACAATTTTATTAAATACTGTTTGTATTGATTACTTTAATGAGCAAGCCCAACTAGATGATGATGCCGAAAGTCGTTTTATGTGGGATATTCCGCCGATATCAGACATTTATTCTGCACCCAAAATTGGTTTAGAACGTGGTTTATTTGCACTTGCTTATCATATTGATTTTCCAGTAATTGATACTCCATGTACTTGTGATATATGTGGCAACACAGCAGATCAGAGTGTAACTACTTTTCAGCGCGTTAAGTATAGTGGATCGTATGGCTCCACCAAAAAAGGTCGTGATAATGGTGCTGGCTGGTGGTTACACCCTTATACACCAAGAAATGTAAAAGAAGATGGTATATATGCCGTTTGCGCACGAGATCAATATTGGCAGTCATGGCAAGAATTAACATCATATGTTATCGGTAAAGAAACAGATAAAACATCAGTTAAACCAGCATTCATTATCAACCAATTTCAAAATAAATTGGGTGTAGATTTGTGTTTAAGTCTCCTTGTAGGTGGAAATATTGCCGATCAAGGCTCGATCGCTGGGCGAGTCTATGATTTATATTCAATGCCATCATCATTATCTAAAAACAATTCAAGAATATCGTTAGTTATCAATGCAGGTTTAACTCAAAAGGAAAAACTCTCATTAGCGTTCAATAAAATATTCGGTGTGGGTTACGATAAAAACTTTGTTGGAGGTATTAAAAACCAGGCAATACAAAAATTTACATCGAATGCGCAGCAAATTGTTCAGCAGATCTTATTAGATGTTAATCGAAAAGAAGCTACACAGTTAAGAAAAGAGGCTATTGAAGCGTTAAACAAAGAAGCTAAATCGATTTTTAAATCAGTACAACGTAAGTACCAACACGACTTGCCTTTATTTAAAGCATTAGTAAAAGGTGAGTTCATTTTATATAAAGCAGATAGTTAACAATGGCTTTTCTCCAGCTTAAACCCATACCAATTAAAGATCGTAATTCGATGATTTTTGTAGCGATGGGGCGCATTGATGTTCGTGATGGTGCATTTGTTGTGATTGACGAAGTCAATGGTGAGCGAATGCATATACCCGTTGGCTCAGTGGTGTGTATTTTACTCGAACCCGGCACACGTATAAGCCATGCTGCGGTAAAGCTTGCAGCCACGACAGGCACATTGCTGATCTGGGTCGGTCAAGCTGGGGTCAGGCTCTATTCCGTAGGGCAGCCTGGAGGTGCAAGATCAGATAAATTACTATATCAAGCAAAGCTAGCGCTTGATGAAACTTTACGTCTAAAAGTAGTGCGAAAAATGTTTGAATTGCGTTTTGGTGAAGTCGCGCCAGAGCGACGTAGTGTTGATCAACTCCGAGGAATCGAAGGGGCGCGTGTTCGTAAAACTTACGCATTACTAGCTAAACAATATAATGTCGAATGGAAAGGACGCCGTTACGATGCAAAAGATTGGCAAGCTGGTGATATTATCAACCAATGTATTAGTGCCGCCACATCATGTTTATATGGTGTAACTGAGGCTGCTATTTTAGCCGCAGGTTATGCCCCTGCAATTGGCTTTTTACATTCCGGTAAACCGCTGTCATTTGTATATGATATTGCTGATATTATTAAATTTGATACGGTTGTACCCGCTGCCTTTAAAGTAGCAAGTAAAAGACCAAAACAGCCAGATCGAGAGGTACGAATAGCGTGCAGAGAAGCATTTAGAAAAGATAGAACCTTACAGCGGTTAATTCCTTTAATCGAAGAGGTATTAAGCGCTGGTGAGATCACGCCACCTAAACCATATGAAGATGCCCAACCGCCAGCACTACCAGAGCCTGAATCTATTGGCGATGACGGGCATCGCACTAATTAGGAGTGGATTATGAGTATGTGTGTTGTTGTAACTGAAGCTGTACCACCCAGATTAAGAGGGCGATTAGCTGTATGGTTACTAGAAATTCGCGCAGGTGTATACGTTGGTGATGTAGGTCGAAAGATTAGAGAAATGATTTGGTTTCAAGTCTCTGAGTTGGCAGAACAAGGAAATGTGGTTATGGCGTGGGCTACAAATACTGAATCGGGTTTTGATTTTATTACTTATGGTAAAAATGCACGGATGCCTATAGATTTAGAAGGATTAAGGCTGGTCAAGTTTACACCAGTAAACAACGAAACATTAAGCTAAAAATAACTGTTACGCTCTTTAAAAATTTGGTAGATTTGAACTAGCTGTTTTTATTTATAAAAAACAAGCATATACTATTAGAGTGTTCCCCGTACTCACGGGGCTGAACCGATTGACAATAGGAACCTAGCCATGCGTAATATGTGTTCCCCGTACTCACGGGGCTGAACCGGCAGCATATTATTTCTGACTTACTACCCGCAAGTGTTCCCCGTACTCACGGGGCTGAACCGCGATTAAACCACTTGCAGACCAACTAACCGCAGTGTTCCCCGTACTCACGGGGCTGAACCGTTTTCGTTGTAGCTGTTTACGTGGTTAAGCTCGTGTTCCCCGTACTCACGGGGCTGAACCGAAAACGACCGTCTTGAGGGGTTAATTAACGCCGTGTTCCCCGTACTCACGGGGCTGAACCGTATGGCCCCAGTAGTGTCCTTAGCATTATAGTGTGTTCCCCGTACTCACGGGGCTGAACCGTATTTGTTCGTAACTGGTGTTTTTTTCAATCGGTGTTCCCCGTACTCACGGGGCTGAACCGGAAAAAGCATGGCAATAGCCAGCGCTATACTTACGTGTTCCCCGTACTCACGGGGCTGAACCGGCGCAAATGCCAACCGGGGAAATAGTTGTACTGTGTTCCCCGTACTCACGGGGCTGAACCGACGCCCTAAAAAAGCTCAGCATAGTCGGCAAAGTGTTCCCCGTACTCACGGGGCTGAACCGAGATAGATAATTTAACGTCAATTAATATTATTGTGTTCCCCGTACTCACGGGGCTGAACCGCTGATAGCTGAAAAGTACGGTTTGCCGCTTGAGTGTTCCCCGTACTCACGGGGCTGAACCGGTGTAGTTTTCATTCAAAATGTAGCGCCGGTGGTGTTCCCCGTACTCACGGGGCTGAACCGTTTGGTACGTGGCCTGTGTTTAGTTGTAAAAAGTGTTCCCCGTACTCACGGGGCTGAACCGAGTGCTTAACGAATTATCAGGCCAAAACGGTAGTGTTCCCCGTACTCACGGGGCTGAACCGCAATGTTCGAGTATTAATTTCAGTCAGTCCGTGTGTTCCCCGTACTCACGGGGCTGAACCGAATCTGAACCTGTTGAGAAAGCTAAGGCTGAAGTGTTCCCCGTACTCACGGGGCTGAACCGAAAATGAAGTAGGTGGGTTCTTAAATCCAATTGTGTTCCCCGTACTCACGGGGCTGAACCGAAAATTGGGATGACTTAAACAAATACGCCATAGTGTTCCCCGTACTCACGGGGCTGAACCGCTTGACGTTCTTGAAACGCAGACAGATTACAAGTGTTCCCCGTACTCACGGGGCTGAACCGCAAAAAAACTAGCACGAACACTGACACCACCAGTGTTCCCCGTACTCACGGGGCTGAACCGATTCAAAAAAGTCATTTGATAGCTCACTGAACGTGTTCCCCGTACTCACGGGGCTGAACCGGCCATAAACCCCATGTGTTACCTACGCCCTTTGTGTTCCCCGTACTCACGGGGCTGAACCGCTAAACAGCTTTGTTTCATCTATAGAGTTATCGTGTTCCCCGTACTCACGGGGCTGAACCGGTGATTAAAATGTTAGATACTATTCAATTCATGTGTTCCCCGTACTCACGGGGCTGAACCGCTGATACATTTATACCGTCAATTAATACAACGGTGTTCCCCGTACTCACGGGGCTGAACCGAAATAGACTTTAATCATTTAATAAATAAAGGAGTGTTCCCCGTACTCACGAGGCTGAACCGTACGGGTGTTAATTTCAGTTAGACCATCAGTAGTGTTCCCCGTACTCACGGGGCTGAACCGTGTTAGCGTTAACGATATGTTTGTCGATGAAAGTGTTCCCCGTACTCACGGGGCTGAACCGCAGGGGTCTTAACTATGCTTAACAATATAAAAGTGTTCCCCGTACTCACGGGGCTGAACCGAGCGATGATTGATTTCCAAATTGCTCCCCTAGGTGTTCCCCGTACTCACGGGGCTGAACCGCCTACACTGATGCGTGTCATGGGTGTAACAGAGTGTTCCCCGTACTCACGGGGCTGAACCGTAGATTGTCGATATTAACGCCGAGTGACGTTAGTGTTCCCCGTACTCACGGGGCTGAACCGTTGATATAACAATAGATAATTTTAGGGGTGTTGTGTTCCCCGTACTCACGGGGCTGAACCGCGTTAATATTGCTTACTATTTAGCTAGTGGAGGTGTTCCCCGTACTCACGGGGCTGAACCGCGAAGAGGAGGCTTTGAATTGTAAATCCATAGGTGTTCCCCGTACTCACGGGGCTGAACCGTGATCACCTGATTTAATCCAGCGGTATAGCGTGTGTTCCCCGTACTCACGGGGCTGAACCGATTACATCGCTGAAAAAGAAGTGCCTACAAATGTGTTCCCCGTACTCACGGGGCTGAACCGTGTGAAATAAGTTCCAAAAACACCCATCGCGCGTGTTCCCCGTACTCACGGGGCTGAACCGGCCTCCATTTCATCTACATCTCTGAGTGAAAAGTGTTCCCCGTACTCACGGGGCTGAACCGCTCATTTTCAATTTTTTCATTAAATTTATTTAGTGTTCCCCGTACTCACGGGGCTGAACCGCATGGAGACTGCATCATTAACAAATTTAGTTGGTGTTCCCCGTACTCACGGGGCTGAACCGTGATGATGCAAGTAGCTGCCATCATTTGTCGCGTGTTCCCCGTACTCACGGGGCTGAACCGGTTTGGCTCAATCAGCGTTTAAACCTGGTCAGGTGTTCCCCGTACTCACGGGGCTGAACCGCCTATGCAATACTTGAATCATTAGACTACGAGGTGTTCCCCGTACTCACGGGGCTGAACCGCGCTTAATGAATGAGCGAGACAATGTTTGCGGGTGTTCCCCGTACTCACGGGGCTGAACCGTATGCTGCCAGTGGGTTTGTGCATTTTGGCAAGTGTTCCCCGTACTCACGGGGCTGAACCGCTATTTGCAGTTGATGCGGTTATAGTTAATGGGTGTTCCCCGTACTCACGGGGCTGAACCGAGAGTCAGCCAGCTTACTGATTGAATTAGCCTGTGTTCCCCGTACTCACGGGGCTGAACCGACGTTGAGGGGCTTGATCCTATCACCGCCTATGTGTTCCCCGTACTCACGGGGCTGAACCGTCATTGCTCGGATGGTTGATTAACTTCATTTTGTGTTCCCCGTACTCACGGGGCTGAACCGAAGTCGAGCAAACACTACAAAAGATAAAAGAAGTGTTCCCCGTACTCACGGGGCTGAACCGGATGGGTGATGTTGCGTAGTTTATGAATTTAAGTGTTCCCCGTACTCACGGGGCTGAACCGAATATTTAACATACAAAAAGGCAAGTGAAGCAGTGTTCCCCGTACTCACGGGGCTGAACCGCTGTTAGTTAAAGAGCAAAAACAGTTTCAAAGGTGTTCCCCGTACTCACGGGGCTGAACCGTCATCGAGCTTACTTGTGCCGCCCGCTTCTTTGTGTTCCCCGTACCCACGGGGCTGAACCGCAACAATGAAAGCCAATGCTGACACGTCAGGAGTGTTCCCCGTACCCACGGGGCTGAACCGCCCTGCGCTTGTTGCCCAAGCTCTAGCCCTTGGTGTTCCCCGTACCCACGGGGCTGAACCGTACCAGAGGCTATCTGTTCTTTTTATGAAAAAGTGTTCCCCGTACTCACGGGCTGAATTGGTGAATTTAACTGGCTAAGATTTCACTTGCTGAAGTGATCATTTTGCGTTGCGGGTGACATTTCGCGCTAAAGCACGGCCTACAGTACAGGACATTTGGAGTATTGTTGAATTTATAAAGGGAGGGGTTAAGCAACATGTAATACTTTGATTTGTCGCGAGGTAAACTCGCTGCTACGAATACATGGCTCTAATGCTCTTCATCAAAGATTTGAATTTGATTGCGGCCTGATTTTTTTGCTACGTAGAGTGCGCTGTCGGCGGCGAGGATCATCATATCTGCGGTGGTATGTTTATCTGGTGTACAGCTGTAACATCCGATGCTGAGGGTGAGGTGGTCGGCGATGTTTGAATTTGGGTGCAGGATATTTAGTTGACTGATTTGCTGTTGCAGTAATTTGGCAAATTTTAAACAGTGGGTTTTATCAATGCTGGGTAACACAATTGCAAATTCTTCTCCGCCGTAGCGGGCTGCTAAATCACCTTGTCGCTTACATAAGTTATGTAGTGCATGGGCAACTTGTTTGAGCGCTTCATCGCCTTGCTGGTGGCCATGATTGTCGTTATAAAGTTTAAAATAATCGATATCACAAATGACTAAACTCAATGGTTGATTTGAGCGTGTTGCACGTTGAATTTCATTAAGTAATGTTTGATCAAAACAGCGACGATTGGCGATATTTGTTAGGCTGTCGAGGTTTGCTTGTGATTGCAGTTCTTGGTTGACCAATAGTAATTGTTGTTGAGCTTGCTCTAAGCGTTGTTTATACAGAACGTTTTTGAGTGCATTGGCAATAATTTCACCCACCAGTTTGATCCGCATAAGATCGGTGTCGGTCCAGTGGCGTATATGTGTTACGCAATCACAGCCAATAAAACCAAACAAGGAGTTCTCAGAGCGAAGCCCAATGCATAAAACAGATTTGATCCCTTCGGATTCAAATTCAGCTTTTTCGGCTGCAGCGGCTGGAGGGAGTAAATTAACATTCGGTACCTTAAAAACGTGCTTTTCGTTCATCATAGTAAAAAAGTACGGTAGTAAATCTTGCTGAATACCTTGCAGCTTTTCTTTAAATGGCTTGATCTGTGTATTAACCCATTCATGGGTATTACTCATTTCTTTGCCGTCTTCGCTAAATTGAAATAAATAGCTGCGGTCAGCATCACAAAATGTACCTATGGTTTTTAAAGCACTTTCGATTTGTTGGTCTAGATTATCTATCTGTATATCAATTAGTTGCGTTGATATTTTTGCTATTACTTCGTCAAAGTCAGCTTGCACAGAACACGATGAGTGTGATTTTAACACCAGCATCATTAATTGTGGGCCAATTAGACTGTAGGTGACTGTTACACAGGATATTGTGTGTTTTGTGGCGATATTATAGGTTTGTTCGGTGTTATTTTGGGGAGTTAAAAAGGTGTGATAATCAACAATCGTGTGGTTTTCTGTTTGTTTAATAGATAAGTGCTGAAACGCTTTTTCTACTGGACTTATTGCCGGCATTAAATTTAGTAACTGTTGGCTCAATGCATTGGCGTGCAGCGTGTCTGTTTGTTGATCAAACAATACGATTGCAAGTGGTAAGGCTTGTAAAGATTGCCAAATTTCGTCTACAGAATACTGTCTCACTGGATTTCCAACTTCCTATTAACAAATTAAGCTTACATTCAATTTTAAGAAAATGGTACTTTAATTAGCCGTTTTATATATAAATTAACTCGATATTAAGTTTTTAGTGCGTTTGACTGATGGAAGTACTACAATTGATACTGTATATCATTACTCTTTTAACGTTTTTTAGAATGATGACTCTTAGCACACTAAAGCACAGGTAAAACCGCCTTTCATGACCGACATTACAACTCACCAAGCATCACGACGTAGATTATTAATTGCATTAGCCATCACTAGCTCATTTATGATTATCCAAGTGATTGGTGCCTATTATGCAAACTCTCTTGCTGTATTAGCCGATGCAGGGCATTTATTTGTTCATAATAGTTCTTTATTTATTGCTTTGATCGCATCGAGCTTAGCGATTCATTTAGCTAAAAACTACAACGATGGTTATCAAAAAGCAGAGTTGACCGGTGGTTTGATCAATGGCTGTTTATATTTGGCGATCAGCCTGGTGATTTTATACGAAGGCGGCGAGCGCTTTGTACATCACCATGAAGGACAAGGGCCAGTTGTAAATAGTTATTTAATGTCGGTTATTGCCGCCACTGGATTTTTATTTCACGGTGCCGCAGCATGGGTATTATATAAAGGTAGAAAGGCCAGCTTTAATGTTTATGCGGTATTTTTACATTCATTTTTTGATTTGATTTCAACCGTGTCTACGTTTATCGCCGGTATACTTATTTATCTAACGGGTTGGAGTGTTATTGATATTTTATCAAGCATGTTGATTGCGTTATTTGTTTTGTTTACAGGCGTAAAAGTAATTGTTGGTTGTGTTAAAGGTCTGCGTTTAAATAAAGCAAAACTACCTGATGTGGCCGATATTGAAAGTGCCATAGGGCAAGTTGAGCACGTAGAAAATGTACATAATGTTACGGTTATGCGCCGCGATAAGGAGTTAGTTGTAGGGGCGCATGTGGTACTTAAACAACATTGCACAAAAGAAAAACATGATGAAGCATGTCGACTTAAAGTTGAGCAATTGTTAGCCCAGCAATTTAATGTTGGTAATAGCGTTTTACAAATCGAAAGCCATGGTTGTCAGCATTAAATACAAGTAGTTAACTTGGCAAAATGCGTTTTTTCTTTTACTTTTAGATATAGTCTATTTTATTCGGAAGCAAACATTGCCGTTTTCTCAGCATCGATACTTTGCATTTAGCTGCACCATACTTTTGGGCGTGTTGGCCGGCTTTGTTAATTTACTGCCATTTTGGTTTCTAGACAGCTCTGAATTTTTATTTGGTCAGCTTTTTGTTTTAATTTGTTTGTTGCTATTTGGCTTACGCTACGCGTTAATTGCTTGCGCTATCAGTGCGGCTTTTATTTTTTATCGCTGGGGGCATTGTTGGCCATCAATCGTATTTGTTGGCGAAGTACTTTGGCTGTATCATTTTAGCTTTAAAGCCGCACGGCTGCTGTTTATCCGCGGTATTATTTATTGGCTGTTAATAGGTATTCCACTGCTGGGGCTAATTGGTTATTTTATCATTGAGCTACCCATACTTGCTATAGTAACAGCCTTAGTTAAGTACTTCTTAAATGCCGCTATTGTTTTATGTGTTATTGATTTATTGAGCTTTTTCTTTATTCAGCAGGTATGGCAAAAGCGACCAAATTCGTTGTATAAAATTCTTAATTACATTGTAAGCATTCTCATCATTTTAGTGGTGTTATTAACCTCCATTGTACTTACCAACAATCATTACGCGCGTATCGAATACGAAGTGAAGGCGCAGCTTTCTGAAAAATCTGAAGACATTGCCGAAAAAATCGACCTGTATTTAAATGACTATCGCCGTGGCATCGTATTAACTGCAAAAGCCATAGAGCAGGGGGTTGATAAACAGTTAGCACTGAGTCATTTGATGGCACTATACCCTAACTTTCTTACATCAATGGTTACGGATGAAAACGCAATTGCGCGGATATTTTACCCACTTAGTTTACAAGAAAGCTTAAAAGGTAGCGATTTATCGGTTGCCGATCGGGATTACTTTACAATAGGTAAAGACTCGCCAACAGGCTATATTTCTAATGTTTTTAGGGGCCGAGGATTTGGTAATGAACCTATTGTTGGTGTTTCTGCACCAGTGCATATTAACGGGCGTTTTCGGGGAGTTGTTGAAGGCTCGTTAGTGTTGGGCTCATTTTTGCAATTTAGGCCAACCATATTTGATAATGATGGTGAATTGATAATTCTTGATGCCAAAAAACAAGTGGTATTTAGCACCTTGCCTAATCATTATTCGGTATTGACTCAGCTCACTGAAGATAAATTTACCCAGTTAAAAGGTGATCAACAAGCCATTATGACCACCGACATTGATGGTGAACAATATTACGTAAAAATATATTTATCACAGCATCAAGGCTGGTATGTGGCAAGCTTATTAAAACGTAAATACGCTAATCTTGTGGCGGCAAGTGCGTGGGGGCAATCACTGTTACTGACTTTTGTGGTGATTATTTTGATCAGTATTTTTATCACCCAGTTGAGCCGTTGGTTGGTAAGGCCAATAGAAGAGCTTACCGAACAAATCGATGCCTTTGATCCTAAAGCTGATATCAGTGATTTACAGACTCAAAATAATGCGTGGCTGGAAGTACTGAGTTTACAGCAGCAATTTGCAACTTTAGCATTTAAATTGACCAGCAACTTTAAAGATCTAGAACAAGTAAATACTGAAAATGCAGCACTTAATCTGCATTTAAAACAGTTTAATGTAGAGTTAGAGTATCAAGTAAATGAAAAAACAGATGAATTAGTTAAAGCTGTGGCAACTGCAAATCAGGCCAGTAAAGCTAAATCACGATTTTTAGCGAATATGAGTCATGAAATTCGCACCCCGCTGAACGGTATTATGGGGCTGACTGATATTTTACTTAATGCTGATGACGTGAAGTTGGAATACCGTGAACAGTTGCAAATGATACAGCAAAGCGCAAAAAATCTATTATTGATTTTAAACGATATTTTAGATTTTTCTAAAATTGAGGCGGGGGCGGTCAAACTAGATATTCATATAGTTAATGTACGAAAACTGCTTACCCAGTTAGCGCAGGTGTTTACAAATACTGGCGTACAGCCAGGCGTTGAATTTGTATTAAATATTGCCCCGTCAGTACCAGATGTAGTGCAGTTAGATTCACTAAGGTTAAGCCAAATTGTCAATAACTTGTTGAGTAATGCAGGGAAATTCACGAAAACTGGTAGTATAACTATGAACATTGATTATGCTGATAATCATTTGTTTGTGGCTGTAATAGACACAGGTATTGGTATTTCTGGGCAGCAGCAATCATCGTTGTTTAGTGAGTTTACTCAAGCCGATATTTCAACCACGCGGCAATATGGTGGTACTGGTTTAGGCTTGGCTATTTGTAAGCGAATAGTTCAGTTAATGGGGGGCAAGCTTAAATTACACAGCGAGATTGGCAAAGGCAGTTGCTTTACTATCACCATTCCTGTTGAGGTGGCGCAACTCAGTGACGAAGTTGACATACAGCAAAACATCCCTGATTTAACTGGATTGAAAGTATTACTGGTAGAAGATAACCAAATCAATCAAATCGTTATTGCTAAAATGCTCAGTGATACTCATTGCACCTTAGAGGTTGCTAACGATGGTGAAAAAGCACTGGCGTGCTTACAACACAACATGGCCGATATTATTTTGATGGATTGCCAAATGCCTATTATGGATGGGTACCAGTGCACAGCTGAAATCCGTAACAATGGTGCTCAATTTGGCCCTGTGGTTATTATAGCCATTACTGCTAATGCTTTTGAAGACGATCAAAAACGTTGTTTAGAAGTGGGTATGGACGATTTTATTGCCAAACCGGTCGATCGTGCCCAACTTTTTCAATGCCTTAAAAAGTGGGCTGATACATTGAGTTAACTAGCTATGTAGTTTGCAATTTCTCTTGCAGTGCTTGGATATACGCATCGCTAATGAGAATCTCGGCAGTTGTTGGTTTTGCAAAGTAATAGCCTTGAAGGTCATCGCAGCCGATACTGTTTAAAAAGCGTATTTGCTCAATTGTTTCTACACCCTCTGCAATGCAATACAGATTTAGGTTTTCAGCTAAGGTATGGATTGTTCTGATAATTGACTCATTATTGCTATCTCGCCCGATATTACGCACAAAGCTTTGATCAATTTTAATCACATCAATTGGAAATTGACTTAAATACGTTAAAGAAGAATACCCGGTGCCAAAATCATCCAATAACAATTTAAAACCAGCGCTTCTGAGTGCTTGCAGCTGCTTAGCCGCTTTGTTTTTGTCATCAAGCAAGGTGTTTTCGGTGATCTCTAAACGTAACTGAACAGGTTTTATATGATGCTGATTTAGAATAAGTAATAAGCGTTCGGCTAAATTAGACTTTAAAATATGCACCGGTGATAAGTTTAAAGATAGATAAAACCGCGGATTAGCTTTAAATAATGGTGCGAGATCTTCAAGTGCACGGGTCAGCGCTTGTTCGGTTAGTACATCGATTAAACCAGTTTCTTCCGCAATAGGAATAAACACTGCTGGGGATATCAATTCAGCCTGATGCTGCCAACGCATTAAGAGCTCTACACCTTTGATTTTTTTACTTTTATTGTTAACAATTGGCTGGTAATTATTAAAAAACAAATCGTCCTTGTAGGCGTCTTTTAAAGCATTTTCGAGCAGCAGCTTTTGGGTGATTTGGTTATTCATTTGTTCAGTGAAAAACTTAAAGCCGTTGCGGCCTGATTGTTTAGCATGCATCATCGCTATATCGGCATTACGAATAAGCTCATCGGTGGTATCGGCATCAAATGGGTAGAGTGCAACACCGATACTGGCCGAGATATTAATTGCAAAATCGTTGATCACCACCCGTTTTGCAAGCTCTGCAGTTAGGCTACGTACTAAGTTACTTAAACTTTGTGGTGAGTCTAAGTTTTTAATCAATAACAAAAATTCGTCACCACTTTGACGCCCGACAATGGCATTATTATCAAGCATGCTATTCATTCGATGGGTAATATCACATAATAGCTGATCGCCAACCGCATGACCAAACGAGTCATTCACCGGTTTGAATTTATCTAAATCTATAAACAGCAAAGCAACAAGGCTCGCGCGCGTATCGGCATCTTTTATCGCATGCGATATCTTTTGATACATTAATGTTCTGTTTGGCAGCTTAGTTAATGGATCATAGTTTGCCAGATAACGAAGCTCATTTTCAGCGCGTTTTTGCTCAGTTAAATCAGAAATAACTACCACATAATAGCTCACCACATTACTGTCTTTTGCCACTGCGGTAATACTGATATGAATGGGGTGCGACGGATTTATCTTAGTTTTTATATATGCGTCACCGCGCCAGTTCTGCTTTGGCTGCAATGATTTTAGAATATTGATGAAGTCGACATATTGTTTTTTACCCAGTGCCGCTAAAAACCTTTTTAGCTCAAGCTTTGCTGGTTTTTTTTGCATTGAGAAGGCTTCAGCAAAGCTATTATTAACAGAAAATGGAATGAGTTGACTGTCTAAAATAAGTAGCCAATCGTTTATTTGACTAAAGGCTTCACCTAATACCGCAGCTTGATGTGCTGTAGCACGCTGCTCTGTAATATTAGTATAAATTCCAGCTAATCTTGTAGGATAGCCTTGCTCATTCGTTTCTATCACTTTACCTATGTCGTGGTACCAAAGCCAGTTTCCATTAGCATGTTGAAGCCGATACGTGACCTGCCATTGTTGAGCATTTTTTTGAGTGATGAATATATGCCAATCATGCAGTATTTTGCGCTTATCATCAGGGTGTATTAATGCGCAAAAATCGTCAAAATTAAACTTCTGAGGCAAAGTTTGATAGCCTAGTTCGTGTTTTAAGCGCTGCTGTTTTATCCAATGTGCGCCAATATCAACTTCCCATACACCGCTTTTACTACTGTTTAAAGCAAGCTCAGTTTGTTGTTGTGATTGCAGTATTTCATCATGAGTATGCTTAATAATGCGCTGACGAGAGCGGTATTGCCAAAAAATAACAAATAGCACTAAAAACGTAAGTAATAAATAAAGACTTATTGCAAGAGGAGAACGCCACGGGGCATAAGCAACGTTAAAGTTAAGCGTTTTTTCATCACCGAGGCCTGAGTCATTTAAGTTATATGCTGCGATTGTAAGTTGATAATCACCAGCAGGGAGTTTAGTAAAAAAGACTTTATTGTTATTTAGCTTTTCATAGCTTAATTTACTTGGGCCAGTTAATGACACCTTATAGCGTGTTCTATCAACATTTTGAAAATCAAAGTTGGAAAAACTAACTTCTAAACCCATGTCTTCATCAGTCAGTTGTAAAGGCTGGTTGGCGTATTGCAATGGATGATAATTAAGTGAGCGTGAGAGTAACGATATATCGGTGATTTCAGTCACAGTGCTGTCACGATCATTAGGGACGGATAAAAAGTCTTGTGGGGCGAGTGTTAGCACGCCACGTGTGCTGCCAAAGGCTAAGCGGCCATCGTTTAACAGTGTATGTGAGTCGATATTAAATTCATTCACAGTTAAGCCATCTTTAACAGTATATGCATTGAGTTGCATTGAACTTAAATCGAGCCGATAAAGGCCATTTTTACTGCTGATCCATAAAAAGCCAAATTGGTCGATTTGCAAAGCGACAATTGTTTTAGTTTTAATGCCATTACTGAGATTTATACGGTGTTTTACTTCATAGCTGTTGGCGTCAAGACCAATTAGCCCTTCTTGGGAAGAGGCAAGCCATAGCGTATTGTTATAATCGATCACCCAGTCATCAATAGTGACATAATTTATTGGGTTATAATTTTCAACTTTGTATATTAAGGTGAGTTTTTGGCTAGACTCATTATAACGATATAACGCCCCAGATACGCTGATCAAATAGTCATCGGGTTTATTAGGTAACGGTTTTAAAAAGGTGTGCACGTTGACGGGATCTAACTGCTCTTTGAGACCTTTAATTACGTTAGTCTGACCACTGTTTCCATCATACAGGAAATAATCATTCTCGCTAAAAAATGCAAAGGTATCAGTCGTGATTTGGTGATAGCCATAAGCTGGGCCGCTGTCGATAATGGCTTGTGTATTGCCTTGCATTGGTAGAGCTATTTTTTGTTCGGTTTTTTTGTCAAATAAAGCAAGACCATCATAAAGTAGTAACCACAAATAACGATCTGGCTCATTTAAGTGTGCCGAGGCAATGCCATACACAGCAAATTGGCCATAAAACGCTTTAGTGTCATTGCTGACTAAGTAAGTTTTCTCTGTTGTCCCATCTTGGCGCATTTTGGCAAGACCATTATCGGTGCCCAGCCAAACGTTATGATTGTCTTGGTAAACAGCAAAGATCACATTACTGTGCAATTTATCATTACTGGTGATTTGAATATTGCCAAAACGCCTTGCTAAAGTTGACCAAGTAAAAACACCTTGTGAGCGCGAGGCAAGCCACATAAGCCCTGTTTTATCGACCATTACATCTAAAATCGTGTTGTCGGTCATGTTGAATTTACTTTGATCAAAACGAAAAAGAAACTCATTGTGATCAGTATGGCGATGGTATTCATACAGACCATCCTCGGTGACTATAAATTCACCATAAGGGGTATTAACGTAGTCCCAAATATTATGTTCTGCAAGCAGCGTTTTTACGTTGTTGAAGTCTAGTAACTCATTGTTATTAAATGCAATAGAATAAAAACCTTCGACCGTGCCAACCAGCAGGCCAAGCTGCGAGTCGACGGTTAAAAACTTGATATTATTGTTATCGAGGTTGAGCTTATCCTTGGCAACTAAAGGTATTTTAGTTATATGTTCATCAATTAATGATTTAGAGTACAACCCATCAGTGGTGGCAATATACAAAAAGTCATTATGAACAGTAATTGCGCGGACAAAATTATCATCTTTACTGATTGAAAACTCATGGGTATAGGTATTTTTTTGTGGATCAAAGGCATACACATGTTGGTTAATGGCGTAATAAAACAGCTGCTGATGTTCGGCGATGGCAAAAATAGGAGAAAAGTGTTTATCTTCAGCGTTTAACTTACCTGAATAAACTTTACTGACTTTAAGTGTCACAGGATCTATAAGAAACGCACCAGAATATTCAGTTGATACAAAAATATCGCCATTGCTTGTTTCAAACAACAGAATAATCGAGAGTTGATCCAGTGTGTATTCACCAGAGAATATTTTTACTTCGTAGCCATCAAACCGGTTTAAACCTTGCATCGTTCCGATCCAAATAAACCCTAGTTTATCTTGCAGTGTGCTAGTAACGTGGCCTTGTGATAACCCTTCATCAGTGGACAAGCGTTGTAATTGCTGAGCATAGCTTTGAGCACTGGAATTAACACTAAACAAAGTGCATAAAATACTAAATAAAATGAAAAAAAAGTTATTCAACCGCACTTATGATACAGCTCCCCTGAGGTAAAATAGTTGTTATCCGTTAGTAAATATAGCATAACAACTTACAGTTTAATTAAAGAATTAACTTTATATAACAAATCACTTATGCTGTTAGTTATGTTTAGATTACAGGATGTTCACATTGCCTCACTCATTTAATACACACACCATGCAAAGTCTGCTGTTAGTTGTCGATATTCAAGACAAATTAAGTCCGGCGATGCCTCGTTATGAACAAGTAAAACAGGTCACAGTGCAATTAGTAAAAGCCGCACAATTGTTGCAAATTCCTATCTTAGTCACCGAACAATATAAACAAGGGCTTGGCGAAACTGATCAGCAATTAAAAGCTCAGATTGGGCAGGCTGAATACTTTGATAAAACCCACTTTAGCGCGTGTAAAGAGGACGGTTTTTTAGAGCTTATTGCTAGCTATAAGCGCACGCAAATCATTGTAGTTGGTATGGAAGCGCATGTATGCGTATTACAAACTTGTTTAGATTTATTGGCGCAAGGTTATCAGGTGTTTTTAGTCATGGATGCGATTAGTTCGCGTAATGATCTGCACCGCGATTTAGCCATCGCTCAGTTAAGACAAGCCGGTGCTGTGATCAGCTGCGCTGAAAGTGTGATTTTTCAATGGACCGAAGTGGCAGCGACACCTGTATTTAAAGAGATTTTAAAGATTGTTAAATAAGCTTTGCAACAAGAAGAGAATAATTCCACTTCAGCATTGTAAATGATAGTGGTTTTTATTATCATGCCGTAAATTATTTTGATTGCTGTATAAATATCAATGAAACCTTCTTTAATAGCATTAGCCCTAAGTTATATTACCATTGCGCCTGTTGTCGTTGCTGCGCAAACAACAGCAGCAGGATCTGCAACTGATGAGTCTACTGTTGTAAAAAACGACATAGAAACCATTTCAGTCGTTGGACGAGCGTTTTCACTGTATCGCCCAACAGAATCAACGTTTGGTACTCGTACCGATACGCCGCTAGAGAAAATTCCACAGTCAATCCAGGTTATTCCGCAAGCGTTAATCAGCGATCAGGCTGCACGTCAAGTAACTGATCTATACAGTAATATCGCGGGTGTTAATGGCTTTAGTTACTCAGGTGTTACGTTTCGTGGTTTTCGCCAAGATGAAATTTTATACGATGGTGTAAAAGGTGACCCATTTAGTGGTTTTGCGGTACCACAGTTGTTTAATATTGAGCAAGTGGCTGTTTTAAAAGGCCCTAGTGGCGCTGTGTACGGCAGTGGTAACCCTGGCGGGATCATTAATTATATGACCAAAAAGCCCAGCTATGATAGTAAAACAACCGTTGCAGTTGAACTGGGTAATGATGATTTTTTTAGTGCCGCAATCGAATCAACGGGCAGTGCCAATGACGCACAGACCCAAGCCTACCGTGTTGGTGTTTATAAAGATTCAGATAAACCGTTTCGTGAAAATACCAGCGAAGATAATACCATTATTGATTTAGGCTATCGATTTGATTTTAGTAACGATACTAATTTGGTATTGCAATATACCCATGTTGATCAAGATTTAGGCGGCGCTAGATTACGTGGGGTGCCAGTGGATAAAAACGGTAACTTCATTGCCGACATTAGCTGGAATCATAATGAAGCAACGGATTATCAAACCGTTATTGCTGACGTGTTTCAAGCAAGTTTTCAGCACCAATTTAATGAGGTATTTCGCAGTGATATCACTGCGCGTTATTTTAGTAACGATGCTAATCAAAACTATCATGAGCCGCGTGGACTAAGTGACACAGATGGCGATGGAGTACTGGATTGGAGCGAGCGCGAATTTCGTGATCAACAACGCGAAAATACCGGGCTTAGTTTTACTACCAATTTAATTGCTGACACTGAGCTTGCCGCTATGCAACATGTGATGCTGGTGGGTGTAGATTGGTATAAGCATGAGTTTGAATCAGCATATAGAACAGCTGTACAAGCCAGTAAAGGCGGCCCAGTCCCAGGGATCTCAATATTAAATCCTGTGTATGGACTGACTTCAAAAGATGATTATGATTTAGCAAACGTAACACCGCGTTTATCAAGTACTGAGTCAACACGTATTGGCCTGTATGCACAAGACCAAGTTGATGTTACCGATAAATGGAATGTTACGGTTGGCTTACGATACGATCGTTTTGAAGACACCGATGTGCTTAATAACACCGAGTTTTCAGACAGCGATGTGACGTATCGTATTGGCACAAGTTATAACTTAAACGATACCTTTTTCCCTTATGCGCTGTATGGCACAGGCTTTATGCCACAATCAGCCAGTAACCAAAATCAAGATGTAGGCGGGCCATTTAAACCTGAGCACAGCAATATTCGTGAACTTGGTTTACGTACTAAGTTACTTGATGACTCGTTGGCTGTGAACATGGCAACCTATCGCATTATCCGTAACAATATTTTACAAGCCAGCACTGAGATATCAGACACCGGCGTTGATCAAATGGAAGCGTTAGGCGAAGTTGACAGCCAAGGCTTTGAACTTGAGATTGTTGGTGATATCACTGAGCGATTAGTGATCACAGCAAGTTACGCATACAACGACACGCGTATTGTTGAGCAAAGTGAAAAATTTTCCGCGCAAGCAAAAGGCAGCGATAAATTTGCCAATGCGCCACAAAATACCGCAGGGTTGTGGACGCGTTATGAGTTACCGCAGTTGCACTCATCAATCGCGGCAGGTCTTGATTATGTTGATGAACAAGTCAGTTTAGACGGTGATAAAGTACAGCCGTATACCGTTTATAACATGGCTTGGAAGACTGAATATCAACAATGGGTTTGGCAGCTCTCAGTTAAAAACGTGTTTGATAAAGAGTATGCATCAAGTGGCTTTATAACTCGTGCTGGGCATTTCCCGGGGGAACCACGCCGCGTGTATTTGTCGGCTAAGTACACATTCTAAACTGACAATTACGGATTATGAAAGCAAAGCAGTGGTTTAACTTACATGCTTGGGCTGGGCTCTTGGTTGGCAGCTTGTTATTGATAACGTGTTTATCTGGCACGTTGGCAACCTTGAGCCACGAAATTGAATATCTTAGTGATAGTAAATTTCGTGCCCTCTCGCATTTCCCTAATACTGACTTTGCTGCAATTGAGAATACACTTGCCCAGCGTTATCCTGGCAGCCAAATCATTAGCATATTGCGCCATCAGCAACCTTACTTAGCAACCGAAGTGTCGCTTAAGTGGCAGCAACAGTTTTTGTTTGTGTATGTTGATGGTGCGACGGGGCAATGGCTTGGCGAAGGTCAGTGGGGGCGAGTATCGCGCTTTTTACGTAACTGGCACATGAATCTATCGATGGGTTGGACTGGTAAGTTGATCGTCACGAGTTTAGCCATTCTCTTGGTTATTTTAGTGGTTACTAGTCCGATTGTTTATCGCCAGTGGTGGCGACATTTTTTAAAAAAGCCACGGCAATTAAAAACAACCAATCGTAGCAGCTGGGCTGATTGGCATAAATTACTGGGGCTTTGGAGTTACTGGTTTATTGTGGTCATGGCCATTACTGGCGTGTGGTACTTAGTTGAACACACCCTACAAACAGCCAAAATTGACCATTATATAAAACCCCCCGCAGAGGTTACGGATCTACAAACTGACGCCGCGCATCCGCCAGCGATAAGTGCCATGGTAAACGCGGCGCAATCAGCGTTTCCAAGTTTACAGATTCGCGCTATACAATACCCAAGCAAAGCAAATAAACCGGTTGTGGTACTGGGCGATAATGATGACATTTTAGTACGTTTACGAGCTAATAAAGTGTATTTAGATCCAGCTTCAGCAGATGTACTGGCAATTCAAAAAGCCGCAGATTTACCTGTTATCGCGCGCATCAAAGATACCGCCGATCCTTTGCATTTTGGCAACTTTGCAGGGCTAGGTACGAAGTTAATTTGGGCTGTATTTGGTTGTTTAATGACCTGTATATGTATGGCTGGATTGTATATGAATTGGCTGAGAGTAAAGCGTAAGCAGCCTTCATTATTGCAATGGTTTGGTATCATGGGTGCAGTTAGTGTTTTATTAGTATGTTGTTCGCTACTTCTCACAACGCAAACATTTAGTGTACGCCAAGCACCAGCAAAACTATATTCGCCGGTGCTGTAACGTGCAGATAAAGTTAGCTAGTAACTAGGCCGTAACAACCCAAAGCAACAAACACTATTGCAGCAAGCATTCTTACTTTTGCCATTGGAATACGTTTTAGCAAGGCATTGCCAGCATAAATAACCGGCACATTGGCAAGTAACATACCTACAGTGGTTCCTATGGTTACCCACAACACTGATTGATATTGAGCGCCAAGCAATACTGTTGCTATTTGGGTTTTATCGCCAATTTCGGCAATGAAAAACAGCACCAAGGCAACTAAAAAAGCCCCGTATTGATCGTACTTATTGCTTACTTCTTCATCTTTATCTGGGATCAGTAGCCATAAGCCAACGACAATAAAACAGCCGTTCACAATCCAAGGCAGGTACGAAGAGGTAAAGCTTTGCGATAAATAATCGCCCAACCATGCAGATAAACCATGATTGATAATAGTAGCGACTAAAATACCTAAAATAAGTGCAGGTTTATTGGTAAAGCGGGCAGCTAACAGCAGGGATAAAAGTTGCGTTTTATCGCCTATTTCAGCTAAAGCAACGGTGACGGTTGATGTGATAAATGTATCCATTTTACTTCTATAAGGCGGGAACATTAAACCAAGGTAAACGCCTATCTCCCGCCATGAGGATAGTGTTTACCCAAGTCTTGCCGATAATGCTTGCTACATTACAAACTTACCATGCACATGAGGTGCAATTATGTTGATAAGTTTACTTGCTGCGCTTTAAGTTAAAAGGCATCAAGCAGGCTACTCCCCCGAGAAGTGCGCACTTTGCCACATTTCTTTTTTAGAGTAAAGGTACAACAACAGGTTTTGTGGTGCGGCTGAGGGTGAACTCTGTAATTGAATATAAACGTATGCTTAAAACCATGCTTTTACTTTTTGCATATTATTCCTACTTACCAACACTTTATCATCATTGCTCATGAGTAGTGTTGCTTGGCGACCTTTACTCTTTACACTGCGAATATACGCCCGATTGACCCAATAACTACGGTGAGTTTGACTCATTGTATGTTGTTCATCAGCTTCGGCCAAAGCCGATATGGCATCTTTTAAATTAAATAAGATCAGTTTTTCGAAATCATGTGCAACGACTTTTAAATAATGTAGCTCAGCTTTTAAATAGACTATTTCATCCACGTTATTTACAGTAGCGAGCTGTAAAAATGCGGTAAGCTTTTTTGTTTCTGGTTCTATTACTTCTGCAGCTTTGAGTGGCGCTAAGGGAGGGGATATCGGTATTGTGTGAGCAATTGCTAAAGTTGGCGTGTCGGGCGGCGTTTCTGGTAAAGGTGTTCTTCTTTGCAAAGAAAGCCCAGTTAACCAAGGTAGGTTTACAACTAACCAAGAAAACATTGCCGTGGGGATCATATCACTGCATTCTTGGACTAAAGCTGCGAGGGTATAATCAGTATCATGTAGCCAATAAACATCAAATAGCAGTGAGACGGGGGCATAAAATAGAGAGGCAATAAATGCGCTCACTAGCAACTTTAAAGCACTGTTAAGTCCTGATAATCGGCTAGTTAAAAATAGGTGAGTGGCGATAAAAAATAATGATCCGCTATGAACTTGAAGCTGCCACTGTAAAAAAACTTCAACAACATGACGTGTTTCATCATCGTTAACGAGGGTAAATAAGCTTGCTAAAATAAACCCCAAGATAAAAAAATATCGCCAAGGATTTATCTCACCTAACGGAAAATGCCCATTCATACAAAAAGCTGCCCATTCGTTCAAAATCAACAAACTTAATTAAAGCAAATTCAATCCATGGCGTAAATTGTTGTCATCACAATTTATACAAGGAATGGATACTATGAATAAAATGACACGATTATTACCTTTAACAATCTGTGCTTTGGCAGTCATTAACGCTCAGGCTAGTGATGAAAAAGAGCTCGAAGAAATAACGGTGATCGCAGTAAAACCAGATGGTTTAAAGATCAGTTCAGACAAGCTCTTATCATTACCAGGCACCGGTAATGATCCATTAAAGGGCTTAGAAGCACTGCCGGGGGTTGTACTTGCAACTCCCGCCACCGGAGGCCCGGTTGCGCAGCCTGCAATACGTGGTAGCTCGAGCAATGACAACTTATATCTTACCGATGGCTTGGAGATGGGGTATGTTTTTCATAATGACGGGTTAAGTGTTTATAACCCACTTCTCGTTGAGAGTTTTGAGTTAAAAACGGGGGCTTGGAGCAGTCAATACGCAAATGCGAATGGCGGAGTGATATTAACCAATTTAAGAGATCCCAATGGTGTGGAGCCGGCACGAGTGATCGACTTAAGCTTTTTTAGAAGTGGGTTTTTATATGAACAGGCCTTATCAAGCAACGCAGCGTTCTACGTTTCTTTTCGAGAAAGCTTAGTTCATACTTATGTTGATAATTTTATAGAAGACGAAGACTTTTCTTTCGCGGTACCACCGAGAAATCGAGACTATCAGGCAAAATTTATTTGGGATTTTGACGCAAACAATATTATTCGATTCTCCGCCAGTGGCGCAAAAGATTATATCGAAATAGCGTTTGATCAAGACGGTAGAGATATTGCTAAAAATCCTGATCTAGCCAGCGGCGAAAGATATCAAACTTACTACCACAGTCAAGCGGTGAGTTTGCAACATTTTGGCGATGTAATAGAGACTAATTTTAGTGTTAATTTATTGACTCAAAATCAGCAAGAGCGTGAAGGGGAGGTTTTTAGATGGGATGCAGATATCACAAAATTGATTTTCAAAACTGAAAACCAATACGTAGCAGAATCCTTTACGTTAAATTTTGGTGCCACCTATAGAGACACGTCTGTAGACTATCTAGCCAGTGGCCGGTTGATGCCGTGTAATACCGAATTTGAAATGTGCCCACCTAGCTACTTTAGTCCTAAATTTAATGAGCAAGGGACTTTAACTATTTCAGATTATCATGCTTACACCCATCTTACGGGGCAAATCACTGCTAAACTTGATTATCAAATCGGCATTGCTGTTGTTGGCACAGACAATAACAGCCAAAGTTATGTTGAACCAAGATTAGGGATTGGCTTCGACCTCGATGACAATCACACGCTCAGACTAAACTACGGGATCCATCATACCTTTATAGATGACTATCAATTTTTAACCGCTCAATATGGAGAGCCAAGCCTTGAGGCGAGTAATTCATCGCAATGGGTTTTAGGCCTTGATTCACAATTAGCTGATGGAATAGCTCTACGAACAGAGCTTTTTTACAAAGAATTGAAAAACCTCGTTGTTGCAAACCCGCAAGCACAAGCTCGCAGCGAAAACGATGTAGCACTCAGTGATCTGCTTTTTGATGATGTTGCCAGTGGCGAAGCGTATGGGATTGAAATACTTGTAAATAAGCAACTGTCGAACGACTGGTTTGGCTGGGCAAGTATTGCTTATAGTAAAACAGAGCGAAATAACCCATTAACAGCAGAGGCGTTTAATTCTGAATTTGACCTGCCTTGGGTTGCAAACTTGGTTTTAGATTATAAATGGAATGATCACTGGCAAGTCGGTGCAAAATGGCGATTTCAAAGTGGCAGGCGCTATACGCCAGTATTATCTGCACAGCCTTATAAAGAAACTGGCAGTCAAAATGCGCTCTTTTATATTCCAAAATACAGTGAATTTAACAGTTCACAATGGAGCAATTACCACCGTTTAGACATTCGTGCAGATTATAAAACACAGCTCTATGGCTTTGATGCTAATTTATATTTTGAAGTGTTAAATGTTTATGCTTCACGCGCAGTCCAGGAGCTAGAATACAATCAAGACTACAGCGAGTTTGAAAAAGACTACCAGTTCCCTGGTATGCCTTTACCATCTATTGGCATCACAATTAACTTTTAAAGATGATAACCCTCTTACTTTAAGTGTGAGAGGGTTGAGCATCTGAAATATAAATTTAGCGTTTTATGGTTGATAAAAAATTTAGAAAATCTAGCACTAAATGAAATTAAAGGGGTTAAGAATTTTCAATAAGTTGAAATTTGCCAGCAGTTATTAGCGTTTAAAACCCAAGCAGAAAATAAGCTACAAAGACTAAGACTGCATAGGCCCTCTTTTTACAGTTGGCTGCGTTCGGATAGCGGTCGTTCATTGATAACTATTTTATCTGACTTGACTAAACCTCTATCTTGCAGGCCTTCCTAATACGCTTTTAAGTACCGATACAAATTCTATATTTAAACCTTTTCGTCTTTTGTCTCGTCTAAATAATAGTTTAATTATTTATAAAGGAAAAAAATGAAACTCTTATCCATTATTTTACTAACAGGCGCTTTGCTAGCCACAAATGCAATAGCAGAGCCTAAAAAGAAGGTACTGATAGTGGCATCTAATATGATAAATATGGGGGATCCTGAACAGCATGACGCAAGAAATAATTTATGGGAATTTGCACCTCCGTATCACATTTTTTTTAGCCACGGCTTTGAAGTTGACTTTGTATCACCTAATGGTGGAGAAGTTAAGTTTATGTTGGAGCCTTTAGGTATAAGTAGTTACACCATCAAATATGAAGGCTTCTTAGAAAAAGCAAACAGCTCATTCAAACCTGCTCAAATTGACCCAAATGACTATTGGGGCGTATTCATAGGTGGTGGCTATGGAGTAATGTTTGACGTTACAGATAACAAACAAATCCAATCCATTATCAGTAGTATTTATGAGTCAGGTGGTATTTTAGGTGTTGGTGGTCATGGCTCAGCGGGCATTGTAAACGTGAAATTATCTAATGGGGAGTTTTTGGTGAAAGGAAAAAAAATAGCTGGTTTTCCTAACTCTACTGAAACATCGAAACCATGGGCAAAACAAGGAACACTTTTACCTTTTCTTATTGAAAATCAACTTAATAAGAATGGTGCTATTGCTCAAAATAAAAAAACATTAAAAGATAAACACGCTGTGATTGCAGATCAACGTATTATCTCAACAATGTTTTTGCCTTCAGCTGCACTTGTAGCAAAAGAAATGATAACCTTAAGACAGTAATAACGGCGCTTAATAAGCTAATTAAGGCGGAACTGCTAAAGTTTGACTCGGTTTCGCTCAGCTACGCACTTTACTTTTTAGGGCGTTACCACCGTCCGCTAAATGCACTTTTGAGTAGTTCGGCTTTGAGCGTGAAGGAAAAATTCACGGCTTCACTCCATCAGAATATAAAAGAGAAGTGAAAATGGAAAATATGAGGCATTATATATTTTGATTTTATGAAAAATGACGTTTTATTTTACCTACACTCAACACATTACTAATGGCTTTACTACTATGAACTCAGCGTTAAAGAATACAATGCGAACATTTATACATTCGGTCTCAGTTATGTGTGCTGCGCTGTTACTGACAAGTTGTGTGAGTTGGATTGCACCAACTGTTAAATCTGAGTTGATAGCGCTTCAAGCGGGCGAATATCAGCTAGACAGTCAACATGCTGCATTAATATTTAAAATCCAACATTTAGGGTTATCAACCTATGTAGGGCGTTTTAATAAATTTGATGCACAACTCAACTTTGATCCTAATAATATGACTGCCGCGTCATTAAACGCAGTGGTGGATATTAGCTCTATTGATATTAATAATGCTGACTTAGCAGAAACCTTACAAAATGACACTTGGTTTAACAGTGAACGTTTTGCGCAGGCATCATTTACTAGCAACACTGTTACAGTTATATCTGATAACAGTTTTAATTTCTCAGGTGATTTAACTCTTAGAGGTGTTACCAAACCTGTGACGTTTAAAGCCACATTTCACGGTGGAGCAGACAACTGGATGACAGGAAAATACACCATTGGTTTTAGCGCGGTAGGTCAAATCAAACGTTCTGACTTTGGCATGGACAGTTATATACCGATTGTTGGGGATCAAATTGACTTAGAAGTTTATGCGGAATTTCTTAATGTTGGTAAGCAATAAGAAGTAAGTAGATAGCTACTAAATCGTCAATGAGTGAAATTTGCAGATAGAATATAATCCCTGAATGACCGCTAGGGCACATATCAGTTAACCGGATTGCGGTGATCATCTAAAACTATATGAAATTAAGCAAATAAAAATAATTCTCAATTTTATGCGATTATTAATTGCGAACCGTTTACGTTTAGATTAATATACAAGCTCGAATGTAATTGAGAGTAGTTTGTATTCATGTATATCTGTTTATGTCACGGTGTGACAGATAAAAAAATTGAACAAACAATCGACGAAGGCGCGACTACAATGCGCGAGCTTTCTAAAGAGCTTAAAGTCGGTAGCCAGTGCGGCAAATGCTGCGGCTGTACTAAAAAGATCCTCAACCGTAAGCTTATTCAAATTGCTGATATTACTGAGCAAGTGGCGTAGCTATTGCTTATTGGTAATCGTTTAAACTCAGTGACATTTATCTGTATTATAAAAACTAAAAAAGCAGCCTAAGCTGCTTTTTTGGTATTAACCAAACGTTACATTTGCGACTGCAGGTAGTTTTCAATACCGGTGCTTTTAATTAACTGTTGTTGCGTTTCTAGCCAGTCAATTTGCTCTTCTTGCTCAGATAAAATGTTATCGAGCGCTTCGCGGCTAATATAATCTTTTTTACTTTCAGCAAGTTTGATCGCATCTTTTAGATCAACCAATGAATCTAGTTCAAAACTCATGTTGCAGGCAATCATTTCTTCGCTGTTTTCGCCAATGCGTAAACGGCCAAGATCTTGAAGATTAGGTAAGCCTTCTAAAAATAAAATACGCTCAATTAAACGGTCAGCGTTTTTCATTTTTTGAATCGAGGTTTTGTAATCGGCTTTGTCTAATGCGCTAAAACCAAAATCTTTAAACATACGGGCATGCAAAAAATATTGGTTAATGGCTACTAATTCATTTGCCAGTATTTTATTTAATGCAACAAGAACGTCTTTATCGCCTTTCATAATTTAGCTCCTATTCGCCCATTTGTGATTGGTGATAGTTTTGGCTACCAATTTTATCAATCAAACCAAGTTGTTGTTCAAGCCAGTAAACGTGATCTTCTTCGGTATCGAATAATAGCTTTTCAAGGATCTCACGTGACTGATAGTCTTTTTCTTGCTCACAGACTGCAATTACTTCTTTAACACACTCAACGACTTCAAGCTCTAGGGTTAAGTCATTTTGCATCATTGATTTAACATCATGACCAATAATTAGATCACGACGTTTGGTCATGTTCGGTACGCCTTCGAGGAATAAAATACGCTTAATTAACCAATCAGCGTGATCTTTTTCTTCTTCCATTTCATGATTAAGGCGTACATAAAGTTTATCTAAACCCCAATCATCGTACATACGTGAGTGGATGAAATATTGATCGATTGCTGCAAGTTCATTTGCAAGCAATGTGTTAAAGCTGTCGATAACTTTTTGATTACCTTTCATAACGGCCTACCTTGAAATTCATAATTGCGACAAGTTTAGTGTAAAACCACAAAATTGCAAGTATTTTCCTTTTAAATCATATGGTTAATATTGCGTGTGATTCTCGTTTAAGTTTGCATTGTTGGTTGCTTTATGAACAGATTGCTATTTATATTTAAGGTTAAAGGTTAAATTAAGAAAGGCTCGTTCATTGCACAGCGCAATGAACGAGTTTAATGATGCTTAAAATTTATATTTAACGCCAACAGTTGCTGTTGTTCCTAAACCTTTGATGTTATAGCCGCCGAATGTATATGACTGAGCGCGGGCTGGAAAGTAATCTTCGTTAAATAAGTTTTCAATACCTGCAAACCCTTGCCAGTTATCAGCAAATTGGTATTGGCCAGTTAAGTTAAAAATATTATAACTTTCGACAGGGCCCTGATCGCCCACATATTTGCCATCGTCATTTGCTGCAAAGCGTTTTCTATCGCCGACATACAGGTAACTTAATGTTAGAGACATAGCATCACTGGGTTGCCAGTTTAGGTTAGCTGTCGCTTTTGGTGGGCTGATCTGTTTAGAACCTAAATAAACATCTGCTTCGGTGTTTTTACCTTCAACATAGCTATACGTTGCCAGTAATTTTAGGTTTGCAGAAATTGTATAATCTACCAGTGTTTCGTAGCCCCAAATTTCCTGTGGTGCTCGTACTGGTTCATATACGCCGGTCACTTCATTAAATTTATTGGTTGTGCCAAGTTCAGAGGTACTACGATAGGCGGCAACTTCAATACGTACATTATCAAATTGTGAATTAAAACCAATTTCATAGTTGTCGATGATCGAGGCTTCAGTTTGGATCTGTCCAATATCGTTTACCGTGGCAGCACGCAACAAACGGCCAATGTCTGAAATATCGGAGCCTTGTGAGTAGCTTAAAAATGGGCTGAATTTTTCATCAAGGTTGTACTTAATACCAACATTATAGGTTGTCGCATCGTAATCTATAGTGTCGCCTTTAACGTTAATAGGTACTGAGCACTGAGTTGGCGTTTTACATAGTTTAAGTGTGCGGTAGTCGTCTACCGTTAAATCAATGCTTTCTTTGCGAACACCGGCTTTGACAATAAGGTCATCAGCAATCACCCATTTGGTTTGTAAAAAGCCAGCAACACTTTGCATATCCATCTCTGGAACCCAGATACGGCCATCAACAAGTGGCTGCGAAGTCACATCGGTTAATGCATCGATACCATAAATAAATGAGGCTTCGATAGAATCAAAATCTATTAGGGTATTAAATGTTGCGCGTGCGCCTTTTTTCTCTGATCTTATAATTGACTGGCCGCCGTCATAATTTTCGTCTTGATTAGCAAGATTGGGGGAGAAGAAAAACACGTTTTCTATATCTTGCATATAAAGATCTAAGGTCATTTGGGTGTTATCAAATAGCGCGTAGTCTATGTACTTTAGGGTGATATTTTCGTTGCCTTCGGGGCCTTGTGGTTTACCTTGTTTTTGTAATTCAGGTGGTACATGGATTGCGTAGGTTTTTTCGCCTAAGCTGATATCGCCAGCAACATCGCCAAGGTCAGTTTTTTGCTGCGAACTGAAGTAGTTATAACTAAATTGTAGCTGTTTTTCGTCATCAAAATCATAGCCCAATTTAGTAAAGTAGTTTTGTGTAACTGCGTCAGATAAACCATATTGTAAACCGAGTATGTCACCCTGGGCATCGCGTTGTACGCCATTTTCTTCATAGCTGGCAGTAACTAAATAGCTAAATTTGTCAGCACGGCCATTAATGGCTGCTGATAGCCTTGCACCGGCACTTTCCTCAAGTTTTACCGCACTAAAGCGACTCGATAAACTTATTTCACCTTCGGTTTTACCATCACTTTTTGCTTGTTTAGTGATGTAATTAATAATACCGCCTGATGCACCGTTCCCGTAAATAGAGGTGGCACCTTTGATCACCTCAATGCGGCCGATAGCACTTGGGTCGAGGCTCTTTATACCTAAAGAGCCATTACGCAGTGGGGTTGATTGCGGCACGCCGTCAATCATTATAAGTGGTGCGCGACCACGCAGCGTTTGCCCGGTATTACTCGAACTACCTGTATCAGGGGCAAGGCCCGGCACCATTTGCGCAAGTAAGCTTTGTAGCTCTGGATTTACTTTTAAATGCTCTTCGATTTGCTGTTGATTGATAATAGTAATTGATGCGGGAACCTCATCAATGCTTTCAAAAACACGGCTACCAGAGACAACCACACGCTCCATTTGCGTATCGGTTAATTGGTTTTTATTGATTGCTTCATCGGCAAAAGTGGCAGTGCTTACAGCGAGGGCTAATAAAGTGAAAGAGGTTTTAAACATGAAGATCCTTTACGACTATGTAATTATGAGATATTGCTGTTTTTATTGGCGCAATAATAAGTGTAAAGAAGTGTAAAGGCAAGGGTATTGATAGTTATTATCAATTGCATTTTGTTTTTTTTGCTATTCAAAAAAGTTAAACATCAGCATTATGCTTGCAAAAAATGCCAACCAAAGCGGCGCACTTGCTTGATATTTTCCGACATTAAAAAGTTGATAACAAAAACCAATAAGCAGTAGTAGCTCAATAAGTAGCTGGAGTGGAAAACCCACAAAGGCATAAATGATTCCTATCACTGAGAGAAAGCTATTACCTGATAGTTTGCTCAAGGTGCCAGTAAAAAACTCGGCTGCTATAAAAAAACACAGGTGGTTGATTATAAATAATAATAGAACACTTTTCATAGCTCTCGTCCTTAAGCTTTTTTCCTGATGCGCTAATAAGTGATTAATTCCATGTAATTGGTACGATTAATTTTAGGAGCTAAAATAGGAAAAATAAAGCAACATCACTTGTTTAAAGTATGAGTTGCCACAAGGCAAAAAGTACATTTACATCGAGTCAGGAACGGCAGTTATTTGAAAGGTAAGGGTGGCATGAGTTGATCTGACAGTGTTACTGGTGGTGTGAACTTAAAGTTATTGTTCAACATCACCACCAGTGCGAGCTGATTTATTAAAACGTTATAATGCTGAGTTATCTATAATGGCGTTTATACCAAAAGTAACCCCCGCTGATAGTAAAAAAAGCAGGCAGTAGTGCAACCAATAGCCATAACATTTGCACCAAAAAACCGGCAAAATCGCCAATATGAAATTTGTATTTAAAATTCCACGCGCGAGTTGTAAGGTTGGCCTTTGAGGCATCGTAAGATTGCAGGACTTGACCGGTGTATTGATCGGCCCATACCCAACTATAAGCATGACTTTCATCAGGGTTTCTTACTCTAAGTGCAACTGGGTCGCTGGCTTTTTTAGGCAAATAGATACGAAATAATTCAGCCTTAGGAAATACAGCTAATGCGTTTTGTATAGCCACTGCAAAGTTATCGCCATTGATTATATTTGGCACCTCGAGTTCCGGCGCTTTAGGGCGTGCCTCTACATTATTTTGTGTTACAAACTCAAGCACTGCTTTGGTCTCGTCTTTCCAGTGAAATGCCATACCAGTAAAGGCAATTAAAATAAGAGGGATAAACAGATACATGCCAATCACTGTATGGAGTTGGTAAAGCAAAATACGTAATTTAGCCTTGGGTTTTATTACTAAACGTTTTAGGCGATTTTTAGGTTTAAGCCACATGTATACGCCAACGAATATATTGATAATAAAAATTAACGCACAGATAGAGACCCAATTGCGCAGCGGCTTTTTGCCATCTGTATCTTGGTATAATAGCCAACGATGAACGGCCATGGTAAAGCCATACACTGTACTGTAATAATCATATTTGAGCAGTACTTGTCCGGTATATGGGTTAACGCTGATATAGTTTTTATCAGCAAGCTGGGCTTGCCATGCAACAGTGGGCTGCTGCTCTGGCATAAGTAAAGTGACATTTTGTTTGGAGTGAACAGCCAGCGTATTGATAAGCACCGGATAGGCCAGTGGTGTTGATTGCGGGGTTACTGTCCAATATTGCGGATTAATGATTTGCTGAATGTCTTTTGCGTAAATTAAAATAGCGCCGGTGATGCTTAAACAGATCAAAAACAGCCCACTAACTAATGTCAGTATTAAATGAGTACGGCGTAACCACAGCTTTAACAACACAGATATCCTATGATATTTATAAAAATAAAGATGCGATGATAAATGAGAACGCGAGCTGTTTTCAATAAAAATCCGATTAAATGCAATTATGAGTTCGCATCATGGTTTGTTATTGTGGCTGTTTATATTCAATAATACATTGCTCAATAGCAAATTCATGGTGTAAATAGTCTTTAATTGCGTCAATATCAAGTGGCTGTGTAGCTATGATCACCAGTTCACAACAGGTTGTTTTCTCATCAATTTGCCAGGCTTTAATGCTGTGTACTTGGCTAATTGTAAAGTGCTTTTGTAACGCATTAGTGATTGCTTCACGATTAAAGTTATTGGGCGCAGCTTGCATAAGAATTTTGCAACTTTCAATCAGTAGTAATACCCCGTGATAAATTACATATGCCGAAATGAATACTGTGGCAATCAAATCAACAATATACCATTGATAGAGAATAATTAAGGTACCAGCCACAATTACCACGATCGAGGCCATAGCATCAGACACATTATGAATAAATGCAGCGCGAATATTCATGCTATTTTTTGCCCCCGCACGAAAGGTCAACACCGCCGTCGCAACATCAATTACTAGTGCTAATGCTGCCACCCACACTACAATCCAGCCATCGATTGGGGTTGGGTTAAAATAGCTGTCAATGGCTTCTAGTATTAAAAAACCACCAATAATGATTAGCGTAGTGCTGTTCAATAGGGTGGCTAAAATTTCAGCTCGTTTATAACCAAAGTGGTAACGTTCATCAGCGGCTTTACTGCCAATTTTACGGGCGATGAGGGCGATAAAAATGGCTGCTGCATCACTTAAGTTATGCAGTGCATCAGCAATTAGCGACAAGCTACCTGAGACTACACCGCCAATAACTTGAGCTATTGTTAGCAGCACATTGATAAACACCGCAAAGCCTAACTGGCGGTTGCTTTGGTTGTCAGTGTCATGACTGTGAGAATGTTGATTTGCCATATTTAGCGCTTCTATGTATTTTTATTATGTTGATTTATATTAAGTGAGCGTTATTAAATTAGCCAGTGCTGGCATAATAATTAATAAAACTGTCTTAAATTCTTTGCAGAGGGATTAAGTTCTGTTAAAGTTATTTGCATATCGTTTGTATGGGGTTATTGCTTGAAGCAATCAGTGTTGTTAATTTTAGCTTTATTACTACTTCAGCCCGTGCTGGATAGTTTTGACGTGGCTGATCATAACACTGCTATTAATGTAACCTCGCAATTATTACATCAGCAAAGTCAATTAGACGAACACTGCTCTGTCAATAACGATCATGATATTCACCAACTGCAACATCAGCAATTAAGCCAAGCCTTAGCTGATAACGCCGATGATGCGCATTGTCATGTATGTCATATCCCCGCATTTTTTACTGAGCCGTGGCAGCAGCATGTCAATTTACCAAGCTACGACATTATTAGTTTGAACGCCCCTGTATTTAATTCGCGTCTGCTTATTCCTGATCTACGCCCTCCAATTACTCACTCACTAAGTTAATTTTTAGCTGGCCAATATTATGGTCACCGATTTATTTAGTAAGAGTATATGTTATGAATTTATACAAACCATTTGGGTTTGCTTGTCTGTGTGCGACTGTATTAGCTGCACCACCCGCATTGGCTACGCCAACGCATAATACCGCCGATTTAACCTGGTTGTTGTCGCAATTGAAACAACACCCAAATTTACAGGCTGATTTTCAGCAGCTGCAAAGTGCCACTGCATCTGTGCGAGCTGCAGGGCAATCTCTATATAATCCAAACCTTGAGTCGAGTATTGAAAAAGAAGGCGATGCTAATAATTTTAGTATTGGGCTGAGCCAAACATTTGATATTAATGATCAACAACAGGCACAACACAGTGCGGCGCTACTGACACTGGTTGCACAGCAGCAGCGTATGCAATTAACGTATTTACAATTAGTTGAACAAACCCTGATTGCGCTTATCAATTGGCGCAGTAGTAAAGCAGCTTTTCAGTTAGCGCAACAGCAAGAGCAGCAATTAGAGCGTTTAGTTACCGTGGTTAAGCGCCGTCGAGCGGCCGGAGAAGTCGGGTTGCTGGATGAACAATTAGCATTGTACTCACTATCAGAAATTTTGAATCAAACCGCCCAACAAGCCAGTGCTTATGCAGATGCTAAATTAGCTGTGCAGGCACTGTTACCAACGTGGCACGAAGATGGACAGCTGACACCTGAACAGTTACTCAGTGGTATTAAACTCACTACAGATACTGAAAATGTGGTCCAACATCCACAACTTTTGCTGGTGAAATCACAATGGCAACAACAGCGTCAGCAAGTAAAGGTGATCAAAGCCGAACGAGCCGTCAAACCAACCATTGGGCTTGTAGCAGGTAAAAATGGTGATGATAACCTTGTCTCTGTGAGTTTTTCTATGCCGCTGAATATAGTGAATAATTTTAGCGATGAATACCAAGCCGCTGAATTTACGGTGATGTCAAAAGAAGCCGAATATCAAGCTTTAAAGCGCACTATGACGTTTCAAGCACAAGCCAGTAAAGAGGTGATGCAAGCGTACGCTCAGCGCGTTAAGCGTTGGCAGTCGATTAACCAAGCAAATGCAGATAGCAGCCTTGCGTTGATAGAGCAACAATGGCAAAGCGGTGATATCAGTACCGCTGAGTACTTAACCATGCGCCAACAGCGTATTTCAGGATTACTTGCTGGCATTGAAATTGTTCAGCAGAGCCAACTGGCGAGTGTGAATTGGTTAACGCAAAGTGGTCAACTTAGCCATTATATTTCTACCTTTACGGATCCCCTAACTGATGGAGCTGCACTATGACGCGCTTAAAAATTATTCTTTCTGCTCTGCTATTTATTTTTAGCAATTTAGGGCAGGCAACCACTGTTGCACAACAAAAGTTTGATGATACAAAAACAGGTCATCAACACAGTGAAGAAGCACCGCACGCTCATACACCAGATGCAGCCCTTGATCATAGTGCTACCACAGCAGTACAACCGAGTGAGAATGTTGCACATGATCAAGCCGGCGGGGTACGTTTAACCCCGACACAAATGCGTTTAGCAAATGTGCAGATCAGCCCATTAGAAAAGCACACTTATCAAGCGCAGTTGTATGCCCCTGGTGAAATCAAAGCTAATGGTTATAGCAGTTATGTGTTGTCGCCACGAGTAGATTCAATTGTGGTGAAACGTCACGCAACCTTAGGACAACATATTCAAGTAGGCGCACCGTTAGTGACTTTATTTAGTGCTGAGGTCGCCAGTGCACAAACCACTTATCGATTAGCTAAAGCACAGTGGCTGCGGGTGCAAAAAATGGGCAAAGGTACGGTGAGCGAAAAACGCTTACTCACAGCCAAGGCAGAATATGAAGTGGCTCACAGTCAACTTGTGGCGTTTGGTTTATCGGCTAAAGCAATTGCGCAAAGTGCGGTAAGCCCAGCCGATAAACTGGGGGAGTACACATTATTTGCTGGTACGTCAGGGGCTGTGCTCAGTGATAATTTTGCACAAGGGCAGCGGGTCGATGCAGGAATTGAACTTATGCTGATTGCTGATGAAAGTCTACTATGGGTTGAAGCGCAATTGTCGGCAAATCAAACCATTAATATTGATACAGGCACAATAGCGCAAGTGAAAGTGAATCAATTCACATACCCAGCCAAGGTGATCCAAGAAGCACACACTATAGATCAGATCACTCGTTCACGGATTGTGCGTTTAAGTGTACAAAACAGCCAGCATCAATTACACCCGGGGATGTTTAGTGACGTGTATTTTGAATTTTCAACTGAGCAACAAGTGTTGGCGGTACCAGAGCAAGCTCTACTTAGGAACCCAGATGGTGATTGGGCGGTATATGTGCAAGGTGAAGACGGTGAACTTATAGCAACTGAAATTGAACGTGGCCGGCGGTTTGGTCAGCTTCGTGAAATTAAAGGATTGGCTGAGGGCACTAAAGTCGTTACTCAAGGAGCATTTTTTGTCGCATCAGAACAAGCTAAAGGCGGTTTTGATCCGCACAACCATTAGGAGCTAACACTATGTTTAATAATATAATAGATAGTGCGATTGCTAATCGACTACTGGTTTTGCTGACTCTTTGTGTATTAATTGTCACCAGTGTTGTGGTGATCCCAAAACTCAACCTTGATGCTTTTCCAGATGTTACCAATGTGCAAGTGGCTGTTAATACCGAAGCACCAGGTTTGGCTGCCGTTGAAGTTGAGCAGCTGATCACTTACCCAATTGAAGCGGTCATGTATGCATTACCTGATGTAGAGCAAGTTCGTTCGATTTCTAAAACGGGGCTTTCTGGTGTTACCGTGGTGTTTAAAGAAGGGGTGGATATCTATTTTGCCCGCCAACTGGTATTTGAGCGTTTGCAAGCAGCGAAAGAACTGATCCCGGACGGGATTGGCTTGCCAGAAATGGGCCCGAATACGTCAGGGCTCGGGCAGGTTTACCAATACTTATTAGCGGCATCACCTGAGTCTGGCTTGGATAGTATGGCGCTGCGCAGCTTAAACGATTGGATTGTGAAGTTACTCATCTTACCCGTTGATGGGGTTACCGAAGTACTGTCGTTCGGTGGTGATGTGCGTCAATACCAAGTAAATCTTAACCCAAATAAGTTATTGGCTTATCAGCTCGAGCAACAACAAGTTGTAACTGCACTGGAAGAAAACAACACCAATGTAGGTGGCTGGTATATGAACCGCGGCCAAGAGCAGTTAGTTATTCGTGGAACAGGTTGGTTTAATGCCGGCACACTAGGGCTGCAAGAAATAGTACAAACGCCATTGAAAACCATCAATGGCACAGTGATCACCATTGCCGATGTGGCAGAGGTGACGCTTGGCAGTGAAATTCGCCAAGGTGCCGCTACGATGAGTAAAAAAGATGGTCAAGGTAGTGTGCAATCATTAGGTGAAGTGGTGACAGGAGTGGTATTAAAACGCATTGGTGCAAATACCAAGCAAACCATTGATGGTATTAGCGCGCGGATTGCGATGATCAATCAAGCACTACCAGAGGGGGTAACGTTTGAACCGTTATATGACCAAGCCGATTTGATCACCAAAGCGGTTGATACTGTGGTAGATGCCTTGCTATTAGCGTTTGTATTTATTGTGGTTGTGCTGGCGTTGTTTTTAATGAATTTACGCGCCACATTATTGGTTTTATTGTCTATACCAATCTCCATTAGTATGGCTTTATGTGTCATGTCGTGGTTAGGGCTCTCGGCTAATTTGATGTCACTCGGTGGTATTGCTGTGGCAATTGGTATGCTGGTGGATGGCTCGGTGGTGATGGTGGAAAATATTTTTCGTCACTTAACTAACAATACTGATGCTGATCACTCACCGGCTAAATTGATTACTATGGCGGCTAAAGAAGTTGCCAGGCCGGTATTTTTTGCTGCACTAATTATTTTAGTCGTGTTTATGCCGCTGTTTAGTTTTGAAGGTGTAGAAGCTAAATTATTCCAGCCAATGGCTATAAGTATCATGTTAGCTATTATTTCTGCTGTGATTGTTGCGCTAGTAATCGTGCCAGCAATGGCAGTGTATTTATTTTCTAAAGGTGTCACAGTTAGGCGCAGTGTATTACTTGAACCGTTAGATAAAACTTATCAAACATGTTTACGCTGGGCAATGAACGCACGTAAAACGGTGATCTCCCTGGCGGGAATATTAGTGGTGATTGCTGGTATCTTATTGCCGCAACTAGGCACTGAGTTTGTGCCAGAGCTTGAAGAAGGCACTATTAACTTACGGGTAACGCTGGCACCTTCGGCAAGCTTGGATACAGCATTAATGGTCGCTCCTAAGTTGGAAGCGATATTATTGGCCTTTCCTGAAGTTGAGTATGCACTTAGCCGAATTGGTCGCCCAGAAGTCGGGGGGGATCCAGAGCCAGTTAATAATATTGAAATTTACTTAGGTTTAAAGCCAGTGAGTGAATGGCAATCAGCTGCTAATCGTGCACAACTGCAAGTGTTAATGGAACAAAAATTAGCGCAGTTTCCTGGTTTATTGTTTAACTTTTCACAGCCGATAGCCACGCGGGTGGATGAGCTACTATCAGGGGTGAAAGCGCAACTAGCGATTAAGCTGTTTGGTGCTGATTTAGATGTGTTAGTCGCTAAAGGGCAGCAAATTGAGCAAGCTGTAAAAGGTGTTGCTGGCGCTAAAGATGTGGCAATGGAACAAATTGCTGGTGAAGCACAATTAGTGGTAAAACCGAACCGCTTAGCACTTTCTCGCTATGGTTTATCTGTGGGGGATTTAATGTCGATAGTGCAAGATGGCATTGGCGGCACTGCGGCAGGGCAAATTATTAATGCCAATGAGCGGTATGATATTTATGTGCGCATTGGGGCAGAGTTTCGTGACAGCCCAGAAGCCATTGCAGACCTACGTTTATCCTCACCGACAGGTGCCGTGGTTAGGGTTGGAGATGTCGCAACGGTTAATATTGAATCTGGTCCGCCACAAGTGCGCCGTGATGACGTTCAGCGCCGAGTAGTGATCCAAGCCAATGTACAAGGGCGCGATATGGGCTCAGTCGTCGCGGATATTCGCCTTGCCATAGCTGAGCAAGTTGATTTACCCGCAGGTTATGGTGTGAATATCGGCGGTCAATTTGAAAACCAACAACGGGCGCAGCAACGTTTATCTATCGTGGTGCCTATTTCGCTGGCTTTGATTGCATTACTTTTGTATTTTGCATTTGGCTCAATAGGCCAAGCATTGCTGATTTTAGTCAATGTGCCGTTAGCAGTTATTGGTGGAGTGGTTGCACTTTACGTATCAGGGCAATATTTATCAGTGCCAAGCTCTGTGGGTTTTATTACCTTGTTTGGGGTGGCAGTGCTTAACGGCGTGGTGATGGTTGAGAGTATTAATAATCGCGTTAAAGCGGGAGATAGTCTACAAAGCGCGGCATTTAATGGCGCACTATCTCGGCTGCGACCGGTACTAATGACAGCGTTAACCTCAGCGCTTGGTTTGATACCCATGTTGATATCAACAGGCATCGGTGCTGAAATTCAAAAACCATTAGCAACGGTTATTGTTGGCGGATTATTTACCGCAACCTTTCTTACTTTATTTGTATTGCCGGTACTCTACGCTCAATTTAGTCAGCAGTTTTATCGTGTCAATGGGAATAAAAACTAGCTTTACTGCAGTACCTTACACAAGGCGCATAAACTTGCGTCTTGTGTTATTTAGTGCATTAATATATGTAAGTAAGTGTCTAAAACAATAAAAAGTTGATTATGGAAATACAATGCTGAATAGCCTGTTAAAAAATAAAAGCCAATCTATACGGACGAAACTGATTGTTACTTTTATTGTCATTGCGCTAGCGCCATTGTGTTTACTGTCGTGGTTTAGTTTACAACATGTTATTGATTCTCTGGAGCAAAGTGCTGAGGTGCAACTAGTTGAATTGAGTAGTATAGGTAAGCAATTTGCTGATATTTGGTTTGCAGATCATATTAAAGATTTGTACCTGTTAAATGATCAACTCAGCCATAAGCAGTTGGATAAACAATCACTAATCAACGAATTTGTTGCGCGCTATGACTTTGTAAATGACATTGATATTATTATTGACCCTCTTAATCGTACTAATTTAGTTAATAATGCTGCATTCTCTGAGTTAGATAGCGAACAGCTAAACGCTATGCTTACCGATTTAGAGCGAGGCGCAGCGAGTGTATTTATCTCAACGCAAGCAAAGCCGCAACGACACTTTGTGGTGTTGTCAGTAACCAATACCCAACAGATATTAAACTCTATTATTTTGGTTGAGGTTAATTTTCAAGGGTTGCTCGAAAACTTAGCTCATGTTCATGAAAATAATGAAGAGTTGACCTTTCATATTATCAAAAGTGGCGTTGTACAAGATGCAACGCACACCTCACTTTCTGAGATGTTAAGTAAGCATTTAGCAAAGTTTGATCATGTCTTTACTTATCATAAAAGTGATAACACCAAGCACTACGCGATACTTACACAATTAAACTTTGCTAGTGCAACTGATTGGCAACTACTGGTGGAAAAGCCTGCGGTGGTTATGCTCAAAGGCGCCACTACTTATAAAAAAGCGGCGATGTTAGTTAATATTATTGCTTTATTAGTCATTCTGGTGCTGTCGTGGTGGTTCGCTCGGCGGCTATCACGGCCACTTATTTCGCTTGCTAGGGCATCGACTGAGATTAGCAATGGTTCGCGAAGCCGCATACCTATTTTAGCGGATAGCAGTGAACTGCAGCAGTTGTCGATTGACCTCGATCATCTGGTTAGTAGTAAATTACAGCAGCAATCAAGGTTGCAAATGCAAAGTGAAGCACTGCAATTAGCACTTAAGCAACTAGCGGAACAAAAAAGCGCACTTGATGAACATGCAATTGTTGCAGTGACCGATATCAAGGGCACGATCACCTTTGTTAATAAGAAATTTTGTGAGATCAGCGGTTACTGCGAAAGTGAATTGTTAGGAAAAAATCACCGTATTTTAAACTCCGGGACTCACCCTAAAGATTTTTTTAAAGGCATGTATAAAACCTTAATCGCAGGCAATGTATGGCATGACCAAATCTGTAATCGAGCAAAAAATGGTGACTTTTATTGGGTCGATACCACCGTAGCGCCTTTTTTAGATGAGCATGGGCAACCGCAAAGTTATATTGCTATACGCACAGACATTACCGCATTGAAATTACAAGAATTTGAACTCGAACAGCATAAAACACAATTGCAATTAGTGCTGGACAGCACTGCAGTAGGGATCTGGGACTGGTATGTAGATACCGGCAAAGCATATTTTAATAACCGCTGGGCGAGTATTATCGGCTATAAATTAGAAGAACTACAACCAACTGATTTTAATACATGGAACAAATATACTCATCCAGATGATCTTGTTACTTCAGGGCAGCTTTTAGAACAGCATTTTGCGGGTGAGAGCGATTATTATGTCTGCGAAGTTCGTATGTTGCATCGTCTCGGACATTGGGTGTGGGTACTGACCACAGGACGTATCGTTGAGCGCAATAGTGATGGCTCTGCAAAACGAATGATAGGTACTCATCTTGATATTACAGAGCGAAAAGAAACAGAAGCACAATTGCAATTGAGTCGCGACCGATTTGTGTCTCTGGTTGGCAATATTCCAGGCATTGTGTATCGATGTAAATACGATGCCCAATGGAGCATGCTCTATCTGAGTGAACAAACAAAAGTTATTACCGGCTATGAACCAAGTGATTTAGTTGATAATCATAAGCTGAGCTTCATTGAATTAATTCACCCGGATGATGTCTCAAGCGTGGCAGAGAAAGTGAGAGTCGATGTTGATGCTCGTCAGCCATGGTCATTAGAATACCGTTTGGTCGCTTCTGACGGCAGTATTCATTGGGTACATGAAAAAGGTCAAGCAGTGTATGATCAGGCTGGCAAAGTATTGTATTTAGATGGTTTTATTCATGATATAACCGAACGTTATCATACTCAATCAACACTTTATCGCCAACAAAGTTTACTTGAAGCAATGAGTAAACAAGGCCAAATTGGTGCCTGGGAAGTGGATTTAGAAGCACAGACTATGTATTGGTCCGATGAAGTCAAAGCAATTCATGAAGTCGCTGATGACTACCAGCCAGTAATAGGGCAAGCTCTTGATTTTTATAAGCAAGGTGAACATCGTGATAAAATTAGCGAACTGTTTGAAGATGCTGTTCTTAATGGTAACAGCTGGGAAATTGAGTTAATCCTTGTCACAGCGTTAGGCAATGAAAGGTGGGTTAAGTCGATAGGCCAAGTTGAATTTAAAAATGAACGTTGCGTGCGTGTGTATGGTTCATTTCAAAATATTGATACTTATAAACATCTCGAATTAGAGAGTAAAAAAGCCAACCAATATAATAAAAACCTAGCGAGTTTAACCGTCTCACCTGAGTTATTGGCAGGTAATTTCGATGTAGTAAAAAATTTAGTGACGCAGTCAATGTGTGAAGTACTTGATGTGCAACGCTCAGCAGTGTGGGTGTTTGATGAAGCTAGCGATGAAATGACGTGCGTGAGTTTATTTATCGATGATCAAGGTTTTGTTGAGCAGCCTTTAGTGCTTAAAGCGAGTGAATTTCCCGCTTATTTCAAAGCAATATTTGCACAAGGTTTAGTGGCAATTAATGATGTTAATAGCCATCCTGCAACCGCCGAATTGATTGACACTTACACAACACCATTAAATATTAATTCGATGCTCGATGCCGTTATATCTACCGGTGAGGGTATATTAGGAGTGCTATGTGCGGAAAGTGTCGGTAGCTATCGCTGTTGGAGCCAAAATGAAGAAACCTATTTACGCTCTTTAGCGACATTAGTGGGCAGCGTGTTAATGTCGCAAAGGCGAAAGCAAACCGCCCAAGAGCTGAAAATTGCATTAGTCAAAGCCAATGCTGCTGCAACAGCAAAAAGTCAATTTTTAGCAACCATGAGTCATGAAATCCGTACCCCAATGAATGGGGTGTTGGGTATGCTTGAGCTGATCGAACTTGAGGCGTTGACCAAGCCGGTGCGAACGAAAGTCGCGATAGCAAAAAATAGCGCGCATTCTTTATTGTCGGTGATCAATGATATTTTAGATTTTTCGAAAGTTGAAGCCGGTAAAATCGAGCTAGAAAGTATCAACTTCAATGTCTGTAATTTACTCGGAGAGGTGGCGGAATCTCAAGCCCTTGCGGCGCAAGATAAAGATATCGAAATCATTATTGATTTAGTGGCTGTGACACCGGTGCAATTTAAAGGCGATCCGGGGCGTATTCGCCAAGTGCTGACCAATTTACTGAGTAACGCTGTTAAGTTTACTGCGCAAGGTGAAGTAGTGATCCGCGCATCAGTAACTCCTATTGAACAACAATATCAGCTCAGTATTAGTGTAAAAGACTCTGGCATCGGAATTGATCTAACCAAGCAAAAAGATTTATTCAGCCCTTTTTCACAAGTTGATGCGTCGACTACGCGCGAATATGGCGGTACTGGCTTAGGTTTAGCAATTTGTATGCAGCTGTGTGAGCTGATGGGCGGAACTGTCACTTTAACCAGCGAAGTTGGCCAAGGCTGTGAATTCACAGCGACGATTATGCTACAAGAGGGGAGCGAAACCGAACGCAGTATACCGACCATAGATCTGACCAAGCTCACTATATTGGTGGTTGATGATAACGAAACCAACCGGATTGTGATAAGCCAACAGCTTGCTCATTGGGGAGCTAAAGTAGAGCTTGCATGTAATGCAAGGCAGGCGCTTGAGCTGTGTGAAAAGCGTATAGCTGCTCAACAGAGTTTATATGATATAGCGTTATTAGACATGCAAATGCCAGAAATGGATGGCTTAGCGCTGTGTCGAAAATTAAAAGCTGATGATGATTTTAAAGCTATGCCATTAGTAATGATGACCAGTATTGCGGGGATGGAAGGCGCGCAGCGGTTTAATGATGCTGGATTTCAAGCGTACTTTCCAAAACCGATTACCACTGCTGATTTGATTTCAACAATAGCAGTGATCGCTGATGAACAGTGTTCGACAGACTTACCTTTAGTGACATCAAGTTATATATCCTCACTGCGTAGTGATCAGCATAGAGCAAATAGCCATATTTTATTGGTTGAAGACAATCCGATTAACCAGCAAGTATCTAAACTAATGTTAAGTAAACTGAATTTTACCGTAACGCTAGCGGAGAATGGTCAGCAAGCTCTTGATATTTTAGCGAAAGTACCTGCAGAACACTTTAATTTAGTGCTCATGGACTGCCAAATGCCGGTGATGGATGGATTTGACGCTACTCGCGCAATTCGTGCCGGTGAGGCGGGTGCTAAACATCAACAGATCACGATTATTGCACTCACAGCCAATGCAATGGATGAAGACAAACAGTTGTGTTTAGCATCTGGAATGGATGACTACTTGGCTAAACCGATTCAACTACAAATATTAAAAGATAAACTAGATCAGTATTAAACAATGCAGTAATAAATAAGAGAGCTTATGACAGACCAAAAAACGATTACCTTAAGAGATGCGCAGCCTTCGGATGCTGCTACTATTTTGCATTTTATTACCGAATTGGCAATTTATGAAAAAGAGCCCGATGCAGTTAAAACCGATGAACAGGCGATTTTAAAAACCCTGTTTAGTGAAGGTGCAACAGCGCATAGTTTAATTTGTTTTGAAGGCGATACGCCAATTGGCTTTGCGGTGTACTTTTACAATTACTCGACTTGGCTTGGCAAGAATGGCCTGTACCTTGAAGACTTATATGTTAGCCCAGATAGCCGAGGTAATGGTGCGGGTAAATTGATTATGCAACATTTGGCACGCCAAGCTATCGCAAAAGATTGTGGCCGTTTTGAATGGGTGGTACTTGACTGGAATCAACCTGCGATCGATTTTTACAATAGTATGGGGGCAGAGCCACAAAATGAGTGGATCATTTATCGACTTACAGGACAAGCATTAATTGATTTTGCCGAGAAATAAAAATACGAAAATATAAATAAAAATCATTTGCATTAAGTTGTTTGGCTGTGTAAATTAATCACATCATTTAATTTTGTGCAGGTGATTTTTATGTCACACCCACAGTTTCACAGCAGTAATAAATTGTCTCAGGTTGAGCAAGTATTAAGTCCTTGGCAAGCCAACATTATTGCTGGAAATACAGCGTTTGAACGCGGTGCTTTAATTGAAGCTCGCGATAAATACACGACAGCACACACCCTCGCAGCTCGTTTATTAAGCCAATTTAGCCAAGCAAAAATATGCCAGTCAGTTATTAGCGCAATTGAACATTGCTGCCCCGCATTCGTTGTTGCCGCTCATAATTTAGCGGATACATATCGAGCGATGAATCAAGCAGAGCAAGCGTGTCAGTGTTTGTGTGATGTGCATATAAGTTTAAGTCATTTGCTCCAGCATCCATGCGATACGGTGCGTACAGTGGTTGTGCACCATCATCACAAAACCTACACAGAGTTAGTACAGTTTGCCAAATTGCACAGTCATTACCCGCAATTAATAGAACAAATCAATCAGACGTTAAGTTACACCCCAGATCAAAGTGCCACTGTGCATTGATCACTTATTCTTAATCCGACAAGGAACAATTATGGCGTTTACATTACCCCCATTACCATATGAGTACGATGCGTTAGAGCCACATTTAGATGCTAAAACTATGGAGATCCACCATACTTTGCATCATCAAACATATATCAATAAAGCCAATGCGGCACTTGAAAATACCCAGTATAGCGATACTGATGTACATGAGTTACTCGTAAAGATTGACACGTTGCCAACTGAGCTGCAAAAAGTAGTGCAAGAGCATGGTGGCGGACATGCAAACCATTCATTGTTTTGGACAGTAATGAGCCCCAATGGTGGGGGTCAGCCAAAAGGGAGTTTATTAGATGCGATCATAGAGCAGCTTGGCAGCTTTGATAACTTTAAAGAGGCATTTACAGCAGCAGCTGTTAGTCGCTTCGGCAGTGGCTGGGCGTGGCTAAGTGTTAATAAAGATAACCAGCTTGTGGTGGAAAGTAGTTTAAATCAAGACAGTCCATTAATGCACGGCAACACGCCGATTTTAGGTTTAGATGTGTGGGAGCACGCCTATTATCTGAAATACCAAAACCGCCGCCCGGAGTATATCGCAGCATTTTATAATGTTATTAATTGGGCTGAAGTTGAGCGTCGTTATTTAGCTGCTACCAGTAAATCAATCAGCGAATAAAGGTTGAGTGCCGAAAATGGCTAGTAAACTGTGTTTTTTCACGTACTCTATTAGCAGATGTATAGTTAAGAGCACCTTATGGATACTAGCCATTGGCAACTTGCCAGACAAAGCCGCGACCATCGTTTTGATGGACTCTTTTTCATCGGTGTTAAAAGCACCGGTATTTATTGTCGGCCAATTTGTCCTGCCCCTACTGCAAAAGAGCAAAACGTAGAATACTTTCAATATGCCCATAATGCTGCCCAGGCTGGATTTCGCTCGTGCATTCGTTGTCGCCCAGATAGCGCCCCTGGAAGTAGCGCATGGCAAGGAACAAAAACCACAGCGCTGCGAGCCAAACATCTGATAGACAGTGACTTAACAACACAACAAAGCTGTGAACGGTTAGCTGAGCGACTAGGCGTGAGTAGCCGCTATTTAAGGCAGTTATTTCAGCAACATTTTGGTATCTCAGTAACTCAATATCGGTTATTTAATCAATGCCATTTCGCTAAAAAATTATTACAAGAAACAAGCCTGTCGGTATCCCAAGTTGCTTTTGCAGCGGGCTTTAATAGTATTCGTCGCTTTAATGATGCTTTTTTACAGCAGTTACATATTTGCCCGTCAAAAATGCGTGGTGAGCGTAGTACATCACGTGCGATGTTGACGCTTAAATTACCTTTTCGGCCCCCTTATAATTGGGCTGCGTTACAGCAATTTTTAGCTAAGCGGTTAATTTCACCTCTTGAGTGGCTTGGTGAGACATATTATGGTCGCAGCTTTAAAAACCAGCATTGCCAAGGCCAGTTTACGGCTGAGTTTGTAGAGCACAAACATCATTTTTTAGTCAGCATTGATATTGATCAGCCACGCTTTTTACAGCCTATTTTAAGTGAAATTCGCAGGGTGCTCGATTTAGATGCCGATACTGCGCAAATCGAACAACACCTAACAACTCAACTTCAAGGGGCAATTGTGTTAACCCAAGGGCTGCGGTTACCGGGTATTTGGTCGGTATTTGAGGCTGGTATTCGTGCGGTACTTGGCCAACAAGTCAGTGTGACTGCCGCGCATAACTTAGTGACTCAGCTGGTGGATGAACTGGGCGAACAAGATGGCGAGCGAGTGTATTTTCCAACCCCTGAGGTAGTGGCAAACAGTGAGCTGGCATTTTTTAAAATGCCTCAAGCGAGAAAGAATGCGCTGCGTAATTTAGCGCAATTCTGCGCCGATAACCCTGATTGTCAACAGCTTGATCAATGGCTGCCACTCAAAGGGATTGGACCTTGGACAGTAAACTATGCAAAATTACGCGGCCAAAGTCAGCCCGATATTTTATTAGCAGGAGATTTAGGTGTAAAGAAAGCACAGGCGGGGGCAAAACCATTTAATGATGAGATGTGCGCGCCATTTCGCTCCTATTTAACCTTTCAACTATGGCAGCAGCTAACATGACTATTATTCAAACCCGAATACCCAGCCCAATTGATGAGATTATTATTCAAGGTAACCAACACGGAGTGAGTTATGTGGGCTTTTATCCAGTTATAGAGTGCTCAGAAACCCCATTTTCAGAGGTTGAGCAGCCACATATTTTAAATTGTGCTGCGCAGCTTAATGACTACTTTACAGGCAAGCGAACAACCTTTGATGTCACTCTAGCCACCCATGGTACTGCTTTTCAACAAGCGGTATGGCAAGCGCTCACCGCGGTGCCATTTGGACAAACACAGAGTTATTCAGATATTGCTCATGCACTCAATAATCCCAAGGCAGTTCGCGCAGTGGGGGCTGCTAATGGTAAAAACCCAATCAGTATTATTGTGCCGTGTCACCGTATTATTGGTGCCAACGGTAAATTGACAGGCTATGCGGGTGGGCTAGAGCGCAAGCAGTGGTTACTTGAGCACGAAGGGCTGATTTAATCTTCAAAAAAGGGTCAATAGACTCCAGGAATTAGTTTTAGCACGGGTAAAAAAGGTGATGTTCAATCAAGATTAAGGTAGCATTAGCGCACTTTTTTCAGGGTAGGCATTTTCATGGCTCAGCTGTACTTTTATTATTCTGCAATGAACGCAGGTAAATCTACCACGCTTTTACAATCGGCATTTAACTATCGCGAACGCGGCATGGAGCCTGTTATTTTAACGGCTGCATTGGATGATCGTGCCGGTGTTGGTAAGGTATCTTCTCGAATTGGTTTACAAGCTGATGCACATATTTTTGATGCTGACAAAGATGTTTTTGAACTGATCAAACAGCTTAATAGTGAACAAAAACGTCACTGTGTGCTGGTGGATGAATGTCAATTTTTATCACGTCAGCAAGTAATGCAACTGACCGATGTGGTGGATGAATTAGGCATTCCGGTGTTGTGCTATGGCTTGCGTAATGACTTTAGAGGCGAGTTATTTAGCGGCTCGCAGTACTTACTGGCGTGGGCTGATAAACTGGTTGAACTTAAAACGGTGTGTCATTGCGGTCGCAAAGCGAACCATGTATTGCGTACGGATGAGCAAGGCAAAGCGATTGCCGATGGTAATCAAGTGGAAATTGGCGGCAACGACCGTTATGTGTCGGTGTGCCGCAAACACTATAAAGCTGCGTTAAACATGCAGCGCCGAAGTTAACGCTGCTATAAATTGATCAATATCGGCTCGAGTGATCTGTAAATGAGTTACTAAACGCAAAGTTTTGCTTGGGCTGAATACTATCCCTTGTCCTTTTAGTTGCTGTGCAATGGCATTAATATCAACATTATCAGCAACATTTGCATAGACCATATTGGTTGTATCGCGCGACAAGTCAACGTTAAAGCCTTCAATGGCACTGAGCTGCTGCGCTAAGTAACGCGCATTGCTGTGATCGTCGGCTAAACGACTAACATTGTGCTCAAGTGCATAGTGGCCAGCGGCTGCCAGCATACCAGCTTGGCGCATAGCGCCGCCAAGTACTTTACGCCAACGCCTTGCTTTATTGATCAGTTCAACAGAGCCAAGTAGTAATGAGCCTACTGGTGCGCCTAAGCCTTTTGATAAGCAAATAGACACGGAGTCAAAGTGTTTGGTTATCTCGGTAATATTTACCTTAAGCGCAACCGCAGCGTTATAAACGCGAGCACCATCCAAATGCAGTGCTAATTGATGGCTGTGAGTGAACTCACGCGCTTGGGCTAAATAACTTAATGGCAGCACTTTACCGCCAATGGTGTTTTCTAAACTGAGTAAGCGGGTATTAGCAAAGTGAAAGTCTTTGGGTTTGATAGCGGCGCGTATTTTGTCAAAGCAGAGGCTGCCATCATTTTCATTCTCGATAGGTTGCGGTTGGATTGATCCAAGCACTGCCGCGCCACCGCCTTCAAATTTATAATTGTGTGCATTTTGCCCACAAATATATTCATCACCACGTTCGCAATGAGCCATTAACGCTAATAAGTTTGCTTGGGTGCCGGAGCTACAAAACAATGCACTGGCAAAGCCATGACGCTGTGCTGCAACGCTTTCTAATTTATTAATACTGGGATCATTACCATATACATCATCACCTAAAGGGGCGTTGAACATAATTTCGCGCATTTTAGCGCAGGGCTTAGTGACAGTATCAGAACGAAAATCAATCATGATATCTCCGGTTGTGTAAATTGCTGGCTGATCTCTTGGCGAGTTTGTTGATCAAAATAACTCCACGCAATAAAGCGACTCACTTTTTGCCCTTGCGCCATTTCAATGATTTTAACTTCAGCCACAGGGTGTGTTTTTAATTGTGCTTGTAACGTGGCTAAGTTTTCTTTTTTTGAAACTAAAGAGGTAAACCACATACACTGCTCAGCAAATAGGGCACTTTCATCGATCATGGTACAAATGAATTGCGCTTCGCCACCTTCACACCAAAGCTCATTATGTTGCCCGCCAAAATTTAAAGCCGATTTAGGGGCTTTGCCTAAGTTTTTCCATTTCCGCTCGCTACTTTGAGCTGCTTGTTGTTCACTGGCATGAAAAGGAGGGTTACACAATGTAATATGAAAAAGCTCTTTTGCATTTATTACCCCCTGAAAAATATGCTGCGACTGCTTTTGTAGCTTGACGGTAATTTTGCGATTATTAAATTGTACGATTTGTTTGGCTAATTTTACAGCGCTCGGATCTATATCTGAGCCTGTGACGCTCCAGTTATATTCATGGCTTGCTAGTAACGGGTAAATTATGTTCGCACCAGTACCTATATCCAACACTTTAACTTGTCTGCCTTGAGGTATAACGCCTTGATTATCGTTTGCTAGTAAATCGGCTAAGTAGTGAATGTAATCAACGCGTCCTGGAATCGGTGGGCAAAGGTTGTGTTCAGGTATATCCCAAAAATCAACGTTATAGTACGCTTGCAAAAGTGCTTGATTAAGCGTTTTTACTGCTTTGTTATCACTAAAATCAATACTTTTAGTACCATTGGGAGTAAGCACGATATATGGTTTTAAAGTGGGCACTTTAATACTTAGGTAGTCTAAATCATAGCCTTTGTTATGGCGATTTCGAGGGTGTAGTTTTGATTTTAATGGTGTTGATTTCATAACAAATAATTAGCTTAACAAACAAAAAAGTTATTTTACCAGAGAAACACATTGACGTGTGATCTTGTTTAAATTACTGGTAGGATGAGTTGCGGTTCATAACAATGACAACAAGGAACTGAAATGGCGATCGTACAAGAATCAGTATTTATTAAACTAACTGAGCTACAAACATTACATTTGCGCCGCATAGCAGATAACAGCAAAGCCGCTGGGCCAGCTGTGTTGTTTATGCATGGTGCTGTTGAAAACGGTAAAATATTTTATACGCATTCAAATAAGGGGTTAGCACCTTTTTTAGCTGAGCAAGGATATGTGTGTTATGTGGCTGATCTACGAGGTCGTGGTGACAGCAAACCGGCTATCTCAAAGCATGCTCACTATGGCCAAACCGAAGCTATTATTGAAGATATTCCCGCTTTTATTGCTAAAATTACCGAGCGTGAAGGTAGACCACCAGCGTATTGGGTAGCCCATTCCTGGGGTGGTGTATTAATGAACAGTGTGTTTGCGCGTTTCCCACAGTATATCAATGATGTAAAAGCATGTGCTTACTTTGGTACTAAACGCTCGCTTTATAATCATCATCCACAAAAATACCTTCAAGGAAATTTGATTTGGTATTTTTTAGCGCCAATACTGGCTAAAAAACATGGTTATTTACCCGCCAAAAGACTCAAGTGGGGCAGTGATGATGAAACTAAAAAGTCGCATTATCAAAGTATGCAATGGGCTAAACGTAAACCATGGTTAGATAGCGACGACGGGTTTGATTACGCGCAAGCTGTGGCTGGCTTAAGTTTGCCACCGACCTTACACATCGGGGGGGTGAAAGACAAAGCGCTTGCACAACAAATTGATATTGAAAAATTTATTGCCGAGTCAGGTACTGGTATTCAACACCTGCAAATGTACGGGAAAAAACACGGCCATCAATATGATTACGATCATATTAATATGTTAACGCACGCTAGTGCTAAAGCAGATCAATTTAAGGATCTAGTGACGTGGTTTGAGCGTCATTCAGCAACGCCCTGAGTGGCGTTTCAAAACGTTTCCAGTGTTCTATTGCACGGTTATGTAGCGGTTTTCGTACAGCTGCTTTGCTAAGCGTGGTAACTGGTTTTTTTGATTTATAAAAGTCTAAACATTGTGCTTCAAATGCGGTACCTAAAAATGTAAATACGCTTTTTAACGTATCGCGCGGCTCGCTGATCAGTTGCTCATAATGAACATCTAAGATAGCCGAAGGTATTGCTTGTTGCCAATGCGTCATCAAACCTTGGTATAAATCATAGTAACGTTTAAATTCAGGTAATGAGCAAAAATAAGGTTCATTTTCTGCAAAGTAATTACTATAAACGGACCAAGCTGTGGCATTAAAATCGCGCTGCAAGTTAATAAACTTAGCATTTGGAAACAATAAATAGATAAGCCCTAACGATTGATAATTAGCGGGCAATTTGTTGATCATGAACGCGCGAATAGGTTTTGCTTGTTTTAACCGTGCGGTATAAAGAGCCCGCGCTTGCTCAATCAGTTGCGGTGTTAGTGCGCTGATACATTCAGGGTAGGACAACTTGGTTTGTTGTTCTATGAATGCAACAACTTGCGAGCTAATACAGCGATCTTCCCCAAGGCTTGCAAATTCACTATGTGAAGCTAACATTTGTTCTAATAATGTTGAGCCACTGCGTGGCATGCCAATAATAAAAACGGGCGTAACAGTACCAGTAAATCCAGGCTTGATAGTGGCAAATAAACGTTTTGGGTTATAACGTATAATACTTTGATAAAACGGCGTTAATTGTTCAGTGTTGAAGCTACTCAATTGCAGCTGCAATTTATTGGCTAGTTTATAATAATTTACAGCTTGTTCTATATCATTGAGTTGATCATAACTTTTTGCCAAGGCGTAATAACAAACCATTTTTAAACGTAAGTTATTGGTTTGTGTGAGTAAATGATGCAAGTTACTGATGTAGTTATGCTGTTGATCAAAGCGGCCAAGTTGTACCAGTTCAAATAAAATATAAGCAGTGACCGGATATAAACCAATACTTAGTGCTTGTGCAAAGGTGGTATGTGCTTTATCTAATTCGCCATGGGTTAAATAATGTTGTGCGAGATAATAGTGTGGCTCTGGGTTATGACTAGCAATGCTTTTTGCATACTCCAGTACGGTTAATGCATCATTTGGCGAATTAACGCCATTAAATGCATCCGCTAACGCGTGCAGTGGCTCCAACATATTAGGTAGACGTTCACAGCTTCTTTGTAATAAATAAACTGCAGCATCAAAGCGCTCTAAGCGCAGGGCAATACGGCCCAAACCAAATAGCGCTTCGCCATTTTGGGGATCACTTTCAAGCAAGGTTTTATAGTGAAACTCCGCTTCTTGGAGTTTGTTTTCGGCAAGTAGTTGGTTAGCTTTTTTTAGCAACATACATCACTTTTTTTATTTTTTAATTACTATATTTATTATTTGGGTATAGCACGAAAAAGGCGAAATGTCTTGAGCATTTCGCCTTTCTTTTCAACGCTTAATTATGATTAAAACGTATAAGTTGCTTTGGCATAATAGAAGCCGCCGTTTATACCATATGGCGAAGTTTCATAGTATTTACCACCCCAGTTATTATTAGGTGCCACGGTAAAATCAAGTTTCTCTGCTTCTTGGTCGAGCAGGTTTTGTGCGCCGACTGAGAAACTAATCGAATCATTCAAAAAGTAAGTTACTTCAGCGTCGAGCGTAATTGCCGCATCTGCCATTTTTGCTGTATCGTCATAATCTACATGCACACCTTGGTATTCACCAAAATAATTTGCACGAGTAAACATTGAGAAACTTTCCCATTGTTGTGACCAACTAAGCGTACCACGGTGATTTGGTAAGTCATTTTCTAAACGGCTTACTTTAAACACCCCAGTAATATTAGTTGAGCGAGTAACCTCAGTTTCATTCCAGTTGTAAGCTAAACTAAATGTTGAGCTACCACCGAGTAAATCTGTGGCATAGTTTGCTACAAAGTCTATACCTTGAGTTGTGGTATCAAAGTCATTAGTAAAGAAGCTTACTTGCGCTAAGCTTTGCACGTTTGGCACACCAGCGGCTTCAAGCGTATCTTTATCAGCTTGACTCAGCTCGATTTTATCAGATTGACTAATACGGTCATCAACTTGGATATTGTAATAATCAATGGTTAGAAATACTTCACCGATGGTGTATACCGCGCCAAAGGTATAACTTTGCGACTCTTCAGGCTCAAGCTCTGTACCGCCTAACTGTACCGCAATTGGATTGGTCGGTGGTAGTAAAGCAGAGTCGACCAATACGCCACTGCTTAGGTTTGTTTGCACGTTACTGACATTGGCTTGGCCAACTGTAGGCGCGCGAAAGCCTGAACTGATTGAACCACGAACATTTAAATCATCGGTTAAGTGATATTGAGCCATCAATTTATAGTTAACAGTAGAGCCAAACGTATCATAGTCTTCATAGCGTAGGGCTAAACCCATTAAGAACTCTTCAGTAAATGGGGCTTCAATATCAAGATAAGCCGCGTAGTTGCGACGAGTATATTCACCAGCGTCAGATGGTTTAAAGCCAGGGAAACCATTTGAACCGATACCAAAACCTTGATCCGTTAGTGGGCCTGCTGTAAATGATGCTACATCGCCAGAGGTAACTGTAAATGTTTCCTCGTGCCATTCAAGGCCACCGGCTATGTTCACATCGTATGCTAGATCAAAATCAAAGCCTTTTGATAAATCAAAATTAAAGTTTTTCTCTAATTGTGAGTATTTACCTGGGCTAAAATCACGCGGGCTATCAGGGCCTAATGACGCATTAATAGTGTCGTAAATAAAGTAACGAGATTCATTAAAGCCGACCGTACCACTTAAGTCGTAGTACGCACCTTCTAACATACCACCAGTGAACTCGCCTTTAGTACCTATTGTAAGCGAGGTATCTGTAATGTTGCCACCAAAGTTAGGCGTAAAACCGCCAGGTAACATTTCATTGAAGGCAAAACAGTCTGGATTATTAGCTACTTGGTTGATGTAAACTGGGTTATCTAATACGTTGTCATCAATCATGATGTTAGTAGGGCAGTTACCACTCATATCGCCAGTTAAATCGCCAACTAACAATGTTTCACCACCATCGTTTGAATAGACCCCAGGGCGAGTGTGAGGATTACGATAGTAAAAACCACCGCGTACATCACGCTCTGAATAGTTACCAAACATGTAAAATTCGGAGTTTTTAGTCAGCTCAAGGCCGACATTACCAAAAATAGAGATATCGTCATCAACTTCTGGTGCGCCCCATATTTGTGTAATCGGGGCAATGTCAGGAACACCAGCCTCAATTAAGTTTGCTGCATCAAAACGTTGCACTGAACGACTAGTTGCGTCAGCCGTTTTGTATTGGAAACTTAAATTTGCGAAGCCATTGTCGGTAAATGGTAGACCAATGTTACCGGAAATCTGTGTTGTATCACCGTCGCCTTCATAGTACTGACCTTGGCGTACTTCGAAACTGCCGCCTTCCGAGGCATCTTTTAGTACAAAGTTGATAACCCCAGCAATCGCATCTGAGCCGTACTGAGCGGCTGCGCCATCTCTTAGTACTTCAACTTGTTTTAGAGCGATACTTGGAATAACTGAAATGTCCGCACCTTGTGCGCCATCGTTTATGCCGCCACCTAAAAAGGCAATAACAGAGGCACGATGACGACGTTTACCATTGAGTAATATCAATGTACTGTCAGAAGGTAAGCCACGTAAGTTAGCTGGACGAACCAAAGATGCTGCGTCACTAATAGGCATTGAATGTACGTTTAATGATGGAATTGAGCCTTTTAATAGCTCGAGCATATCCGTATTACCTGATTTACCAAGTTCTTCACCACCGATGATATCGATAGGTACCGGTGAATCACCAATAGAACGCGGTGCAGAGCGAGTACCCACTACGGCTATTTTTTCTACATTTTTATTTACTTTAGTTACTTCAGCTTGTTCATCTGCAGCTAAGGCAGTCCCCGAAATAAATAAGCCTGCGGTGGTTGTCGTTAATGCAAGTTTAACTGCATGATTTAATATGTTATTTCTAAATTTCATTCTAATTTCCCCAGTTAGAATTATTGTAATTTCGTAACTATATGATTTTTAAAAAGCCAAATAGTCTATTAAAGTTATACAACTTGTTAAATAATTGTGCAAGGTGTTAAATGATTTGGTTTTTTTTGGTTTTTCTATAGAGGAAATTAGAGGTTTACATACCTATATGAAAAGTAATGATATTTTGAAAAGGGAAATTAGAAATAAAGTAATAAGTGGGATTTTTTTATAAGTAAATGAAATAATAATTTTGTAAATAAATCTTTAGACTAAGTAAAATTCAATAAAGTTCAATAATTATTAATGATCAGTTTGTTCAGGATTTTGTTGTCGCCAAACTTTTAACGCTTCTCGGTATTCATCCCAAACACATGGGCAACAACTGCCACCACCGCAGCACTGATCAGCAGTCGGTCTGGTTGGTTTTGTGTCGTCAACTCGGTATGGTATATCGGCTGTGTTTTGCGGCATTTTATTCATTATTTACAGATTTAATAGCATGGGCTGTTTATTGGCCCGTGATTATACTTAATCATGGCTTTTTTGCTAGTTGAGAAATGATGTTGATCTGTTAATCGGTGATTGTATTAAATTATGCTTTGTGAAGCGTTAAGGCTATGTGAGAATAGCGTTATGCGACTATATAAAGTTATTCATCGTGCCCCAATTCGAGTGGCAAAAATTAGTACAAAACGCCAACAGTTGCGTTTTAAGCGCGCTATGGTAGCACTTAAAATTGCACTGGCGCAGGAAAAGCAAGAAACCAAAGAAATGCTCACAATTTATCGTCGCTACACCCAAGGAGATGTGAGTAAAGAGGATCTGCAAAAAGCGAATGCCCAGTTTGTTGATATTCTCAAAGGATTGGGTTTAGGTGTTTTTGCTGTTTTACCTTTTGCACCTGTGACTATTCCACTGGTTGTTAAGTTGGGTCAATGGGTTGGAGTTGATGTACTGCCAAGTTCATTTAATATAAATAAATCACTTAAAGATATTGACCAGCAGATCGCTGATGAAGAGCAGCAACACCACCACGCTGAAAAAACGGCAAAATCAGACGTAAAACCACCTGTAAAAAAATAATGCCATGCAGTTTAAAGGATAGTCTTTGTGCTATACCTTTTATGCTGAGTTATTGATATGCTTGATCATCATATAATTTTAAACGAGTCATTTAATGAGTACATTAATTCGTCATAGTTCTACGGGTATTCCTTTATCTTTTATTGTTAAAAATGACTTAGCTACATGGCAAGCACAGCAGCCAATTTTTTTACAAAACTGGCTAAATAGCTGTGATTTTGCAAAACAAGGTTTAGCCTTGGTGGTCAATCCACAAAGTGGAGCGCTAAGTCAGGTGTATTGTTTAGTTAATAGCGTTGATGACTTTTGGCTCGCGGGTGAATTAGCCAGCAAACTGCCAGCAGGAATTTACCAAGTTCAAGAGTGTGAACAACAATTAGAACAGATTGCTCTGGGTTTTATACTTGGTGGTTATGAATTTAGCGAATATAAAGCCAAAGGTGCTGTAAAAGCACAATTAGCAATTGCCGATGAAGCATTGTTTGCGCGTATTACACGCCAAGCAAATGCGATTAACTTAGTTAGAGATCTAGTTAATACTCCCGCCGTAGACATGATGCCACAGCACTTATCACAAGTGATGGCTGATTTAGCACACACTTACAATGGTCAATTCAATGAATGGATAGGGGATGAATTATTAGAACAAAACTATCCAACTATCCACATGGTAGGCCGCGCCAGTGAAAATAAACCGCGTTTACTTGATTTACACTGGGGCGCTGCAGATGCTCCTTTGATCACCTTAGTCGGCAAAGGTGTTTGTTTTGATTCTGGTGGTTTAGATCTTAAACCAAGCTCAGGTATGCGCAATATGAAAAAAGACATGGGCGGCGCAGCTCATGTAATTGGTTTAGCGCAGTTAATTATGGCGGCAAATTTACCAATTCGTTTACGCGTGTTGGTACCCGCTGTTGAGAATGCGGTATCGCGCAATGCATTTCGCCCTGGCGATGTAATTAAAACACGTAAAGGCATTATGGTCGAAATCGATAACACCGACGCAGAGGGGCGTTTAGTGTTATGTGATGCACTCACGGAAGCACAAAATGACAATCCTGAGTTGATCATTGATTTTGCAACCTTAACCGGTGCTTGTCGTATTGCGTTAGGCACTGAGTTACCAGGGTTTTTCTCAACTGAGCGTGATGTTGCCAATGGCATTATTGACGCCGGTATTGCAGTAAGCGACCCTGTTTGGCAATTACCGCTTTTTGAGCAATATAAAAGTTTATTAAAAAGTGATGTTGCTGATATGGCTAACTGTGCAAGTACCCCATTCGGCGGGGCAATTACTGCTGCACTTTATTTAAAAGAATTCGTAGAGCCAACCACACCATGGGTACATTTTGATGTAATGGCATGGAATATCCGCTCATTACCAGGTCGTCCAGTCGGTGGTGAAGCACTCGGTATTCGTGCCGTATTTAACTACTTACAAAGTCGTTTTAAATAAATTTATTGAGCTTTGTGAGGTTATGCCTCATAAAGCTCAAGCGGTAACCCATCAGGATCTGCAAAAAAGGTAAATTGTTTACCTGTGTATTCATCAGTTCGAATCTCTTCTACTGCCACACCTTGGCTTTGCAAATACACTTTACTTTGCTCAATATTGGCCACTTTAAATGCTAAATGTCGTAAACCTTGTGCTTCTGGGTAACTAGGTCGCTTTGGTGCATTATCAAATGAAAATAGCTCTATTTGGCTACCATCAGGCAAGGCTAAATCTAATTTGTATGAGTGGCGATGTTGGCGAAAATGCTCTGCAATTATGGGCAGCTGTAAGATCTGATGATAAAAATGTTTTGAGCGGGTGTAATCGCTGCATATAATTGCAGCGTGGTGAATTCCTAGCAATTGCATCATTTTTAGCTATCTGTGGTAAATGGCGCAGTATAGCTGCGCCATATTGAGTATGTTATTGATCACTACCTTTGCAAGCTGCTACTGCGGGGGCCACTAACTCTAAACCGGTTTTATCACACGGTAGTAGTGCTGCATCGCTAACGCTGATTGGCGTGACGCGTTCGCCCCATTTTATGTAACTAGCAGCCCAAGTTAATCCGGCACCAAATGCTGCAGACATGATATTAGCATGTGGTTTAATTAATCCTTGCTCAACAGCTTCGCATAATGCGATTGCAATAGTTGCTGCCGATGTATTGCCGTATTCGCCAATGTTAACCATTACTTTTTCATCTGGTACTTTTAAGCGATGTTGAATGGCTTGAATGATACGTAAATTTGCTTGGTGTGGCACAAGTACATCGATATCATCAAGGCTCAAATTTGCCTGTGTGAGCACATCGTCACAGGCTTCACTCATGCCCTTTACTGCGCGCTTAAAGATTTCGCGACCTTCAAATAATAAATCAGATGGCCCAATAGGCACATATTTATTTAAGTCACTACCAAAGTTAGTGATATGCAAGATATCACGGTCTTCGCTATCACAGCCTGTTTTTGTCGCGAGTAAACCCGCTGGCGTGTCTGCTGCTTCAAGTACTACGGCACCGGCGCCATCACCAAATAACACCGCACTGTCACGGCGATCCCAGTTTACATACCAGGTCATACGTTCAGCAGCAATTACTACAGCTTTTTTGATCATACCGGCTTGAATTTGTGCAGTCGCTGCTTGTATTGCATATAAAAAACCAGAGCAAGCTGCATTGGTGTCCATAGCGGCAGCGCCAACTGCACCAATGTTTTTTTGTACTAACGAAGCTGTGTTTGCCACCATAGTAGAGGGCGTACATGTTGCTAATAACACTAAGTCAATGTCTTTAGCATCAATGCCAGCACAGGCTATTGCATGTTTAGCTGCTACAGTGGCAAGCTCTGCAGTACTAACGTGGCTTACTCTACGGGCTTTTATACCAGTGCGGGATGTGATCCATTCATCATTGGTATCAACTAATTGGCTAATTTCATCGTTGCTAATACGCGCTGGTGGGATACATTTACCCCAACCCGTTATGTGTGCGTAGGTCATAGTGTGCTCTCTTTAAGTGGTCAGACATGTGTCATCTATGTTTGATTTATACCAAAAATCCAGTTCTAAGACTAGTTTATAACTTAGCTTACGTCGTAAATAGTGGTAATTAAACGTAATTTAGGCTAATGGTAGTAGAAAAGTGAGGTAAACATGAAACAAAAATTAATTACTATCTTGGCTGCATTGGGTACGACGGTATATTCTGCGGCGAGTTTTGCAACACAAACTCAGGTTATTTACGCAGGATCAATGTTAGCAGGTGCTGAACAAATACTAGAAAAGCAACGCACTATTGTTATAGAAGACGCTATCATCACGCGCATCGAAAAAGGCTATGTGAGTGTTATTGATCTAGCATTGCCCGATGCAAAGATCATTGATTTAAAAAATCAATTTGTTATGCCTGGATTAATTGATATGCACGTACATGTTACATTTGAGCGTGACGCAAACGCAAACCCTCATCAATGGCTTACAGAGTATGAAGCGGACTATGCGCTGCGCTCAATTAAATATTTACAGCGTAGTCTTGATGCCGGTTTTACCTCGGTACGTGATTTAGGTAGCAGTTATAAAGTGATCTTTCCACTACAGCGTGCCGTTGAGCGTGGAGATATTCAAGGGCCACGTATTTTTGCTGCAGGAGATACAATTACCCCAACGGGCGGGCATGCTGATCTGCACGGTTACCGTAAAGATATTAGTGATGTGATAAGTGGAGGGTTAGGGGTGTGTGATGGTGCTGATGATTGTCGCCGCGCGGTTCGTGAAGTAATTAAATCAGGTGCTGATGTAATTAAAATTACCGCAACGGGTGGGGTGTTAAGTAATACCGCAGCGGGTGTCAATCAGCAGTTCACAGATCAAGAGTTGATGGCGATTGTTGATACTGCACATAACTTAGGGCGCAGCGTAACAGCGCATGCTCATGGTACATCAGGGATCAAAGCGGCATTACGTGCAGGTTTTGATTCAATTGAACATGGGTCTTACCTAGACAAAGAGACTGTAAAGTTATTTAAGCAATACAACGCTTATTTAGTGCCCACGTTATTGGCAGGCCAAACGGTCAGTCAAGAAGTACTCAGTAACCCAAATATGCCAACAGCTATTGCTGATAAAGTACGCACCGTTGTACCAAATGTTGCAGCTTCATTTAAGCTGGCATTAAAAAACAATGTTAATATTGCTTTTGGTACAGATTCTGGCGTATCACGCCATGGTAATAATGCTGATGAGTTTTTATGGTTAGTTAAATATGGCATGACTGAAAAGCAGGCTATTATGTCAGCAACAGTTAATGCCGCTAAGTTACTCGGCCAACAAGACCGACTAGGGCAGTTGAGTGTTGGTAAACAAGCAGATATCATCAGCGTTAATGGCTCTCCTCTTGATGATATAACGACATTGCAAAATGTACAATTTGTGATGAAAGCAGGGCAAATATATAAACACCAATTGTAGGATACAGTATGGGCAGCAAAATCAAGGCATCATTGTTTAATCATTTGATTGACGCTGAGCGCCAGTTATTAGATCCTGAGATCCGTCAATCTGAGCAGGCATTGGATGCTTTGCTCGATGATGATTTTATTGAAATTGCCGCTAATGGTACTGTATTTAATAAATATCAAGTATTAACGCGGTTACCTACCGAAGTCGTGCCGCAGTTTTACAATCAGCATTTTAAAGGCCGAATGCTTAGTGATGATATTGCCCAACTAAGTTATCAAGCGGCATATCGGCGCTCTGCGCGCGCTGAGTTTAACTATTCGTTACGGATGTCGCTGTGGCGATTAACCGAAGGCCAGTGGAAAATGGTGTTTCATCAAGGAACGCCGTGTGCTGTGTTTAGTATCTCTATGGATGATGATTAGGTTAACCTTCTTTAATTAGGCATTTTTTATTAGGTAGTTATGTATGGCGTTTTTAATGCGCACTGATCCTGCGATTAGCCGTTTACTGATGTTACGCAGTGGTGCAATTGCAATTCAACTATTGGCCGTTGTAGCAGTCTATTTTTTACTTGAGCACCAAATCCCTTTATTGCCTCTACTGGTAGTGATCTCCCTTGAAGCCGTATTCCAAATTTTAAGCGTGATTGCTTATCGTAATGTCAGTAAAGCGAAAGAACTTGGGATGTTAATGCAGCTTACGGCCGATGTGCTTTTTTTATCGGTATTGCTGTCTTTGAGTGGTGGTGCGACCAATGCATTTGTGTCGTTACTGTTGTTACCAATAATGATTGCTGCGGTGAGTGTCAGTGCTCGCGGCTTAGCTTATATTGCTGTATTAGCGATCACCGCCTATAGCGTGCTGCTATTTAAAATGCCTCAGCACAGCATGCATCATATGCAAATGACCAGTCACTTTGTGGGTATGTGGGTTAACTTTGTGATCAGTGCTAGCGTTATAGCATTCGTTATCGGCACTATGAACCGTGCACTGCATTCGCGAGAGCGCACAATTGCAACTGTGCGAGAAAAACAATTACGAGCAGAGCAGTTAGTCACGCTTGATGGTGCTGCGGCACAAATTACTCATCAATTAGCCAGCCCAATCGCCAATTTACAATTATTGTATGAAGAGCTTCTTGAAGAGCAGCCCGATAATGAGATTGTGAAAGACATGCAGCAGCCCTTGTTGCAATGCGCACAGCAGTTAAAACAGTTTCGTACCCTGTCATCTGAACTACGCACACAAACGGTTGCAGCGACTGTATCGTTAAACGCATTAGCTCAACAAATTAGCGATACAATGCTATTACAGTATCCCGATCAACAGCTTAATTGGCTAAATGCAGCGCCTGCTAGCTCGGTTACTAATGATGCTATGTTACTGCCAGCGATATTAAACTTGTTGCAAAATGCTGCTTTTGCCAATCAACAGGCACAGCAACAAACACTGGAATTGAACTGGCAACAGACTCCAGATAACCCTAAAACAGTGAGTTTAGTTATACGTGATTTTGGTAAAGGATTTAGCGCAGCACAATTGGCAGAGTTAGGGGGTCAGTTAATGCCTAGTGAAACGGGGATGGGGCTTGCAGTTATGCTTTCAAATGTAACATTTGAGCGTTTACAAGGCTCTTTAACATTATTTAATCACCCACAAGGTGGCGCGGTTGCCAAAGTACAATTAACCATTGATGAGCCACAAGTCGAGCCTGTATGAAGCTATTAATTATTGAAGATGATATTAATCTTGCCAATACGTTAGCGCGGCGCTTAAACAAACACGGTTTTGCATGTCAGCTGGCACATGATAAAGCCGAGGCTATTGGCATAGCTAAAAACTTCGCACCGACACATATTCTGTTAGATATGAAATTAGCTGACGATAACGGTTTAGCTCTTATCGCACCACTGAGAGCATTACTAACAGACGCACATATTGTATTATTAACAGGCTATGCCAGTATTGCCACAGCGGTAGAGGCTATGCGCCTAGGTGCAAATGATTATTTAACAAAACCCGTTGATATGCTCACGTTATTACGAGCCTTAACAGGCACATGCGTGCCAACTACTGAGTTAATTGCAGATGATATTGTAACTATGTCGCCAGAGCGTCTTGAGTGGGAACATATTCAGCAAGTGCTGCATACCAATCAAGGCAATATTTCAGCAACTGCTCGGCAACTTAATATGCATCGGCGGACTTTACAGCGTAAGCTACAAAAAAAACCAGTTCAGCAGTAAATCCTAGCGTAATAGTGAGCGTTATTTCGGATCACGGTTTCCGGTTTAGTAATGCTCAGTAAGTTTATTGTTGCCTTTTAGGCAATAAGTTTTACCCGGTCAACTAAGTAATACAGTCGCCTTTAGTCACTTTAAATGGAGCTCAGGTTACTTTAGTGTATTTATATTTTGGCACCAGCCACGCATCATAGATAGTTTTGCAGTTTAGATAGTTGCTGCAATGGCGTTCATTAACTACAGTAAAAATATCATTGTATTTTTTGCAATCAGCATAAGTAGTCATTATGGATTTATCACAACTGGATTTTGTAGCCGTATTATTAGCTGCCATGTCTTCTTTTATGTTAGGAGGCGTTTGGTATTCACCTTGGTTGTTTCAACGAGCCTGGTTAGAAGGCTGTGGATTAACGGAGCTGGATTTAAAAGCAACAAATCCAAAATGGGTATTTGGTGGCGGTTTTGTTTTATCTTTATTTATCGCTTTTGGCTTATCACTGTTTTTAGGACCACATCCACATTTAGGGGTTGCGGTAGGCGTTGGCTTTGCGGTTGGACTATGTTGGGTAAGCAGTGCCTTAGGGATGAGCTATATTTATGAACAACGACCACTAAAGCTGTTTTTAATCAATAGCGGTTACCATATTTTACAGTTTACTTTAATGGGCTTAATCTTTGGACTTTGGCCATAAGCTGTTAATCTATTCGCGTGTTTGTAGTAAAAGTAACAAAATAATGGCAAAACCGAATAAAAAAGGCCCTACTAAAACGGTCGATATTTTTTGTAGTCAATGTAAAGCTCCCCTATTCAAATATCGTAAAGGCGGCAAAGGGGCATTGGTTAAATGTTTTATCGAACGGATCAGTCAAGATTTCACCACTATTCCTTGCGTATGCCCCAACTGCTCACGCCCTTTTGCTCGAGAAGCAATTATCCGAGGCGCACCCGCGTATAAAATGATCGGCGGCAAAGTTACGTTTAAATGAACTCGCTAAAGCGGACATTTATCCTGTGCGCTTTTGGCGAGGCTGCTAAACTTACCCGGTTTGCTGTTTCAATGATTGAAAACAACCCTCCCCATGGAATGGGCCAGTTTGTTGGGTATGATTAAAAAGGATAGGGGACACCCGTGATTGCACTTTTATTTGATATTGTTGGTATGACAGGTACGTTTTTAGTGGTTGGCGCGTTTTTTATGCTACAACTGGGTAAAGCCACGCCAACAGGGCTTTTATATAACATGATGAATTTATCTGGCGCTATTTTGTTGCTTATAAGTCTTTGTTATAACTTTAATTTAGCAAGTTTTGTGATTGAAATATTTTGGATCGCAGCCTCATTAATTGGTTTATATAAATACCTAAAAGCTAAGCAGATTTCAGCTGTAGCCTAAATTTATAAATTAATAGAGAAAAACTCTCACGCCGTCGCGTATTTGTATTAATATTGTAAATAGCACGTTACTTATGATGTGCTAACTCCAATGAAAAATATAGGTGTAAAGCGGCGTAATGATTTTGAAGCAAACAGCATGTCTTTTTTTGTGTGTTTATACAACTCCCTTATTGGCGAGCGAGGCTGAGGATTTATTTGCGCTTAGCTTTGAGGATTTACTTGACGTTCATGTCGATATTGCCTCAAAAACCTTAGAAACTCTCGCTTCAGCACCTTCAACCATCACAGTTTTTAATCGCCAAAAAATAGCCTCGCTTGGGGTGAATAATGCGTTTGAATTGATGAATTTTGTTCCTGGTATGCAATCTACTCGTGGTGACTGGGTAGGCGCTGTACCAAAAGATCACGCAAGAGGTGTTTACCTTGATAGCGGCAATATCTTAGTGATGATCAATGGTGAACGTTTAAATGAGTCATCATTTGGCAAAGCGTCAGTTTATATCCCTTATATACCTATAGAAATTATTGATAAAGTTGAGTTCATACGTGGCCCTGGGTCTGCTTTATATGGCAGTAATGCATTCTTAGGGGTGATGAATATAGTGACTAAAAGCCAAAATAATGAAATGTCGCTGGCTGTGGGAAATGTAGGTCAAACCGGCGCTGCATTCTCGGTTAGTCATCAAGTTAATCAGCAAACACATCTATTTGCTAATGGCGCGTATAACCAGAAAAGTGGTAAGCGTTATCCACAAGGGGTAAACGATCCACTGCAATCAGTTTACTTTGAAGCGGGTGTCGATATCAATAAACTGGCTTTGAGAGCGCGTTATAATCAGGTTGAACTGAATGAGTTTTTAAACCTTGGTGGTTATTCTGACAGTAATCAACATCGTAGTGAGAATACTTTCCTATCTGTAGGTTATGATTGGCTTGAAACTGATACACGTACTTTGGCTACAAAAATAGCGTATGCACATCATCAAATACAAAGTGCTGGATTAATCGCACCTGCAGTAGCCTTACCCAATGCCAGTTATGATTTTTTTATTGGTCCTGATTGGCATACGACGGATTTAACAGTCAGTGTAGAGGCCAGTCAGCAATTTAATAATGGTTGGTCAATTAATTCAGGCTTGCAATATAGCCACGCAGAGCAACATAAAGCGGACTTACGTGTTAATTATTTTGATATTAACAGCGGTGAAATTATTGTTGAAGATCCGTTTTATCAAGGGGGGATTGTTACAATCAGTAATTATGCGCCATTTCAGAGTTTGCAATCTACCTTTGAAACCCGAAGTATTTATGGGCAAATCAAAGTGCCTTTTGCTGAGCAATTGACCTTATTTTTAGGGGCACGTTATGATGATGTTAAAGCGATAGACAGTAAATTATCGCCTCGCATTTCCGCAATCTATTCACCAACTCGCGCGCATACTTTTAAATTACAATACGGTGAATCGTTTCGCACTCCTGTGACGAATGAATTGTATTCAGATGATGATGTGACTAAGGGCAATCCAAACTTAAAGTCTGAATATGTTAAAACCACAGAGCTTGTTTGGCGCTACGAGGGACAAGATTGGCATATTAATTCGGTGCTTTTTTATAATCAACTTGTTGATTTTATTAATCTAGTGCCAAATTCAGCTGCCAATAATCAGTTTACCTTTGAAAATCAATTAGATGACATTAATCGTGGTGTTGAATTAGATAGCATGATCCACATTACTAGTGATTTATCAGTGGAAGCGACCTACAGCGAGTATTTTGATACGCCAATTAAGCCAACGTTTAAGCGCTTTGCTAGTGTGATTGCTAATTATCATCATCAGCAATGGGTGCTGAGCCTCAATAGTGTTTGGCGCGATGCCGTCAGTGGCCCGACAATGACAAGCGACTTTACTCAACCGGCTTACTTTTTGCTCGGCGGGGCTGTGAGTTGGCAATTTTCTGCACGCAGTGAAATTAGTTTTAAAGCCCATAATCTCTTAGATAAGCACTACCGTGTGTACGATCCAAGAGTCACAGATGGTGCTGTTGCTGGTGTCGGCAGTGAATACTCGTTACACTATCAAATCAAATTTTAAGTTTTAGGGACGCTCAGGTGTGCCCTTTGGTTGAACATGCTGCGTTTTCCCCGAAAAATATTAATCGCTGTTGCCATTTTAATCAGTGTATTGTTGCTTAGTTTTCTATTTGGCCGACACTATGATTTAAGTCATGCCAAGCAGCAAGCTGAACTCCAAGTGGGTCAATTGCGTAATTATCTTGATACCGAACTCTCTCGTTTTGCAACTATTCCTCATTTAGTTACTGATAACCAGTTACTCACTGCATTTCTCAGTGATACTGATCAGCCCGTGCAGCCTATTAATAATTACTTGGCTGATATCCAACAAGCCAGTGGTGCATCAGACGTCTATGTACTTAATCGTGAAGGGGATGTTATTGCATCGAGCAATTGGCAACTTGATTACAGTTATATCGGTAATAACTTTGCATTTCGTCCGTATTTTTCTCAGGCATTGGCGGGTAACAAAATTGCCTATTTTGCTCTTGGTTTACGATCTAAAGAGCGTGGCATTTATTTTTCTGAACCGATTTATCGCGATGGCCAAGTAATAGGTGTGGTCACCTTAAAAGTGAATGTATCTAAGTTTGAAACTGATCGACAATTACTGAATGCGTCCCACGCTAGCCATTTTTATTTAAGCTTAGACGATAATATTATTGCTATGTCCGATAGCCCATCATGGCGACTCAATTCGTTGCATAGCCTCACAGCAGCAGACTATCAACACTTTACGACAAGCCGACGCTACCTAGAGTATGTACCAAAAGTTATCACTGCTGAGCACATTACTAGCCAAGGGATGCCCCTGTTATACGTTAATGATGCGAATAAACGCAGTAAATATGTGCCTGCAAGTGCGCCGATTGAGCGACTTAATGCAAAAATAACTGTGCTTGTTGATATATCGTCGGTGAATATTAATCAACTAGGACGATTGTTTTGGTTGAGTGTGATTTATGCTGGGGGGTTAATGCTTTTTTACAGTTTAATGGCACGTTTTGCTGGCTATAAAAAATTACTTTTTTCTCGTCATAGCCTTGAGCAAGAAGTTATAGAGCGCACCCATGCACTCGAAAAAGCACAAACAGCGCTGGTGCAAACAGCCAAATTGGCCACCATAGGTCAACTTAGTGCTGGTATCAATCATGAGATTAACCAACCCTTGAGTGCTATGAGTACGTATTTGGTTAGTGCTAAGCGCTTGATTGCCAAAGGTGATATTGCAAAGGCCGCTGAAAATATTGTTATTGTGCAATCGCTGATCGAACGAGTACATAAAATTGTTGGACAATTAAAGCACTTTAGCAAACCAGCACAAACACAGTTAAGGGAGCAAAGCTTAAGCCAGCTACTTAAAAATGCCATGGTGATCGCCTCCGCGCAATTAAAGCAGGATGATGTCAACGTTAACGCCGCTGATATTGCTGACACTGTAAAAGTATGGGTTGATGGCATTAAATTTGAGCAAGTATTAGTGAATGTGATCACCAATGCCAGCCAAGCAATGGCTGACAGCACAGTGCGAGAGCTGAGTTTTGAGATAGAGCAGTTTGACGACCGCGTTAAGCTGTCTATTTTGGATACTGGGCCTGGTATCGAGTTACATGCGCTTGGGACTATTTTTGAGCCTTTTTATAGCACTAAATCAACTAATGGCCTTGGCTTAGGGCTATCTATTTCTAAGCAAATTATTAATTCATTTAATGGCTGTTTAAGTGCGCATAATCGCCCTGGCGGTGGTGCTCAATTCATTATTACCTTAGCAAGTACTAAAGGAGCGTTATGAATACGTTAGCAACTGATTGTAAACAGGTCATTGTTATTGATGACGAAGCGATGATCCGCGATTCACTTGACCAATTGCTGACACTCGAAGGCTATCAAGTACAGTGTTTTAGCGATCCAATGAGTGCTTTATCAAAACTTAATCGTCGTTTTAACGGGGTGGTGCTCAGTGATATTAATATGCCGAAAATGGATGGACTGGCTTTTTTAGAACAAGTTCAAGCATTTGATAGCGAATTACCGGTGATCTTTCTGACTGGATTTGCTGATGTATCAGTGGCTGTTAAAGCAATGCAATTAGGGGCTTACGACTTATTTGAAAAACCTCTCACTGAGCAGTTATTAGATTGCATTGCCAGAGCGTGCGATAAGCGTGCCTTGGTAATGGAAAACCGTGCTTTAAAATTAGCGGTAGAAAAAACGTCAGCCCCAGGTGTGCGGATCTTAGGGGAAACCGTGCAAATGCAGCAAATGATGCATCTGCTCAATGCGGTGATCGACACTCCCGCAGATGTGATGATTGAAGGTGAAACTGGCACCGGTAAAGAGTTAGTTGCACGCTTTTTACACGATCAAAGCAGTCGTTCAAACTGTAATTTTGTGGCAATTAACTGTGGTGCCATACCAGAGCAACTGATTGAAAGTGAACTATTTGGTGCGGCCAGTGGCGCGTTTACAGGGGCAACACACAGTCGCCAAGGTAAGTTTGAGTTTGCTCAAGGTGGTACGGTGTTTTTAGATGAGATAGAAAGCACACCGGCATCATTACAAGTAAAGTTACTTCGCGTTTTAGAAGAGCGAAAAGTGACCCCCGTCGGCGCTAATACCGCGGTTGACTTAGACATACGTATCGTTGCGGCAACCAAAGTTGATTTATTATCCTTGGTCGAAAAAGGGGACTTCAGAGCTGACTTATATTATCGACTCAATTTAGTGAGGGTAAGTATTCCGGCATTGCGTGATAGGAAAGCTGATATTCCTTTATTATTCAAACATTTTAGCTCTATTGCCGCGACTCGTTTTCATAAACCTCCGGCTCCTCTAAGTAGCGATATATTACAGCGTTTACTTAGTTACCAGTGGCCAGGTAATGTCAGAGAGCTTAGAAACCAAGCTGAACGAGCGGTGCTGCTGGGTGCTGAATTAGCGTTCGCCAATACCGAAAATAATAATGGCAGTGAGTTATCGCCCGATCTGAGTTTGGCGGAAAAAGTGTGCTTTTATGAGCAATCTTTAATCGAAGAAGCCCTTGAGCGCCACCAAGGTAGTATTAAAGAAACTATGAATACCTTACAGATTGCTCGTAAAACCTTGTATGACAAAATGAGTAAATATGGCCTCAATCGTGACATGTTTATTGATTAACCAGAGCTTTGCTTAAGTGATTTACCTGCTCAGCTTAATTTGATGGGTGGAAACAGTGACACAGACGCTTTGATAGTGTGTGGGATCCCGCACACTTTATTGTAAGTATAATTTAATTTTAAATTTAACTATCTGAATATATTAAACTTTACTTTTTTATAAGCAGTTGGCAGTAAACTTGCGTTTATTAGCGGGAACAACAAATGATCCTAACAATAAGGGCACACAATGATAATAATAGACAAAAAGCTAACCTCTGTTTTTGTAGCAACGAGTTTTGCAGCAGCTTGCTTTGGACAAAGTGTTCATGCTGCAGAGTATGACATTTATGGTAAAGCAGAAGTACAAATTGCTAATACTGACAACGGTGTAATGCGCTATGCTAAAAAAGGAACGCAAATCGATGCGCCTTTTTCACGCATTGGTGTGAAAGGGCAACATGTACTCACTGACTCGTTAAAAGCGGTATTTAAATACGAAGTGCAAGTAAAGGGCTTTGAGCACGATGATACCGATGAGCCATTTAGTACCCGTAATACATATTTAGGTTTAGCGGGAAATTTTGGTGAAGTTGTAGTTGGTCGAAACGATACACGCTTTAAGTATTCAGAAGGTAAAGTTGATAACTTCAATGAAACTCAAGCCGATATTGCTCAATTACTACCGGGTCAAGATCGCCTTGGTGATACCATAACGTATAGTTCAAAATCATATGCGGGTGCTCAGCTATCACTTACCTATGCTTTGAAGGATGACAGTGCCAATAATGAAGCCGGTTATGCCGCTACGTTAATTTATGGTGACCGTGGTTTAAAAAATAAAAATTATTATGTGGCGATCAGCCATATTGATTCACTCAATAATATCAACGCCAGTCGCATCGTTGGCGCGTGGCAAAAAAATGATTTACAACTAGGTGCTATTTACCAGCACAGTGAGTCAGTAGATGGTACTAAATCAGGAAACGGCTATGTGTTGAGTGCCAGTTATACCATTGACAAATGGCAGCCAAAACTACAATTTGCCAGTGATGACTCAACTATTCGCCAAAGTACTAAGGGCAGCCAGTGGACTGCAGGTGTGGATTATTTATTTGATAAACAAACTACCGCGTACTTATTCTATACTGACTTAGATTTGCAACAGCAAACGGATAGTAGCTTAGCCCTTGGCTTAAAGTATAAATTTTAAAGGGGTTGAATATGAGCACACAAACTTTAGACGATAAACCTGAAAAAAATCCAATGATACAGATCTTGCTGCTGTTATTGGGCCCTGCGGTCATGTTACTTACGTGTTTGATCGATCCTCCTGCTGGCATGAGTACCGCTGCTCTTCGTACTTCAGGATTAGCATTTTGGATGGCATCATGGTGGGTGAGTGAAGTAGTTCCTATTCCAGCTACGGCGCTATTGCCGTTGGTATTTTCTCCGTTGGCTGACATTGCTGCGATAAAAAGTGTCGCTGCACCGTATGCGCACCCCTTAATATTTTTGTTTTTAGGTGGCTTTTTAATTTCCATTGCGATGGAACGTTGGGGCTTACACAAGCGCATTGCTTTACGTACTATGCTCTACGCGGGCTCAAAACCGAGTTTGCAGATATTAGCGATGATGTTAGTAACGGCATTCTTATCAATGTGGATGTCAAATACTGCAACAGCAGTGATGATGTTACCTATTGCTATGTCTATCACCCATTTAGTGCAAAAATCTAATCCAAATAATAATGGTTTTGGTAAAGCACTGTTACTTTCTATTGCTTATGGTGCCAGCATTGGCGGCATTGCAACATTAATAGGTACGCCACCGAATGCATTGATGGCCGCTTATTTATCAGATAGTTATAAAATTGAAATTGGTTTTGCGCAATGGATGATGGTGGGTGTGCCATTGTCACTGACTATGTTGATCATCTGTTGGTTGTGGCTGACCAAGTTTGCTTACAAAGTTGATAAAACGGATGAAAAATCTAAAAAAGTCGACACCAAGTCACTATTTAGCTCGCAGTTAAAAGGTCTTGGCACCATGCAACGCGCTGAGAAAGGGGTGTTATGTGTGTTTTTATTTGCAGCTGTGTGCTGGATATTTAGACCTCTGATCGCTGATTTTTCTGGTTTAAAAATATCGGATACCGGTATTGCCATTGCCGCAGCATTATTATTATTTGTTTTGCCTGCTAATAAAGGCAGTGATGAACGTATTCTTGACTGGCAAAGTGCGGCAGGAGTTCCTTGGGGAGTGTTATTGTTGTTTGGTGGTGGCTTAACCCTAGCGGCACAAATAAAGTCATCAGGTTTGGCTGAATACATAGCTCATATGATTGAAGGCGTCAGCGCCATTCCATTAGTATTGAGTGTATTAGCAATTGCAACCTTAATCACTTTCTTAACTGAGATCACCAGTAATACAGCAACCGCAGCTGGATTTTTACCACTACTTGGCCCTGTCGCTGAGTCAGTCACAGGTTCGCCATTGGTCTGGGTTATTCCTGCGGCTATAGCCTGTAGTTGTGCGTTTATGATGCCTGTAGCGACCCCGCCTAATGCCATTGTGTTTGGCTCTGGGCAAATTCAAATGCGGGATATGATCAAAGCTGGCTTTGCATTAAATATTGTTGCAATTGCGCTGATCACATTTGTCACTATGACCCTTGCTGCATCGGTATTTAATTTTTAAGTAATTCAAAGTTACCCAACCGGAGCGCTATTCGTTTGTTGATAGCGCTCTATATTGCCCCTGCTAAGAAACAAAGTTATAGTGGTTAAATCTTTATTTTGTTTATGAGTATGCTTTTGTCTGACACTGGCACTGTATGTAACCCTGAGCTAAAAGCGCAATTTGATGAAATGCAGCTGCATTTTGATGCCCAGCCATATTTAGCATTATCACAGCGGATCCGTTTATTAAAATCTTTAAAACGTGAACTGTTGGCATTAGAGGCTGAATTGGTAGCTGCAAGCTCGAAAGACTTTGGCTTTCGCACTGCTTTTGATACGATTTTGGGTGATATACTGCCTACGGTCAAAACGATCAGCCACACCATCAAGCATTTACCTAAATGGGCAAAAAATTCTCCACGAAAAGCGGGTTTGAGCCTAGCGCCATCAAAAGTTGCTGTGAGCTATCAACCCAAAGGAGTGGTGGGAATAATTTCTCCATGGAATTACCCAATTCAATTATCAATCGTGCCGGTGATAACCGCAATTGCCGCAGGTAATCGGGTATTATTAAAGGTCAGTGAATTTACTCCGCACACCAATCAAGTAATCAAAAAACTATTTATCGGCGAGCTTAGCGAACATTGCGCAGTGATCGAAGGTGAAGCGCAATTAAGTCAACAGTTTAGCTGTTTGCCATTCGCACACTTATTTTTTACCGGCTCTACAGCTGTAGGGCGCCATGTTATGGCCGCTGCGAGTAAAAACCTTACCCCAGTAACTCTTGAGTTAGGTGGCAAATCGCCCGTTATCATTACCGCGCAAGCGGATATAGATAAGGCGGCTAAAGCTATTTTATTTGGTAAAATGACCAATGCAGGGCAAATTTGTGTTGCCCCCGATTATGTTTTAGTGCCGGAAAACTTACAGCATCAGTTAGTCAGAAGTCTCTGTAGCTTATATAAAAAACATTATAACTTAGGTGTCGAGGGTAAAAATTTAACCTCGGTTATTAATCACCACCATTTTCAGCGTTTAACCGATTTATTGGCAGATGCACAGCAACAGGGCGCACAGATAATTAAGCCGTTAGATGAAAACCAAAGCGACGAACATAAGCATCGTCTTGGTTTGCACATTGTGACTGATGTGAATGACAATATGAAGTTGATGCAAGAAGAACTGTTTGGACCAATTCTTGCGATTGTCAGTTATCAAGCTTTACCTCAGGCGATTGCATACATAAATCAACGTCCTCAGCCGTTAGCTTTGTACATAATGGGGCAAGATAAACAAATCAATGAAGGTATTCAACAGCAAACACAAAGTGGTACCTTCGCAATAAATGACACCTTAATGCAGGTGACTGCTGATGATGCGCCATTTGGTGGCTTAGGTCCTTCTGGGATGGGAAACTATCACGGTATAGAAGGCTTTTTAACCTTTAGCCATGCACGTAATACATTGAAAACGGGTGGTTTTAATCCTAAATTAGGATTGTTGTTGGCGCAAAATAAGATATTGATTAAAATACTTAAATGGTTGTACTTGCGGCCATAAATTGGCGTTAAGTACAATCCAATAGCGTTTTAACTGGCAGTTAAAACATCCGATCTTCGCCCGCATACAGCCCAGCTTGGATTTTTTCATACAATGCATCAGCTTTTTCTTTGGCTTCTGCAATTTGCGCAGGCATCAGCTTGCGCTCATCTAGCTTGCGACTGTGACTGGCATCTAAATTACCATTATACTCAGCAACAGTGTTCCAGATGTATGATTTTTCGATGTTTTTTTCGACTCCATGGCCTTCAAAATACATCAGCGCCATATTAAACTGTGCTAGCGTATAATTATTACCAGCGGCTTTTTCATACCATTTAATAGCTTCTTTATAATCTTGCGCAACGCCATCGCCGTTGGCGTACATCACACCCAAGTTAAACTGAGCAGCAGGTAAGTTTTTTGCCGCGGCTTGCTTAAAGAGTGAAACTGACATTTGTTTATCAAGTTTAACGCCTTTACCTTCTTGGTAAAGTACAGCTAATGCAAACATTGAGTCGACGTGGTTCTTTTTAACGCCTTGCTGGTAAAGTTCAGCAGCTTTGTGATAGTCGCGCGTTACGCCGTGGCCACCTTCATATAGCTGCCCTAGCTCGTAAATTCCTGGTGCAAAGCCTTTTTCTGCAAGGTAGTTAAACTCTCTAAGTGCATCTTCAAATTGACCTTCATTGGCTGCGCGGATCCCTTCTTCAAGTCCCGCATGAGCAACACCACAGATGCTAAGTGCACCGACCATCAACAATATCTTAAACTTCGGCTGCCACATGACAATACCTCCAATTAGCGTGTTACTGTTTAATTTTAGTCCCAACAACCACAATTGCCCAGCTTTGCACTATAAATGATAAAACTTAGACATAAGATACAGATATTACAGAAAATTTAAAGGAATAAAAAAAGCCCCTGATGGGGCTTTTTGGGTCATATCAACCGTCACCGATATGAACAATGTAGCAAGTGAGTGTGATCTTTTAATTATATTACTTGGGTCGAGTAAATAATATGCTCGAAGCGTCACCATCTTCATCAACAACTTTGTACTAAAGGGGCCCAGCATCCTTACTGGTCGATCTTCCCTAGGGCACTGAGGTCGGTACGTTCAATTCTTACAAGAAGCGCAAACGTGTCGTGTTGGGCTGCTTGGTGTTGATGCGATCGATTATTACTTGTATTTGAATGTGCGTCAATAGCTAAATGATAATTATTTCCATTTATTCGGTTTTATTTTAATCCCCTCATTTACATAATGCGCTAAGTTGATTAACGTAGTGCTATAAAGAACCGTAAGAAAAATAAAAATGTCTATAAAAAACATGTGCTTGAATTATAAATCCGCAGTGGTTGGTGTGTTTCTATTAGCTCTGACTGGATGCTCAGCTACATTTACCTACAATAATATAGGCTGGTTATCGGCGTTTTGGATTGATGACTACGTTGATTTATCGAAGCAGCAAAGCAAACAAGCTAAAGACTTAATTAAGAAAAGTCGGGATTGGCATCGTAAGACGCAATTACCTTTGTATCGACAGGATCTGTTGGCATTACAAAAGCTACTTGATGAAGACCCTTCAGAGCAAGCATTATTAACGTATTTTCAAGGCTTTAAAACACATTGGCAATCGTTAGTTATGTATGTAAGAGACGATCTTATTGAACTTGCTATTGGTTTATCCACGGAGCAAAGAGAAGCATTTGTTGCTGCCATTGCAGAGGATATAACAACAGAAAGTGACGAGTATAATGAACAAACCCCAACACAGCGTGAGCAAGATCGCCTTGAACGTCAGTTAGATACTTATAAACAGTGGCTTGGTAAACTGAGTGAACAACAAGTGTCTTTGATCACCCAAGCGAACAGCGAATTTCAAGCAACATTTTTATTAAGGCAAGCTTACAAGCAAACTCGGCTGGATAAACTCAAACAGGTATTTTTTGACAGCCAACTTAGCCGCGATCAGTTTATTAGCCAATTATCAGCTGTCATTACTGAGCGAGAGGTGTTTATGAGTGACGAATTAATTCGCTTAGATGCTGAAAATTCAAAGCGCTATGCGCGTTTACTTGTGAGTTTAAGAGCCACGTTGACAGCAAAACAGCGCCAGCATGCTAATGCTGAGTTCTCCGATATGTTAGAAGATATAGAACAATTAATTAATGATGAATAGGCTGTTAGTTGCTAAGATCTTAATTTTAAAAATTTTTTATAAAAATGAATATATCAAAAACAAATAGAGCTTGTACTCTTTCAATTAACCGTTAGACTGACTTTTTTTCGTTCGAATTAAAGTTAATCAATGGATATCGCAGCCTTAGATAGCGCTCAAGTATTACGTGAAAATTTACTGAAATGGATTTGTTTCTGTTTCGGAATTTTAGCGAGTGTTTTTACCTATTTTAATCTTTTTATTAATGACTTTTACTCATTAGGGATTTTAGAAGGGGTTTTTGCTATTTATTGTTTTTATACTTTTAACTATGCTCGGACACGAAAATTTCAGACTTGGCAGCCGTTATTATTGTGCCTTTGTATTATGCTATTAGTAATCTTGGGCACTTACCTTGCTGTTGTTAAGAGTGGCCTGTTCGTCTGGACTTTTACTTTACCTATATTATTTTATTTATTGTTAGGTTGTAAGTGTGGTTTTTACCTATCGTTGTTATTAGTTTGTGTACAAACGGCTGTGTTTATTAGTAAACCCTCCTTAGCACCATTTTCAGAGCTTAACCTGTACCTAAATATGAGTTTTAGCTATGTGATAGTTTGGGTTACTGCGCATATTTTTGAAGCGAGCCGAGCACAATTTTCAGAGCGACTAGAAAACCTTGCCTTGTTAGATCCGCTGACAAACACCGGCAACCGTTTAGCAATGAACCATTACTTTGAAGTTGAGTTGGTAGACAAAATTAATTTATTTATTATGGTGCTAGATCTTGATTACTTTAAAAAAGTAAATGACGAATTTGGTCATGATGTGGGCGATCAAGTTCTGGTTGAAATTGCCACTATATTAAGAGAAACACTTAACAAGGGGCGAGTTTTTCGTACTGGCGGCGAAGAGTTTGCACTGTTCATTCCTGATTCAAATCAACAAGAGTCTTATCAAATTGCTGAAAATATCAGAGTCGGTTTGCAAAGTACGGCTATCAATGTTGGTGCGCGTGAAATAAGTTTAACAGCAAGTATCGGTTTAGCTGCTTATCGTGATGGCGATAGCCTAAAACAAGCGATTAAAGCAGCAGATGAGCAACTTTATTATGCAAAAAAACATGGTCGAAACAATGTTTATTTTGACTCGCAGAAATACTCAGCAAAACTAGAACAGGTTTCTTAACCTAGATACATGTGCTCGAAACCGGGAATGTTACTTTCCCAAAGTGGTGTTTCTTTACCTAAGTGATCACGTATCGCATCAAAAAATAATCGTGTTCTTACAGGTAAATCACGGTGTGGATATACCGCGTACATCGCACTGTATTCTTGTAATTTGATGTCTGTTAATAAGGGCACTAAACGTCCTTGCTTTATTTCATCATTAATAATAAATGCTGGCGCGAGCACATAGGTTGTTCCAGAAAGCGTTTTATCGAGCAGTACCTCGGCATCATTGGCTCTAAACACACTCTTAATTTTTTGCTCTTGCGGTAGACCATATTGATCTACATAACGAATACCCTCAACGCGCAACGAAGTGCTGGAATAACTGGCTGCGGGTAAATCAATTAAGTCCTCTATTTTACTTGGCAATCCATACGTTTGAATAAACTCAGGTGCGGCTAATATTAGTAATCTATTGCGCGCAATTTTACGTGCGATCAGTGATGAGTCTTTTGGCTCACCGACCCGAAAAGCAAGATCAAAGCCTTCAGATACCAGATCAACTAACTTATCATCGAGTCTTAGTTCAACTTCTACTTGCGGGAAGCGTTTTTGAAAATCATTAATTACAGGTTGTAGATAACGCCTGCCGATAATGGTTGATGAAGTGATTTTTAATACACCGCGTGGCTCTTGGTGATAATTCTCGGCTAAACGTACAGTTTCACCTAGTAGTTGCCTCAACTCACTGGCCTTTTTAATCATTTCGGCCCCTGCAGCTGTCAGTGAAAATGAGCGGGTGGTGCGGTTCAGTAAACGTACTCCTAAATCATCTTCGAGACGACTTATTTGTTTTGAGATCACTGAACGATCAATATTACGGGTTTCTGCTGCTTTAGCGAATGAGCCTCGCTCAACGACTTCTAACAACATCAATAAGCGACTTGTGGTATCCATTAATTACTCACCAATATTTAATTGATGCCATATTGGCATTAATGAATTTAAAAATCTATGGTTTTTGTCCACAAAAATGTTCCGTAACATAGAAAAATACACTAAATGGAGCGTCGTCATGAACAAACACTTAATAGCTATTGCAGTTTTAGGGGCATCACTTGCCCTCACCGGTTGTGCAGAAGAGCCTGCTCAACAGAGCAATCAACCACATCTTCAACCAATAGATGTTGCCTCAGTGATCATTAAGCCAGTGCAAAACTGGCACACCTACACTACGCGTTTAGAAGCGCCGGAAGAAGTATCACTTATGCCACGTGTTGCCGGAGTTATTGAGCATATTGCGTTTAATGAGGGCGACGAGGTTAAACAGGGTGACTTACTGTTTAAACTTGACGCTCGCCCATATGCTGCGGTTGTAGCAAGTTTAGAGGCACAAGTAGTCAGTGCTGAAGCCGCTTTATCGCAAGCGCAAAGTGAAGCTAAAAGAGCGGTGCGATTAACCGAGCGAAAAGCGATTTCAACAGAGCAAGCGGAATCACGTACCTCAACGTTACGCCAACGTGAAGCACAACTTGCGGCCTTAAAAGCCCAGCTAATTGCAGCTAATTTAGATTTAGAATTTACAGATATACGTTCACCCATTGATGGTGTGATCTCGCGTGCAAATATTACCAAAGGTAATAATGTGCTTGCAGGGCAAAGTGTACTGACTTCAATCGTATCAAATCAAACTATGTATGCTTACTTTGATGTTGATGAACGTACTTGGAATAGTTCATTTGATGAAGTAACCGCCGCTGCTCATCAGCAAGTAGTCATGCAAAAAGTGGGTCAAAATGGCTTTGCACACACCGGTTATATCGACTTTATTGATAATCAAATCAATGCAGCAACAGGTACTTTGCGAGTTCGTGCACGATTTGATGAAAATACCGCCTTACGCGCCGGTTCATTTGCACGTATTAAGTTAGCGGCCAATGACGTTACAGAGCAAGTTATTGTGCCTGATAGAGCAATTGGCACCGATTTGAAAAATCGCTTTGTGCTCACTGTAGGTGAAGGCAATATTCTTGAATATAAACTGGTTACAACCGGTGAGCGCTATGGCAGTTTTCGCGCTATTACCTCGGGCTTAAAAGCTGGCGATGTGATTGCGGTTAATGGTCCTGCGCGTGTTGGACCTGGCATGCCGATTTCACCTAATACAGTGACCCTAGACACCACCGGTGTTGCTTTTACGTTATCGCCAACGGCGCAGCACACACTTATGGCTAAGAAGTAGGACGAATAATGAAATTTTCTCACTTTTTTATTCAACGACCGATATTTGCAGCCATGCTGTCATTGGTGATTTTAATTGCCGGTGGTATTTCGTTGTTTCAACTGCCGGTCAGTGAGTATCCTGAAGTTGTTCCGCCGACAGTTGTGGTAACTGCGAACTACCCAGGAGCAAATCCAACCGTAATAGCACAAACTGTGGCCACTCCATTGGAGCAAGAGATCAATGGTACTGAAAACATGTTGTATATGTTTTCCCAGGCGACCAGTGATGGGCGTATGACACTGACGGTAACGTTTTCATTGGGAACGGATTTAGATCGTGCGCAAGTACAAGTACAAAATCGGGTTAACAGTGCTTTGCCGCGACTACCACAAGAAGTGCAGCGCTTAGGCGTCGTCGCTGAAAAATCATCACCGGATCTAACCATGGTGGTGCACTTATTCTCACCGGAAAAAACACATGATACAGCGTATCTATCTAATTACGCTGACTTATATGTGAAAGACCAAATTGCACGTTTGAGTGGCGTAGGCGATGTAAAATTATTTGGTGGTGGTCAATATTCAATGCGAGTGTGGCTTAATCCCGATGCATTAGCGGCACGAGAATTAACCGCAATGGACGTCGTCAACGCATTGCGTGCGCAAAACCAACAAGTTGCAGCGGGTAGCTTAGGTGCACAACCTGCTTCAACAGACAGTCAATTTCAAATATTGTTAAATGTAAAAGGACGCTTAAACAGTATTGAAGAGTTTCAGCAAGTGATCATTAAAGTGGGTGAACAAGGTCAATTAACACGTCTAAGCGATGTTGCACGTGTCGATTTAGGCCAAAATACTTACTCACTTAGAGCTGAACTTGATAATCAACCAGCACTGGCGATGCCGATATTTCAACGTCCTGGCTCTAATGCGATTGAGCTTTCAGATCAAGTACGCGAAACCATGGCGCGTTTATCGAAAGATTTTCCAGCTGGTGTTGAGTACGACATTGTCTACGACCCTACGGTATTTGTTCGCGGTTCGATTGATGCGGTGATCAAAACGTTACTTGAAGCTATCGCGTTAGTGGTAATTGTAGTGGTGTTATTTTTACAAACCTGGCGTGCTTCGATTATTCCGCTTATAGCTGTGCCAGTTTCACTAATTGGTACTTTTGCGGTGATGCAGTGGTTAGGGGTCTCGATCAATACGCTGTCGTTATTTGGTTTAGTACTTGCCATAGGTATTGTGGTCGATGATGCTATTGTGGTGGTCGAAAACGTTGAACGTAACATTGAACAAGGTTTATCACCTCTGGAAGCAACGCGCGTGGCGATGACTGAAGTGACAGGGCCTATAATCGCGATTGCGTTAGTGTTGTGTGCAGTGTTTATTCCTACCGCGTTTATTAGTGGTTTATCAGGTCAATTTTATAAACAGTTTGCGTTAACTATTACTATTTCAACGGTTATCTCAGCATTTAACTCATTAACTTTATCACCGGCGTTGGCGGCACTATTACTTAAAAGCCATGATGCTAAACCGGATGCGCTGACGCGTTTATTAAATCGTTTATTTGGTCGCTGGTTATTTGCACCCTTTAATCGAGTATTTGACCGTGGCGCCAAAGGCTATCAAAAGCTGGTACAAAAACTAATGCGCATGAGCGTGGTAGTGGTGATTGCATACGTGGTTTTATTAGGCGGAACAATTAAGCTATTTGATGCCGTGCCGGGTGGTTTTATTCCTGCACAAGATAAGCAGTATTTAGTTGCGATAGCACAATTACCTGATGCAGCGAGTTTAGACCGTACTCAAGATGTGGTTAGGCAAATGCAAGAAATTGCACTGCAAGTACCTGGTGTTGCAAACACAGTTGCCTTTCCTGGCTTGTCGGTAAATGGTTTTACTAACAGTCCTAATAGCGCCATTGTATTTACACCGCTAGAAGCCTTTAGTGAGCGAAGCGATCCGAGTAAATCGGCGATGGCTATTGCGGCACAGTTAAACCAGCGTTTTAGTGCCATTGATGAAGCATTTGTGGCTGTATTCCCACCGCCGCCAATTCAAGGTTTAGGCACCACGGGTGGGTTTAAACTGCAAATTGAAGATCGCGGTAATAAAGGCTTTGAAACACTATTTAACAGTTTGCAAACGGTGATTACTAAAGCTCAGCAAGATCCTGCGTTAATGGGGCTCTATTCAAGTTTTAGAATTCAAGTACCACAAATGGATATTGATATCGACCGAGAGCAAGCGCTTATTCAAGGTATTCCATTGGATGAAGTATTTAATGCGTTGCAAGTGTATTTGGGCTCAATGTACGTTAATGACTTTAATTTATTTGGCCGTACGTACCAAGTTAATGCCCAAGCTGATGCTGATTTCCGCCTTGATCCAGAACAAATATTGAATCTAAAAGTGCGCAATAACCAAGGGAATATGGTGCCATTGGGCTCGGTATTAACGGCAACGCCTACAACAGGTCCTGATCGAGTGATGCATTACAATGGTTACCCAAGTGCAGAGCTTAATGGTAGTCCAGCGCCTGGTTACAGTTCAGATCAAGCACAGCAGGCAATTGAGCTGATCTTGGCTGATAATTTACCTACGGGTATTGAGTACGAATGGACCGAAGTTACTTTTCAGCAAATTCTTGCGGGTAATACCATGGTCTACGTATTCCCATTAGTGGTGTTATTAGTGTTCATGGTATTGGCTGCGCAGTATGAAAGCTTACGTCTCCCACTGGCTATTATTCTTATTGTACCAATGACAATATTCTCAGCATTAATGGGTGTATGGTTGGTTGGCGCTGATAATAATATTTTCACGCAAATAGCATTGATTGTATTGGTTGCCTTGGCTTCTAAAAATGCCATTTTAATGGTGGAGTTTGCACGCGATAAAAATAACCATGGGTTGAGTCATTTTGACGCTATTTTAGAAGCTTGTCGGATGCGTTTACGACCTATCTTAATGACGTCAATTGCCTTTACTGCGGGTGTCATTCCCTTAGTATTAGCAACGGGAGCTGGAGCAGAAATGCGCCATGCAATGGGCAACGCAGTGTTCTCGGGTATGATTGGTGTAACCGTGTTTGGTTTATTATTTACCCCTGTATTTTATATTTTGGTAACTAAAACCCGTAAAGTGACTACGCAGGAGCAAATTAATGAGTAAGTATAAGTTAACCGCTCTTGTTGTGGCGGGTTTATTAAGTGGCTGCGCCAGTAAAATTGATGAGCAGCAACAGCAAAATCAGCTACAAGAATTTGTTGCAACAACACAAATCGCAGCACAATTACAAGGTCAAGATGAGCTTAACTGGTGGCAACAATTAAATTCAACCCAGTTAAATAATCTTGTGATCAGTGCGCGCGCTAATAATCATGATTTGCACACTAGTCAGTTGCAGTTACAAAGCGCGCTTGCTCGTTTAGGTGGGCAAAAAGCACAGTATCTTCCCCAAGGTGCAGTGGCAGTTGATGCCACTCGCTCAAGTACTGGTAACGTTAACACGCGTCAATCGGAAGCCAATGTTAACCTTGATTGGCAACTTGATTTATTTGGTAAAGTAACTGCGCTTGTTGATGCTGCGAATGCAGGGGCAATGAGTCAAGCGGAACAATTGCGCGCTTTGCATATTGAAGTTGTTACCTCTGTGGTAAAAGGGTTTGTCAGTTTTCAAGGTAATAAGCAAAAACAGCAGATCATTAACCTACAAATTGAAGCATTAGAGCAAAGTATTGCGGTTCTGCGGGCTCGCGTTGAGGAAGGGGTCGCTAATGAGCTTGATTTAAATCGAACCTTAGCACAATTGAAGCAGCAGCAAGCTTTGTTGCCAGATATTGAATACGCGCAATTTCGTGATCTAGCAACGCTTGCGACGTTAACAGGGCAGTTACCTGCTGATCTAACCTTAGTTGATGAGCAAGCGCTGTTTGAGCATGCATTTACTGTAAGTTTAGCCACCCCAAGTGATGCCATTGCACTGCGTCCTGATATTAGCCAAGCATTATTTGAATTTAGCCAAGCTAATTCATTAAGCGTGGCTGCGAGTAAAGCATTATTACCTGATATCAGTTTAACGGCGTTTGCAGGTGTATTGAGCTTAGATAACAACCAGCTTTCTGACACTACGCAGCAATGGCAAGTTGCCCCAAGCATTCAGTGGTCATTATTGAGCTACCCTGCGTTATTGGCGCAACGTGATGCTCAGCAATATCTCAGTGAAGCCGCTTACAGCCAATATCAACAAGTGGTGTTGGAGGCATTAGCGCAGAGTGAACTTTCACTGCAGTTATTAGTCAAACAAACTCAACAACTAGGCTATGCCAAAGCACGTTATGAGTTTGCTAATAATGCCTTTTTACAAGCGCAGGCGATGTACCAAGAAGGGCAAATACCTTACTTAGAGTTGTTAGATGCGCGACAGGATGTTTTAATAGCGCAGGAAAATGCAATTGACTCAACGATTTCATCATTACTTGCTAAAGTAGACACTTACCAAGTATTTAATGGTCGTTGGAGTTATGCGTTAGTTAATTAAGTTAAGTTGAGTTTTTGATGCCACATACTGATCTTTTATCAACAATCCCCGCGACAATGCGTGCGATTGCGTTACTTGAACCTAATGAACAGATTAATTTATCTGAGCTTGAATTGCCGGTGCCTGATGTTGTAGACAACGAATTGTTGATAAAGGTTGAGTATGTTGCGTTGAATCCGGTTGATGCGTATTTTGCTAAACAAGGTTTTTGTAAATGGCACTATCCTCATACCCTAGGCCTTGATGCTGTAGGGGTGGTGGTAAAAGCCACTAAAGGGGTATTTCCAAGTGTCGGTACTCGGGTTATGTGGCATGGTAATGTTGGCGACCAAGGGGTGTTATCACAATACGCTAAAGTGCCTAACTTTGCTGTATCGCAAATTCCTGATAGCGTTACGTTACAGCAAGCCGCGACATTACCCTGCGCAGGGATGTCGGCATTAATAGCTCTTGATAAACTGCAATTAACCGAAGGTGATTCACTTTTAATTGAAGCTGGTGCGGGGGCCGTCGGTCAGTTCGCCATTCAATTTGCCAAACAACGTGGTGCTACGGTATTTACCACCGCGAGCAAACGCAACCATAAGCTTGTTAAACAATTGGGTGCTGATGTGGTGTTTGATTACAACGATAAAAAGCTTAGCGATAAAATTCGTAAAGAACTTGGTCCACAAGGCTTTGATGCGGTGCTCGATTCGATTGGTGGTGAAACCACGGTGCGTAATGTTGAATTAATGCGTTTTTGTGGCCGTATTGCGTGCTTAAATCCACTGCCTAAGTTTGAGCAGGAGCTGATGTTCAGACGTGCGCCAAATATAGGTATTGTTTCTTTAGGTGGAGCGTGGTTAGCAAACAGTTTATGTGCTCAGCAAAAAATGAGTTTTATGGGCAATTTATTGCTAGACAATTTAGCCAGTGGCAGTATCAAAATACCGCAGATCATTGAGGTTGAATTTAACGCCAGTAGTATTTCACAGGCGCTGAATAAACAAATTGCTGGTGGCTTTACCGGAAAGCAGGTAGTGAAAATTAGCCATGATTAATTATTAACCGTGATTCATAATCTTTAAGCCTCGCAATTGCGGGGCTTTTTGTTATTGTTTAAGGTTATCAACTTAGGGGGAAAGATGGCATTTACAGATTTTTATCGACTCAGCGCCCATGGGGTGATCACTAATGCCAGCGGGGAGGTTTTGCTGCTAAAGGCAAGCTATGGCGAGCTAAGCTGGGGATTACCTGGTGGCGCCTTAGATGTCGGTGAAACTGTACATCAAGCACTCATACGCGAATGCCAAGAAGAGCTCGGCTGTGAAGTGAAAATTGAACACTTAACCGGTATTTATTATCACAAAGCGTTTAATTCTCATGCTTTTATTTTTAGAGTTAGTTTGTTAAAAGATGCTGTGATCACGCTCAGCGATGAACACTTAGCACATCGTTATTATAAATTGTCGGAGCTTTCCAAGGTTCAACAATATAGAGTCGCAGCCTGTTTAAATTATACTGGTACAGTTGATAGTGCTGCATTTTAATTTAGCTTAAACGATCACTATCATTAATAGGAAAACGAGATATGAATACGCAACGTTTAATTCTTCGCCATGGCCAGCTAAGTGATGCGTCGTTTATCTTGAGTTTATTAAATCAGCCGAGTTTTTATCGTTATATTGCTGATAAAGGCATTTATACCAAACAACAAGCCGAAGATTATTTACAAAAAACCTTTATTGATGGCCACCAACAGCAAGGTTTTGGACCTTATATTGCGGCAAATAAACAAGGCATTGCCATGGGCATGGTGGGCTTGTTCCAACGAGAAGCACTAGCAGTGCCTATGAAGCGGCTGCAAAACTATTACACGCGTATCAAGGTAAGTTCAGCTACATTGCCGCGATAGCCGATGCTGACAATACCGCTTCGCATGGGTTATTAAATAAACTCGGGTTTGGGTATATAGGCAAAGCAGTGCTTAATAATGATGGCACTGCTTTAGTGGTGTTTATTCTTGAATAAGAACGCTCAGGGTGGTTGCTACCTGTTGATTAATATTCTGCCAGTTTTGCTCTAAGCTTTCGACAAGGCCTTCGTAATCATCACCAGTTAAAGGGTTAACCTCACTAAAATAATGAATTGCTTTTAAAGAGCGGCCACTTTCAAACGACGTATAATACAGGCGCCACAAACCAGAAATATCCGCATTACCTTGGTTATCACCATTGAAATGATGTAGCTCATATTCTAATTCATAATAACTTTGCTGATCTTTGTCTGTTATAACAGGTAATCCTTTGACCACCATCCAGTTATCAAGCGTGGTAAATAATGTTTGATGGGCGCTTGCTGTTAGCATTTGATCTGGCGCTTCACTCCATAAGTGATAATTAGCAGCATTGACCTGATTATTATCCATTTTCATTGCAATACCACGGTTATTTAATGCGCCTCGTAAACTTACTGTATTGATCCGTAATTGAGCTGATGTGTCAGTGCTACTGCGCTGCATTGGTTTAATACTTTGCTCAAACTGGTAGTATTTAACGGGTGTATTAAGTGATTGGCTACAACCTGATAATAATAGCACCCCAATAACAGCAAAAAATTGTATACGTAAAAATGTCCGCATTATTGTTTCCTCGGCGTTGGATCGGCAGGCAATGATTTATCAAAAATAAACATATTTGGTTGCTCATTTAAGCCACGCGAGAGTGGCTGTAGCTCTTCACTTAAACGCTTAAACTCTGAGAGTGTTTGTTGTAATTGCTGATGAAATGAGGAGCCTTGTTGATAACTGGCCATGGTTTTTTCAAACTGTTTCATGGTGACATCAAATTGCTGCATACTTTTTGTCATTTCAGCAAAATTACGATTAATATCACCGGGTAAATTTTGGGTATCTTGTTTACTTAACAATGTACGCATTTCATTCGCCAGCGCTTGGTAATCAGCAAACGCGGAATCAATTTGCGCTAAGCTGTCTTCAATTTTTAAATTATTTACTTTATTTAATACGTCAGACACTTGATCTGCTAATACGGTAATGCCACTGGAGACACTCGGAAATACTTGATATTGAGACAGTGTTTCTAACTTAGCAGCTGGGGCATCGTGGTAGATATCAAAATCGACATACACAGCGCCAGTAAGCAAATTGCCTGGTTTTAAAGAAGCGCGCATGCCATTTTTGATCCAACCATCAACACTGCTTTGCCAAAATTGTTTGGCTGAGGCATTGTCATGGTAAATACGGCCATACTCTATTTTTATTAAAGCGGGCACTGCAGTATTATCAGTTCTAAAGTGTGCGGGTTTGCCATCGATCATCACATTCGCAGGTGCTTCTACAACAGTACCTACGCGCATGCCACGATATTCAACCGGTGCGCCGGCACGTAAACCTCGAATAGACTGCTCAAACTCAATTAGGTAATAATCAAAATTATAAAAGCGTTCCTCAAGAGCATCTTTGTAACTATTACTAAGCGAAAAGCTATGACCTTCTTGAGCAAAATCACCCGGCGATTGTTGTTCAGGCAAACCAACCGAGATCCCTCCTTTTAATAACCTGCTTAATGAACCTGTTTTTACATTAATGCCATCGGCAGATAAATCAATTTCAACACCCGTATTGACCCAGAAAATAGAATTTAAGGTGATCAGGTTTTGATAAGGTTCGTTGATGAAAATACCATACTTCATCGCTTGATTCTTCCAATCAAATGTCGCTGTTTCAACTTGACCAATTTTATAATTCTTAAAAAATATACCGGTGCCGACATCCATAACCTCAGCATCATAGCTGAGTAATGAAAAGCGACCGCCTTTGACATCTTTATCAATCAGCGCTGGCTCTTCTTGTAATTTAAAATGCTCTTTTGTTTTACTACTTTCACCTGGTGAAAATTCTAAATATACACCCGATAGTAACGTGCTCATACCGCTGATACCCGTTTCATCAATACGTGGTTTTACTACCCAGATGTTGGCGTCTTCCGTGAGTAAGCCATCATAATGTTTATCAATTTGAGCTCGAGCAATCACACTGTTTTTAGTATCAGAGAGGCGAACGTGATCAATTTGGCCGATTTTCACACTACGTACTTTTATTTCAGTCTTGCCTGCCACGATACCCTCAGCATGAGGCATTGAAATATAAATGGTTGCGCCTTTATTAGCTTGGTATTGGTAAAGCATCCACACACCAACGAGCAAAGCTATAACCGGTATGATCCAAATCGCAGAAATAATAGGTTCTTTTTTTATATTAGCCGTTTCACTCATGCTGTTTCTCTAATTTATGGTCTTTTTATCATTGTTTGGCGAATCCCATAATAGCCGAGGGTCAAACGCGTGTGCTGCAAGCATTTGGCAAATCACCATGATAGTAAAAAATACAGTGCCTAAACCTGGCGTTACTGACATTAAATTTCCTAATTGCACTAAGGCTACTAGAATCGCGACAACAAATACATCGATCATAGACCACTTACCAATAAACTCGGTTAATTGATAGACTTTCGTATAGCCTTTTGTCTGGCCGTTAGCGGGTTTGCTAACCAAAAAGCATAAAAATGTTAAAATGAGCGCTTTAGCTAATGGTACTACTACACTCGCTAAAAAAATGATTAATGCAATAGGGTATGAGCCAGCTTGCCACAGTGTTATTACCCCACCAATTAATGTTGAGGGGGATTCATCCCCCAAACTAGTGGTGTACATTATTGGCAATAAATTTGCCGGAATATAACAGGCAATTGAAGTTATTAACCATGCCGTTGCTTTTTGTACGCTGTGGGGGTTTCTGATATGGGTTTTGCTATTACAGCGAGAACAGTATTCGCTATCGCTTAGTTGATGGCAGACATGACAGGCTCGAATGTTACTATCTATGGCACGATAAGAAAGTTTTGCGGCTGCAATTTCAGCCTGAGGCTGTACTTGATCCCATAATCGGGCACGATTCAAGTGTGCTAATGAGCCAATATAGAAGAGTACAAACGCGGCATAGGCCCAAAAACTAACGCCAAAGCTGACTTCCGCTAACGACATTATTTTTACCATGCTGACCAATACACCGATTAAAAATATTTCTGACATTATCCATGGCTCTAGCGCTAAGGTGAATTTGAGTAAGCGTCTGGCAATCGTTTGTGGAAGTACTTTAAGTAAGCCTAAATGCAGTGGGATCAAAATAGTGAGTAATGCCATTGGTAAACCAATAATACTAACATCAATAAAAATGCCTAATAAATTGCTGTCGTAATTAAACAAAATACGAGCGGCATCGGGCAAGGTAATCGTCTGTGTAATGCCATTACTACTAAATGAGATAAATGGATAAAACATACTGCTTAGCAGCATGAGTAAAGCACTAATACTAAGTGCTACAATACGGCTGTCATAATTTATATTTGCTGCGCATAGTTTACTGTGACAATGTGGACAGACAGCCATTTGTTTTGCAACTATGTGCGGGATATCAATAATCAAGTCACAATTAGGGCAGGCAGTTTGCAAATTAATAACCACTTAGAAGTATCTTAGATCAAGTTTGCATCAATTATATGCTAAATACAAATGCGAAATTGGTTTAACTAGGCTAGCCTAATAAGAAAGTTGTCATGTAATTTTACAGTTGCTAAAAAGCATCTATCTGTGGGTGGTGAATGAAGTATTTTATAGTGTTTTTTTTTGTTTTATATAGCACTTTTGCATTGAGTTTAGCTGCGCCAAAATCTAGCGACATTATTACCGTTGCGGTAAGCCCTTCTTTGCCTCCTTACGTCTTTAGTGAGGATGATACCGGCTTGCAGTTGCAGATTTTAAAATCTGCGTTTAAAGATCAAGGTATAACAAATCTAGATATAGTCTATATGTCTAATAAACGTGCAGGGCAATCCTTAGAACAAATGAAGGTCGATATTGCGATGAATTATGCGGGGCTCACCACTTCTGCGATTTATCCAAGCCAAAGCTTATTGGCGTATCAAAATGTGGCAATTAGCTTACGTAAAAATAATTTTAAAATTAATACTGTCTATGATCTACTGGGGAAAAGTGTTGTTGCCTTTCAAAACGCCACCGAATTTCTGCCGCCGCCATTTAAAGCATTAACGACTAAATTAAGCGCTTATGAAGAAGTCGTATACCAAGCTGCGCAAGTGGATCATCTAATGAAAGAGTGGGTTGATGTGGTGGTACTAGAAAAACGGGTGTTTTTATATTATCTACAGCAATATAAAGAATCGCACCCAATCAAGCCTATTACTGTACACCCGATATTTCCTGAGGCTCCTCGACCAGCCTATTTTAACAGTAAAGTGTTACAAGAGATTTTTGATATGGGACTTGCCCATATCATTGAAAATGGGCAATACAGTAAAATAATGGCTTTTGATGGCAGTGATTATGCTCAGGTTGTAGAACCAAGCTCAATCAAATAATGCTACGGTTTGGCGGGTAAGCGCAAGCAATTCGCCGGATTGTGACCAAATACAACCATCCTCTAAACCATAGCCATCTTTACAGTGATGAGTTTCTGCTTCAAATCCAAGCCACTCATCGGCTGCCAACTGCGGTGTTTTTACAAACTCTAAATACCACGACATACTACTGGCGGGCGCTGGTTGGTTAAACATTTGTAATAAAGTAGGCGGCCATGCATCCGTTAAGGCAATAATATGTGCTTCACTAAGTTCTGCTGGCGATTGTTTTAACTTCATCCATCCGCCTAAATGCGACGTTTGGGCTGCTGAAAACGGCATTCCACCTTGCTGAGGGCAAAGCGCGACGTGTTGGAAAAATTCCGGCATGGCACCTGATTTAAATGGCAGTGTGTAACGTTCGTTAACCGGTTTTAGGCTCATTGTTTTTGTCACTGGTACTTCAATGGCTGAATCTCGCGATTTTGCAAAACACGCTTGTACGACCACGCTTACTTGGCCGTTCTGCAACGCTTTTGCCAGTACTTGTGTGCTACTTTTTCCTTCCCGTAAAATTTCAACTGAGAGGGAAAAATCAGTATCTGCTAACAAAGGACCTACAAAATTTGTACTAATAGACAACAAACGACGACTTGGTTCTATTTGTTGACGCATTGCCTGATACAGTAGTGAGGCTGATAAACCGCCAAAAGCAGTTCGACCTTGACACCAGTTTGCAGGAAATTGCATCGTTGCGTGAGCTTGTTCAGAATGGGGCAGCTGGCCTATGAGTGCCGCTTGCTTTAATAGTTGATCAAAATGCATGGTGATCCTTTGAGACATTTTTTAATTATTAGTGATTTTATAACACATAAAAACTCATCAGACCAGATTGTGAAATGGCCCCTAATGATGCAAAAAAAGACAATCCACACATTAATTAGGGTTATTTGCAAAATAAATTACAAAAAAGCACTTTTTTTTCATTTTTACAGTTGAATTAAGTTTGTGGCATCCCTATCTACTAGTCATCGAACGTATTAATGAATTTTGAAGTTGGAGATATTTCATGGGTAAAATTATCGGAATCGACTTAGGTACTACTAACTCTTGTGTTGCAGTACTTGATGGTGGCAAAGCACGTGTTATTGAAAACGCGGAAGGCGATCGCACCACTCCGTCTATTATAGCTTACACGCAAGACGGAGAAACTTTAGTAGGTCAATCTGCTAAACGTCAAGCGGTTACTAATCCGACAAACACATTATTTGCAATTAAGCGTTTAATTGGTCGTCGCTTTGAAGACGAAGAAGTACAACGTGATATCGGCATCATGCCTTTTAAAATTATCAAAGCAGATAATGGTGATGCATGGGTTGAAGCGGGGGGCGAAAAACGCGCTGCACCACAAATCTCAGCTGAAGTTTTGAAAAAAATGAAAAAAACAGCTGAAGACTTTTTAGGTGAAGCAGTAACTGAAGCGGTTATTACAGTACCTGCTTACTTTAACGATTCACAACGTCAAGCTACTAAAGATGCTGGGCGTATTGCAGGTCTTGAAGTTAAACGTATCATCAATGAGCCAACTGCTGCTGCCCTTGCTTATGGCATGGACAAAAACAAAGGCGAAAACGTTGTTGCAGTATATGACTTAGGTGGTGGTACTTTCGATTTATCAATCATTGAAATTGATGAAGTTGAAGGTGAGCACACATTTGAAGTACTTGCTACAAATGGTGACACTCACTTAGGTGGTGAAGATTTCGATAACCGCGTAATCAACTATTTAGTTGCTGAATTCAAAAAAGATCAAGGTTTAGACTTAAAAACTGATCCACTTGCAATGCAACGTGTTAAAGAAGCAGCTGAAAAAGCAAAAATTGAATTATCATCTGCACAATCTACAGAAGTAAATCTTCCGTACGTAACTGCTGATGCAACTGGTCCTAAGCACATGAACGTGAAACTAACACGCGCTAAGCTTGAGTCACTAGTTGAAGATTTAGTAATGAAGTCACTAGAGCCATTAAAACGTGCCCTTGCTGATGCTGATTTATCAGTAAGCGACATTGACGACATCATCCTTGTTGGTGGTCAAACACGTATGCCTTTAGTACAAAAAACAGTTGCTGATTTCTTCGGTAAAGAGCCACGTAAAGATGTTAACCCTGATGAAGCAGTAGCCGTAGGCGCAGCGATTCAAGGTGGTGTACTAGCTGGTGATGTGAAAGATGTACTATTACTAGATGTTTCGCCATTATCTCTAGGTATCGAGACTATGGGCTCTGTAATGACGGCGTTAATTGAGAAAAATACGACTATTCCAACGAAGAAATCGCAAACATTCTCAACTGCTGAAGATAACCAAGCTGCGGTAACTATTCACGTATTACAAGGTGAGCGTAAACGTGCTAGCGACAACAAGTCACTAGGTCAATTTAACCTAGAAGGTATTCGTCCAGCACAACGTGGTACACCACAAATCGAAGTTACTTTTGATGTGGACGCTGATGGTATCTTACATGTATCGGCAAAAGATAAAGATACAGGTAAAGAGCAAAAAATCACCATTCAAGCATCTTCAGGCTTAAGCGATGAAGAAGTTGAAAAAATGGTTCGTGATGCCGAAGCACACGCAGAAGACGATAAAAAGTTTGAAGAGCTAGTTGCAGCTCGTAACCAAGCTGATGCATTAGTGCATGGTACGCGTAAGCAAATCGAAGAAGCGGGTGATGCATTACCAAGCGAAGACAAAGAAGCGATTGAAGCGGCTGTTGTTGAGCTAGAAGCTGCGATTAAGAGTGACAAAAAAGACGAGATTGAAGCAAAAACTCAAGCGCTTGCTGAAAAGTCACAAAAGTTAATGGAAATCGCACAAGCTAAAGCACAACAAGGTGGTGACGCCGGTGCCGAGCAGCAACAATCTGCGAAGAAAGATGACGACGTAGTGGATGCTGAGTTCGAAGAAGTTAAAGACGACAAGTAATTGTTGTTAGCGCTTCGCCTAACTGAAAACACGATGACTGATATCGCAATTTAAGTTAGGATGAACAACTAAGGCGCGCGGGCTAAAGCTTGACGCGCCTTTTGCATGTAAATTAGATGATAAATCGATACGATTTATCGATTTATCCGCAGCAATGCTGCAGTAAGAAAAGAGTAGTGTGATAGATATGTCAAAACGCGATTATTATGAAGTCCTTGGAGTGGCAAAAGACGCCAGCGAAAGAGACGTAAAAAAAGCGTATAAACGCTTAGCGATGAAATATCATCCAGATCGTACCGCAGGCGATAAAGAACTTGAAACTAAATTCAAGGAAGTAAAAGAAGCTTACGAGATCCTCACTGACAGTCAAAAACGTCAAATGTATGATCAATACGGCCATGCTGCGTTTGAACAAGGCGGTGGCGGTGGTGGTCATGGCGGCTTTGGTGGCGGTCATGGTGACTTTGGTGATGTATTTGGTGACGTGTTCGGTGATATTTTTGGAGGCGGTGGTGGCCGTCGTCAATCGCGTCAGCAACGAGGTTCAGACCTACGTTACAACATGGACTTAAGCTTAGAAGAAGCGGTTCGTGGTAAAGAAGTAGAAATTAAAGTACCTACGTGGGTAAGCTGTGAGCCATGTGACGGCAGCGGTGCAAAAGCGGGTTCTAAACCGAAAACATGTACGACTTGTCATGGTGCAGGCCAAGTGCAAATGCGCCAAGGTTTTTTTGCTGTGCAACAAACCTGTCCAACCTGTCAGGGCACTGGTCAGATAATTTCTGATCCATGTAATAGCTGTCATGGTCAAGGCCGTGTGGAAAAAACCAAAACATTATCGGTTAAAATCCCAGCCGGGGTTGATACTGGCGACCGCATTCGTTTATCTGGTGAAGGTGAAGCAGGGGTACATGGTGCACCCGCTGGTGACTTGTATGTGCAAGTATCGGTACGTGAACACCGTATCTTTGAGCGTGATGGTAATAACCTATATTGTGAAGTGCCGATTGGGTTTACAACGGCTGCTCTTGGTGGCGAAATTGAAGTACCGACTTTAGATGGTCGTGCTAAATTGAAGATCCCAGCTGAGAGTCAAACGGGCAAAATGTTCCGTATGCGCGGTAAAGGTGTTAAGTCTGTCCGTAGTGGCGCAGTTGGTGACTTGATCTGTAAAGTGGTAATAGAAACACCCGTTAAGTTAAATGAACGCCAACGCGAGTTATTGCAAGAGCTTGAGCAAAGCATGGGTAAGGATGGTTCTAAAAACCGTCCAAAAGAAAAAGGCTTTTTTGATGGTGTAAAAAAGTTCTTTGATGATTTAACTAAGTAATCACTCATTACTTATATAATGGCGCTAATTAGCGCCATTTTTTATTGGCTAACAAAAGCTTATTAATCTGAACTCTGGTTAAGAGATTGACCCTCAAGAGTTCAGGTTTTTATTTGGCTACAGCTTTGCTGAAAACCACGCAGTAATACCAATCGACTTAAATATTTAACCATTCTAGCGAGCTAAATAAAGCGCTAACTGCGTTATAATTTTTTCAAGTAGAACAACTACATGTCAAAATTTACGTCTTGTTATCACTGTATTTATCTGTCGCTATAAATGGTCAGCAACTTAACACGATTGGTATAATACATATTCATAATGCTACCTTTACAGAGCGATTAGGCTTCTTAAGCACTTGTCACTAAACGGCTATTTTTATCTTATCAAATGAGATTTAGGATCCAATATAGGTATAATTCTGCCATTGCTGCTTTATTTTGCATTACTTATCGATATGATAATTAGTCTCACTTGCATGATTGAATAATCGGCGTAAAATCAGCGCCATTGATGTATTAAATGAAATGAGATGGCATGTTAACGTTAGACAAATTAGTAATTGGCCAACATGGCTCTGTTGTAAGCATCGATCCTAATGCGAGTTTGTTGCGCCAGAAATTACTTGCAATGGGTTTAACGCCAGGCGCTCCTGTCCACGTATTGCGCTTTTCTCCATTTGGCGATCCGATGATTGTTAAAGTTCGCGGTACCGTGCTTAGTCTTCGTAAATCCGAGGCACAATCAATTAATTTGGAACTCGCAGTATGAATCCAAACATTGCCGTAATAGGTAACCCAAACTGTGGTAAAACTACACTATTCAACGCGTTAACCGGTAGCAAACAGAAAGTAGGTAACTGGTCAGGGGTGACCATCGATAAGAAAATTGGTCAATTTAAAGTGGCTGATCAGACTGTCGAATTAGTTGATTTGCCTGGCACTTATTCTTTAGATGTAAATGCACAAACCCCTTTAGATGAAAAAATTGCGCGTGACTATGCACTCAGTGGTGAATCACAACTGATCATCAATATTCTTGATGCATCAAATCTTGAACGCAATTTATACCTCACCGCTCAGCTGCTTGAGATGAAAGTACCTTTACTTGTCGTGCTAAATATGGTCGATGTGGCAAAACGAAATGGTTTAGTAACGGATCCAAAGGCGCTAGAAAAGCAACTTGGATGCCCTGTGATTGCCTTAAGTGCAAATAATAAAACAGACATTACAGGTTTAAAAGAGTTTATTGCACAAGGGCTTAAACTTAAAAAAGTATCAATGCATACCCCTAGTTATGAGCAAAAAATAACGCAAGCGGCCAACAACATTGCAGCCAGTTTTACTGCCAATAATAAACCGATAGAAAACATCGACACTGATTGGTTGTCATTGCGGTTATTAGAGCAAGATGAAAGCTGTTTTGGCTATGCTGATAAACAAACACTGGCAGTGGCAAAAGCTGAATTTGAACAGTTTGCCGATCACCATGAACTTGATGTGCTTTTTGCCAATGGTCGTTATGAGTTTGCCCATCAACTGGCTGAACTTGCTCAAAATACTAAAGGCATCGCCTCTGAAACCATTAGCGATAAAATAGATGCGGTAGTGATCAATCGTTTTTTAGGGATCCCAATATTTTTAGGGATCATGTATTTAATGTTTTCTGTTGCGGTAAATGTTGGCGGCGCATTTATAGACTTTTTCGATATTGCTGTAGGCGCGATTTTAGTCGATGGCTTTGGTGAAATATTAACTTCATTAGGCGCACCTGATTGGCTACGCGCATTGCTTGCGGACGGTATAGGTGGTGGTATTCAGCTTGTTGCCACCTTTATCCCGGTGATTGGCTTTTTATACTTTTGTTTAGCCTTTATTGAAGATTCAGGTTATATGGCGCGTGCTGCTTTTATCATGGATAGATTAATGCGCGCCATTGGTTTACCGGGTAAAGCGTTTGTGCCTTTAATTGTTGGCTTTGGCTGTAACGTGCCATCAGTAATGGCAACTCGTACTTTAGAAACCCATAAAGATCGCTTACTGACTATTGCCATGTCACCATTTATGTCATGTGGCGCGCGCTTAAGTGTGTATGCCTTGTTTGTCGCTGCCTTTTTTACCACTAATGGCCAAAACTTAGTATTTGCACTGTATATTTTAGGTATTGTTATGGCGGTATTAACCGGTTTGGTACTTAAAAATACCTTGTTTAGTCCAACGCTTACCCCGTTTATTCTCGAATTACCTGCGTATCATATGCCAACGGCAAAAGGCGTACTTTACAAAGCATGGGAGCGCTTAAAAAGCTTTTGTATGCGCGCCGGTAAAACTATAATTGTGGTGTTTGTTATTTTAAAAATATTAAGCTCCATAGGTACTGATTTTACCTTTGGCAATGACAACACAGATAAATCGATGCTCAGTGAAATTTCAAAAATTGCAACACCGGTGTTTGCTCCTATCGGGGTAGAGCAAGATAACTGGCCTGCCACGGTCGGTATTTTTACTGGCGTATTTGCTAAAGAGGCAGTAGTTGGTACTTTAGATAGTTTATATTCAAATTTAGATGGCGCAGCGGCTGTGAATGAAGAGCCAGTTAATGTCATCGATAAATTGGCTGAGGCGTTCGCGAGTATTCCTGCAAACCTAATAGACGTATTCGGTAATTTACTCGATCCACTGGGTTTAAATGTCACTAATGTGAGCGATCAAAGTAGTGCGGCCATTGATCAAGAAGTGAATGTATCGACCTTCGCAACCATGGAAAACCTATTTAGCAGTCAACTTGCTGCATTCAGTTATTTAGTTTTTGTATTGCTTTATACACCTTGTGTGGCGGTGATGGGCGCTATGTACCGAGAAGCTGGAATGAAATGGATGCTATTTGTTGCAACTTGGTCAACAGGGCTTGCTTACATCACAGCCTCTGTGGTGTATCAAGTGGGTAACTTTAAGCAATCTCCGATGTTTTCGGCATTTTGGTTACTCGGGTGCGCTGTCGTTATTGCATTGGCAATAAGCTCTATGCGGATTTATGGTAATAAAATGGCTGCAAAGAGTCGTTTAATCCCTGTTGTTAATATAATTTAGCGAGTGAATATAGTTAAAAAAAGAGTACCTTGGTACTCTTTTTTTTGTTAATTTTAAAGCAGTTAACAATTCAATGGAGTTAGTCATGACGCCAGCCACACAATTATTAAAAAAACACAAGGCCACTTTTGAGCTGCTCAGTTATGAGCATAACTCAAGTACACATAGCTTTGGTTTAGAAGCTGTTGAAAAGTTAAATCTAGCCGCTGAGCAGGTTTTCAAAACCTTGGTATTTGAAACCAATGAATTGCAGTTAGTAGTGGCAATTACGCCTGTGAGTCAACAAGTTAACTTAAAGCTCTTAGCAAAAGCATGTGGTGTTAAAAAAGTACATATGGCCGCTGCACAAAAGGTAGAAAATAGCACCGGATATATTCTTGGTGGCGTAAGTCCATTAGGGCAAAAAAAACGCTTAGCAACTTACCTCCATAGTAGCGCAAAGCAGTTTGATATTATTTATGTAAGCGCTGGTAAACGCGGCCTTGAAATTGCACTTGATCCCAATACATTAATAAAACTATGTAATGGCAAATTAGCCGACTTTTAGTGGTGATTAACAGTGTTAGTTAACAGTCGATAAGCTTACACTACTTACCTTGCACAAACTTTAACATATCTTTATTTTCCCTCATTTTGTTTCTATTGTTGCTGAGGTTTAATTATTTTAGCGTTTTTTAGTAAAAAAAAATCAACTAAATACTTTTCAGCGTACAAGTGTTAGCTCTTTTTATTCAATGGCTTAGATAGCCTAAAAATAAATAAATTGAAAAAACTGTTAAAAAATTGCTTAGAGTAATTGATCTAAACCATTTTTTATGACGTAATGTAGGTATTATTGTCTGGTCGGATGAGTTGATTATGAGTTTACGTACAAAATTAAAAAAAGTATTACCAAGTATTTCTATCACTGAACAAGAAGCCCTTGATGCGGGTGATGTGTGGTTAGAAGGCTCTATTTACCAAGGTAAGCCTGACTTCAACGCACTTCGCGCAGTCCCTGCTGCTGTATTGAGCGCAGATGAACAAGCATTTATCGACGGCCCATTACAAGAGCTATTGGGTATGATCGACGATACAGAAATTCAAAATGGCATTCATTTACCTGAATACATTTTAGATTTTCTGAAAAAGGAACGTTTCTTTTCACTGATAATTCCTAAATCATTTGGTGGTTTAGAGTTTAGCCCTTACGCAAACTCAACTATCGTTGGCACAATCGCCACTAAAAGTTCTGCTGTTGCAGTAACCGTTATGGTTCCTAACTCGTTAGGCCCTGGTGAGTTACTACTGCACTTTGGTACTAAAGAGCAGCAAGCACATTATTTACCACGCCTAGCCAATGGCCGTGACATTCCATGTTTTGCACTCACAAGCCCAGAGGCTGGTTCTGATGCCGGTGGCATTCCAGATTTAGGTACTGTGACTAAAGGCATGTACAACGGCGAAGAAGTACTTGGTCTTGAGATCACTTGGGACAAGCGTTATATCACCCTTGCGCCAATTGCCACCGTACTTGGTTTAGCATTTAAAGTGGTTGATCCAAATGGCTTGCTAGGTGGTAAGGAAAACCTCGGTATTACGTGTGCACTTATTCCAAAAGAGCACCCAGGTGTTGAACTTGGTAATCGCCATGATCCAATGGGGATTCGTTTTTACAACGGTACTACGCGTGGCAACAAAGTATTTGTACCAATGGACTTCATTATTGGTGGGCAAAAGAACATCGGCCGTGGCTGGCAAATGTTGGTTAGCTGTTTAGGCGCTGGCCGTGGTATTTCATTACCTGCATTAGGTGTTAGTTCATCTCAGGTAGCATTTAAAGGTGCGTCTGAATATGCTGCGGTACGTGAGCAATTTGGCTTAGCAATCGGTCAATTTGAAGGTATTCAAGAAAAACTCGCTGATATTGCTGGTAAAACATACCTACAAGAAGCAATGCGTGTACTTACAACCGAAGGTTTAGGCATGGGCTTAAAGCCATCGGTTGTGACTGCAATTGCAAAATATCACATGACTGAAATTGGTCGCGACGTGCTTGACTCAGCAATGGATATTCAAGCTGGTAAAGCAATTCAGAACGGCCCGCAAAATACGTTAGCAAGCGGCTATGTTGCACAGCCAATTGCCATCACGGTTGAAGGCGCCAACATTCTTACACGTAACTTGATGATCTTTGGTCAAGGTGTAATGCGTTGTCACCCATATTTACAATCGATGGTTGAATCAATCCACAGCGAAGATAAAAATGCAGATAAAGAATTTAACCGCATTCTGCGTAAAACAGTGGGTTATAGCGTAGCAAACAGTTTACGTGCATTTCGTTTAGGCGTATTACCATTTACAGCAGGTGCTAATTCACCACTTCCAGAAGTACGTGAATATGAAAAAGCAGCTCATAAATTATCAGCTAAATTAGCAGTATATGCAGATTTTTCGTTACTGGTACTCGGCGGAAAACTTAAACAAGCGGAAATGCTATCAGCCCGTTTAGGCGATGTAATGAGCTTCTTATATGCGGCAATGGCATCAATTAAATATTATGAGCAAAAAGTGGCAAGCAGTGAACGCGAGCAAGCAGCGCCATATTTCCACTACGCAACACGTTTTGCATTACAAAGCGCCGAACAAGCATTGCATAAGTTTTTAGACAACTTCCCTGCAAGTGGCACACGTAAGTTTATGCGTTTTATTACCATGAACTATTCGACTAAAATGCCAAAAATTAGCGATGACTTAATTCGCGAATTAGCTACACAGGCGCAACTTGACACGGCATTTAAAAAGCAAATCACACACTTAGTTAAACCTATTGAAGGTGATGGACATTACATTAACGAGCAAGCGTATAAAGCGAAAATGGGCTGTTTAGATTTACTCGCAAAAGTGAAAAAAGCCTTGCGTGCTAAAACAATCAAACCAGGTATTCGTTTTGCACTTACTCTTGATAATGCACTTGTAGCAAATGTAATCACTGAAGAAGAATACGCTAAACTGATTGATTACAACAAAAAACGTGAACGCGCAATTCGTGTTGATGAGTTTGATTTTGATATGAACTTATTAGACGAAAATGCAAAACCGATAAACCCACTGAAAAGTGTTGTTAATCAGTAATATTTTTTAATTCAACAATGTAAGCGCCCAGAAGTTCGGGCGCTTTTATATTTAAAGCCCATACAGTTTTGTATGGGCTTTTTACGTAATTCGCTACTTGTTCTTAATTTAATGCCTAAGAATTTAAATTAACCATCTTGTTTCGCTCGTTTTTCTATCTCTATTATTTGTTTGTCTATTTGATCGGCTTCAAAGGAGAGTTCTGAGTATTTGCGTATATCGCCGTTACGTTGGGCATGCATTGCTTGTTCTAGTTTTATAGAAAGCTGCTTATGTAACTTTTTAGTTGGGTCTTTCTTAAATAATGAAAACATATATTACTCGTATAGTAACTGGTGCAGATTGATACGTTTCAATTAATGTATTGGTTTACATTATGTTGAAATAGTAAGCTGGCAAAAGATAATGATTGCTAACATGTAGTTAAGTAGTGAGCTGTGTTGTCTATAAGCGCTTTAATCTTAAAATGTTTATGTCATACTAGGGTCTGTTGACCTTTCAAGGTTAAATTTGCAGCAGTCTGTTTGGTATTTAGGCAAAGCAGAGCCTATGTGGTGTGGTCATTCCCCATAAATAGGCGATAACGCAGCATCAATGCCAAACAGGAGCTGCCCGAAGGGTTCTTCCTAGAGGTAATTAACTCTTTGTTACTTACATGGATGTAAGTAAGGGGCGTGAGCAGGACGCGGAAGCTTTGCTCGGTTTTTACTTAGCCCACTAGGTTACAAACCTCGCGCCGCGATTAAATTGCCCCTAGTTTGAACAAATATTAATCCGCAAA
>NZ_JACJFL010000030.1:0-52264 GCF_014164575.1 Pseudoalteromonas sp. SG41-1
AGTGCCCACACAGATGATTGCTTTATATTGTTAAAGAACGTTGCGGTTAAAGTTAAACTTTATCTCGCTAGGGCTGCGCATATTACGCTTTCCTATTTTTTTGTCAACACTTAATTTTAAACTTTATTAAAAATCTAAACTTAAGTTTTACTCGACTAACTGATTAACTCTTGCAGCTTAAGCGTTGCCTGCTGCCGTCTCAGTGGGGTCGCATTATAGGGCGCGGCGAATTTTACGCAAGCGTTTTTATCATTAAATTCGCATTTATTTCATACCCTCAAGATACTCAAAAGAAACTGACACCTTACCCACAGAAGCCTGTGGATAACCTCGTTTTTTTCATCGTTTCACTAAACTATCTGCTTTGCTTATGGTAAGTTGCCCGCTGTTTTTTAAACTCGTTCATTAGGCATATAACATGATAGATATAATAAATAGTATTAGTGGGCTGCTTTGGGGTCATATTCTCGTCTACCTATTAATAGCGGCAGGACTCTTTTTTACTATTAAACTCAAGTTCATTCAATTTGTTCAATTCCCCCACATGATTAAAGTCATGTTCAATTCTCGTCAGTGTGATAAAAACGGTATTTCATCTTTTCAAGCTTTTTGTACTTCCTTAGCCGCACGTGTTGGTACCGGAAATATGGCTGGTGTTGCTGTTGCACTGTATTTAGGTGGTGCTGGGGCTATTTTCTGGATGTGGCTAATTGCCTTAATAGGTATGGCAACGAGTTTTGCAGAAAGTACTTTGGCTCAAGCTTATAAGATTCGTGATGAACATGGTAATTTCAGAGGAGGCCCTGCTTATTATATGGAATATGGTTTGGGTAAACGTTGGATGGGGGTGGTTTTCTCACTCTGTTTGATATTGGCATTTGGCCTAGTATTCAATGCAGTGCAATCTAACTCTATAGCCGCTGCATTTAAAGTCGCTTTTGACATTCCAAACTATGTTGTTGGTTTAGTACTAGTCGTTGGCTCTGGCATTATTATATTTGGTGGCCTGAAAACTATTTCTCGCTTTGCAGAGTTGGTTGTACCATTTATGGCATTAGCTTACTTACTTGTAGCTTTATATGTGTGCGCTATTAATGCAGAGCAATTACCGACTGTATTTATGCGTATTATTAATAGTGCCTTTGGAATTGAGCAAGCGGGTGCCGGTGCGATTGGTTATGGCGTTATGCAAGCAATGATCCAAGGAATAAAGCGCGGCTTATTCTCAAATGAAGCAGGTATGGGTAGCGCAGCAAATGCGGCAGCGACTGCGACGCCAAATCCGCCCCACCCTGCCTCACAAGGTTATGTGCAAATGCTTGGTGTATTTATTGATACGGTTGTTATATGTAGTGCAACAGCCGCGCTGATTTTGCTCTCTGATCAATTAGTAGCTGACTCAGGTGTAACTGGTATTGCATTAACTCAGGCTGCTCTTGAAGAACATGTTGGAAGCTGGGGCACAATCTTTGTTGCGATTGCTATATTATTCTTTGCTTTTACCTCAATTGTTGCTAACTATTCATACGCAGAAACTAATCTATTATTCTTAGAGCATAATCATGAGCATGGTATGTTGATCTTTAGACTTATAGTATTAGGTATGGTGATGTTTGGCTCTGTGAGTGAACTGGGGTTGATCTGGACCTTAGCTGATATTTCGATGGGCCTCATGGCAATCGTGAATGTTATCGCACTGTTTATGTTATCAGGCGTGGTGATCTGGCTTGCGAACGACTACACCACACAGCGCAAAGCTGGCAAATTACCAACATTTGATCCAACCAAAAATACTCAGCTTGATCAAACCATCCCGAAAGGGATTTGGCATAAAAAGTAAATAAGCTTATTTACAATCAAAGAGGGAGCCTATGTGCTCCCTTTTTTGATCAAAATAATAATGTCTTAGTAGTTATTCAGATTTGCTATCACAAGCGTCTAATATATTCATCGCTAAAGCGCGGCCCTTATTGAGTGCTTTATAAATCTGGCTACAGCTTCAACAATGCTTCAGCGAAGCGCCACACAGGAGTGTTGCTCTGAATCTATTGGGTATGCATGCGGCTGCAATTGGCATAGTGACGCTTTACTGTTCTCAGCATTGGCCATTTATCAAGCGTCACCACAAAAGTAAAGCCTGCTGCTTTTTATACCAATCTGCCAAATTATGTGATCTAATTAGCGCACAGATACTTATCTACTTTTACTGAATTGAACTTAAAAGAATCCAAACAACTTTTAGTTTTATCACGTAAAGAGCCTAATGCAAGAAAACGCATACGCCTGCTTGATGTTTCATTATTCTTTGAGGGTGGAAACAGAACGAATATTGCTAAGCGGCCAAATACAGCACGCGGCAGTGTCAAAAATGGATTTCAAACTACCTTAACAATTGAGTTGAATACGACAACACTCTCTATCTGATCGTGTATTTAGTGGTTATGAAGAAATAGTCGAACAGGTTTCACAAGCGTGGAATAAATTCATCTCCGTCCCTGATACGGTTAAAATTATATGCTCTAGAGATTGGATCAAATTTTCTTAATCTTTATGCAGATTGGTATTAGTGTTAGTTAAGCTAATTTCTCTGGCATCAATCAACAAAGTGATTTGCGTATATTTTGGTATTAAGATTGTCCGTACGCGCTATGGATAAAAGTTAAACGCATACAAAAGCTATAAGGTGAAAGTTTAATTTAATAGATAGATAAGCAATTTTGGGTGTGTTTTTTACGCTGTAGGTATAAATGAAGTAATAGTGAAGATAAAGTGGTGCCCGAGGCCGGACTTGAACCGGCACGACTTGTTAGTCGAGGGATTTTAAATCCCTTGTGTCTACCAATTCCACCACTCGGGCATCGAGTTTGCTAATTAAAGCGTGTGGAGTAATTATTTGGAGGCGGAACCCGGAGTCGAACCGGGGTAAACGGATTTGCAATCCGGTGCATGGCCACTCTGCCATTCCGCCTAAATGTAACAAATAATTTGGAGCGGCACACGAGGCTCGAACTCGTGACCTCGACCTTGGCAAGGTCGCGCTCTACCAACTGAGCTAGTGCCGCATAAAACTTTGTCAGTAATTTGTACGTTGGTGCGCGACTATGTCGCGGTAAACGTTCTGGCAACTGAGCTAGTGCCGCATAATTAGATATAATTCTTTGTAAGAAATATTTTTTATCGCCCTTAAATTACCTTGGTTGAGTAATTTAAAGTGGTGCCCGAGGCCGGACTTGAACCGGCACGACTTGTTAGTCGAGGGATTTTAAATCCCTTGTGTCTACCAATTCCACCACTCGGGCATCGAGTTTGCTATTTAAAGCAAGTGGATAAAACTAATATGGAGCGGCACACGAGGCTCGAACTCGTGACCTCGACCTTGGCAAGGTCGCGCTCTACCAACTGAGCTAGTGCCGCATCATATTAATTCTAATTACTACATTTTTAAAAGTTACATTTGGTATATGCAACTAAACCACAAAGTGGTGCCCGAGGCCGGACTTGAACCGGCACGACTTGTTAGTCGAGGGATTTTAAATCCCTTGTGTCTACCAATTCCACCACTCGGGCATCGAGTTTGCTAATTAAAGCGTGTGGAGTGTTGATTGGAGGCGGAACCCGGAGTCGAACCGGGGTAAACGGATTTGCAATCCGGTGCATGGCCACTCTGCCATTCCGCCTCAATACTGGGTAACCTTTGATAAACTGGAGCGGCACACGAGGCTCGAACTCGTGACCTCGACCTTGGCAAGGTCGCGCTCTACCAACTGAGCTAGTGCCGCATAACGCATGTAAGTATTAATATGTTTCATCGCAACCTTGTCGCGGTAAAACATTCTAGCAACTTAACCTGTGTCACTTTGTTTATCTAGGGGGCTATGCCCTCTCAACACGGACGCATTCTACAGAGATTATTAAACGCGTCAATACAAAAAATGCTAGTTTTGAACTGTTTGATTATTTTTTATCTAAAACGGTGCGTTATTATACGTTTAGAGTCAATTTTTAGTCAATTCAGACCACGCTGCTATCAAATATTGCAGCATAGAAGTAACCGTTAAGAAGGTCGCAATGTAAAGTAAGCCATAACTTAAGTACATCATCCAACTATCGTATTGCCAAATGAGTCCAATAATAGCTAACATTTGCGCAGCAGTTTTAAACTTACCCATATTTGATACAGCTACATTACCACGCTTGCCTTGCTCTGCCATCCATTCTCGAAGTGCTGAGATAACAATTTCTCTGCTTATTATGATTAAAGCAGGAATAGTCATATACATTGATTGATAATAACTAGCTAAAGCAACCAATGCTGTACACACCATCACTTTATCAGCAACAGGATCTAAGAATGCACCAAATGGCGTAGACTGCTCAAGCTTGCGCGCTAGATAGCCATCAAGAATATCAGTGATCGATGCAAGCCAGAAAATAAAAGCTGCAGCAAAGAAAGCCCATGAATAAGGCAGATAAAATACCACCAAAAAAATGGGGATAAGAAAAAGTCTAAATGTTGTGAGTGTGTTTGGAATATTCCACATAACTACTTGGGGATGTCTTTTTTTCTATATTCGCACGAAGGGCTAGCCCTTGTCATGCAAATGGTTAAATATCTTCTCAGCCATGTCAGAGCTGATCCCGGGTACTTGCTTTAATTGATCTATATTAGCAGCTTTTACTCCCTGCATGCCCCCTAAAAATTTTAATAATGTTTGGCGTCGTACCGAGCCGATACCACCTATCTCTTCTAATAGTGATTGAGTGCGTTGTTTTTGCCGCTTATTACGGTGCCCTGCAATAGCAAAGCGATGTGATTCATCGCGAATATGTTGGATCAGATGTAGCGCTGGTGCGTCTGAATCCATTGGAATTGTTTTCCGACCACCATCAATTAATAGTGTTTCAAGGCCTGGCCTACGACTGGTGCCTTTTGCCACACCGACTAACAGCGGCATTTTTGCATGTGGCCAATTAGCAAAGTACTGCTCGGCACGAGAAAGTTGTCCTTTACCACCGTCGATAAAAATCACATCAGGAATTTTATCTTCGTCAACCAACTTGTTGTAACGCTTGTTTAACGCAAACTCCATTGCAGCATAATCATCACCTCCAGTGATCCCTGTGACATTAAAGCGTCGATATTCTTTATTATTCGGTCCTTGCGAATCAAACACCACACAACTGGCAACTGTGTTTTCTCCCATTGTATGGCTGATATCAAAACATTCCATACGATTAATATCATCAAGCCCTAACGTCGCTTTAAGTTGTGCGTAACGCTTATTAATCGAATCCTGAGTGCTTTGCTTCACGGTAATACTATTAAGCGCATTCTTATTAGCGAGCTGTAAGTATTGCGCACGCTCACCGCGTGTAACTGTTTTTAAAGTTACTTTGCGTTCACTCACTTGGCTTAATGCTTCACTGAGTACATCAATTTCATCAAGTGCAAATGGCAAAATAACTTCTTTAGCAATTCGCCCTGTTGCACCTGGCGCTAAATAATATTGCCCAAGAAATGAAGCCAGTATTTCTTGTGGCTGTGAATCTTTCGGTACTTTTGGAAAGTACGTTTTGCTACCGAGTACTTTATGATCGCGGATCATCAACAAATGAATGCCATTGAGGCCATTTAAATGAGCAAAACCCACAACATCCATTTCGGCATAATTACCTGATATCGATTGTTGCTCTTGCATTTTACGCAGTAGCATTATTTGATCGCGTACTTTAGCCGCTAGTTCAAATTGTAAAGCGTGGCTCGCAGCTTCCATTTTAGAGATCAACGCTGCGATGACTTCATGAGATTTGCCAGTCAAAAATTTACGTACAAAATCAACTTGCTGATTGTATTCATCGTCACTCACTTCATTCACGCAGGGTGCAGAACAACGTTTTAGCTGAAATTGCAAACAAGGTCGGCTGCGAACGCGATAATACGCATCTTCACATTGACGAACAGGAAATATTTTCTGCATTAACCGCAAACTTTCAGAGACAGCCCCAGCGCTTGGAAATGGCCCAAAATACTCGCCTTTTACTTTGCGGCTACCGCGATGAAATGCAAGTCTTGGATGTTTGTGAGCAGTTAATAAAATATACGGATAGGATTTATCATCACGCAGTAAAATATTGTAACGTGGCTGATATTTTTTTATTAAGTTATTTTCAAGCAGTAAAGCTTCGGTTTCAGTATTGGTTAAAGTGATGTCAATATCACTAATGTTACTGACTAAAGCGCGAGTCTTGCCATCCGTGACATTGCTACGAAAATAGCTACTAACACGTTTTTTAAGGTTTTTAGCTTTACCAACATAAATAACTTTATCATCACTATCAAGCATCCGATAAACGCCGGGTTCGCTTGATAGTGTTTTTAAGAAATGGGCGTGATCAAATTCTGCCATGGGGCAACACTAGTGGGCGCTGTCGATGTCGATCATCTTATGACGAATAGCCAAATGAGTTAATTCAACATCACCACCCACATTCAGCTTTTCAAACATTCTATATCGATAGCTGTTCACTGTTTTAGAACTTAAATTAAGGCGTTCGGCAATGTCTTGTACTTTTTCACCTTTAGTGATCATTAACATGATCTGTAATTCACGTTCAGATAAACTCTGAAATGGACTTTCATCAGTACGACCCGTCACTTGCGCAAGGGCAATTTGTTGAGCTATTTCTGGTGCAATATAGCGTTGCCCTGCATTTACTGCGCGAATTGCATTAACCATTTCATCAGAGCCCGCCCCTTTAGTTAAGTAACCATGAGCGCCAATTTGCATCACTTTACTTGGGAATGGGTCTTCACAATGTACTGTTAGTACAATAATTTTCACATCAGGGCAATAGCGACAAATTTTCTTGGTCGCTTCTAATCCGCCAATACCTGGCATATTCATGTCCATTAGCACAATATCAGGAGAATGCTGACGGCAAAATTGTACCGCTTCTTCACCTGTTTTAGCTTCACCAATTACTTTAAACCCACGAACATCATCTAAAATACGTTTGATACCCGTTCGTACGAGCTCATGGTCATCAACTAAAAGTACATTAATCAATGGGACACCCTCATATAACCTAACAGCACGTCAATATGACAATTTAATTGGTCACACTAACACAGAAAATCTGAAACGATAACTCAATTATCGTTTCAGATAACTAATTTAAGATGGCGTTTTTTCACTGAAGCGGTCAACCCACAAAGCAATTACACCATCACCGGTAACATTACAGGCTGTACCAAAACTATCCTGAGCCAAATAAAGCGCTATCATTAACGCCACAGCACCTTCATTGAAACCGAGCATACTGGTTAACAACCCCAGCGCAGACATGACAGCTCCGCCCGGAGCACCTGGTGCGGCAATCATTACCACACCTAGCATCATAATAAACGGCAACATCCCAAATAATGATGGTACATCCATGTTTGGTGATAAAAACATCACCGCCATCGCGCAAGTTACGATAGTGATCGTTGAGCCAGATAGATGAATAGTCGCACACAAAGGTACAGTAAAGTTAGCAACATCTTCTTTTACATTATTTGCTTTGCTTGAGCGTAAAGACACTGGAATAGTCGCAGCACTAGACATAGTGCCTAAGGCTGTAAAGTAAGCTGGGAGCATATTTTTAATTAATTCAACTGGGTTGCGTTTTAATAAGATACCCGTACCGATATAAAGAATAGTCAACCATACCCAATGCATGATTAATGCAGCAATCAACACCACACCAAACGTTTGTAAGGTATCAACAACAGTGCCTGCAACTGTCATCTCAGCAAACACACCTGCAATATAAAACGGTAATGCTGGGATAATAACTTTTGCTAGCAAACCATCAATCACATCGCGGCCCTGATCCGATACTTTTTTCAAGGTCTCTAGCTCTAATTGGCTCATACCGATACCAAACACAAACGCTGTCGCAAGCGCAGTCATAACACCCATCAATGGTGGGATCTCTAAATCAATAAAACTTGCCACTTCGGTGGCTATTTCAGCTTCGAAGGTTAAACCGCCATCAAATAACGGAATAATTGCACTAACAACCATCACTGCTAATGTGCCTGCAATAATGGTCGAACCGTAGGCGAAACCAACGGTTTTACCTAACAGATGGCCTGAGCCTTTTGGTAAACCAGCAATACCTGATGCTATAAAAAATAAAATAATTAGTGGAATAGTAAAAGTGATCAGTTGGCCAATTATTTCTTTTACCGTGTAAAGGAGTTCAACTCCCGTTAGTGGAACATATAAACCCACTAAAATACCGGCCAATATACCGGCAATTAATTTTAAGATTAACGTCATTGTCATCACTTCATAAATTTTGATGGGTGAGGTTTTAGCATGTTTTTAATTATATGTATCATAAAACCGCTCAACAACAGCCTGTTTGCACAAAATACAATCACTTTTAGCGTTAAACGCCCGTCTAATTTGTTCATTATAATATCTACTAGGCAATTCATTATGATCTAGCGCATATAAATTTTGGTCAGTATTTGTATCCCTAATAATCCTATGTCAGCATACCTGATAGTATTTTTGTTTTAATAACTATACATACAAGCTGTCGCTGTTTTTATTTCATTCAGTTATAAGCCGAATAGATATATCTTATAGCCAAACTTTACTTTAGTTTTTTTAATTCAGCAGTAAAGTGTCACTATTACAGATCGATTTACAATAAAAATCGATCACGATTGAATAAATTGCACCTAAGGGAACATTATGTCTACTATTTTTGAAGATAACTCACTCAGTATTGGTAACACACCGTTAGTAAAACTAAACCGTGTAACGACAGGTAATGTTTTTGCTAAAATAGAATCTCGTAATCCTAGCTTTAGCATTAAATGCCGTATTGGTGCATCAATGATCTGGGAAGCTGAAAAATCAGGTGAGCTGACTAAAGATAAAGAGCTGATTGAACCAACTTCAGGTAACACAGGTATCGCTTTGGCGTTTGTTGCGGCCTCGCGTGGATACAAACTTACGCTTACAATGCCAAACACCATGAGTCTTGAACGTCGTAAGTTACTAAAAGCATTAGGTGCTAATTTAGTCTTAACAGATGGTGCTAAAGGTATGAACGGTGCGATCGCTAAGGCAAAGGAAATTCAAGCATCAGCCCCTGAAAAGTTTATTTTATTACAACAATTCGAAAACCCTGCAAACCCTAAAATTCACTTTGAAACAACAGGCCCAGAAATCTTTAATGCATTAGATGGAAAAGTTGATTTCTTTGTGGCTGGTGTGGGTACTGGAGGTACAATTACTGGTGTCAGCCGTTATTTGAAACTTGAAAAAGGCCTTAATGTAAAGTCAATCGCTGTTGAACCAACTAATTCGCCAGTGATCAGCCAAACACTCGCGGGTGAAGAAATTAAACCTGGGCCACATAAAATTCAAGGTATTGGCGCAGGCTTTATTCCTGGTAATTTAGACCTATCAATGATCGATGGTGTAGAGCAAGTGTCTAATGAAGAATGTATAGCAATGGCTCATGAGCTGATGAAAAAAGAAGGTATATTAGTTGGTATTTCATCTGGCGCTGCGGTTGTTGCAGCAAAGCGTATTGCGGAGTTACCTGAAAATGCAGGTAAAAATGTCGTAGTAATTTTACCTAGTGCAACTGAGCGTTATTTATCAAGCCCACTTTTTGCTGAAGAGTTTTCAGAGCAAGAGCTGGTTCAATAAGTTTAAATAGCTTTTGAAAAAGGATGCAAACTGCATCCTTTTTTATTATTTATTGCATTCACATCACTAATTCTTACCGTAAACTTTACATCTGCCGCATTTCGTCACACACTAAATCATCACTAATAAATCTATTTATCTAATGAAATCATTTATAACTCTTTGCACTGCTACATTTTTACTGCTAATGAGCGGCTGTGGAAATGAAGATTCACCAAAAGGTGAAAAAAATACTCCAGGAAATAGCGCAGCACTATTTTTTGATACGCTTTATAACGAAAACGACCTAAAAAAAGCCAGTACTATGGCCACACCTAAAATGGCGCGGATCATGAACTCTTACGGCACCTCAAAACAATTTGCCCGCAATTTAGTCAACATGCAATACGATGATGTAGTAATTGAAGTTGATATGACTAATATGAGTTTAAGAGAACAATATGGCGATACAGCCAATATCAACCTTATTTTCACAGGCCACTTAAATGGGAATAAAGTTGATGATATGCGCAGCGTAAAAATGGTGCGTAAAAAAGGCAATTGGTACGTTGATAAAATAAATGCCGATCCATTTGCACGCTAACGCTTTATATTAAATATTTAGACCGCTTAACAAGCCTTGCTCGCAGCAAGGCTTGTTAGTTTTCGCTATTACAGTTCACCTGGCTGATAATTATCTACCGCAATAGCCTGTTTGCGTAGGTTATTTGCAGCATGTAGCTTTTCGCCTTGCTCATCAGTTATTAACTGTTTTTCAAGCGCACTGTCGATTGCAGTTGCTATATTAGCATTACGGTTAAGTGTGCCGTCACGTTGCCATTTCTTCAATCGTTTGAAGGCGGCGCTGGTATCATGCATCGCTATAAATGCATTCTCCATCACACCAGTACCCGCTTTATCATCCACATAACATAAATGAGTTAAGCGGTTTCTAAATACCCCTGGTTGTGTCATATGCTCACAAATTGTTTGTGCAAGTTCATCACTTGGGCGCTGGTAATGATTACCAAGCGGAAATACAATACGTTTTAGGATGAAGTTAATAACCGGGTTTGAAAAGTTTTTGAAAAAACCGTCAAATGCTTGGCCAATTTCAAACAGTGACAATTCAACCGCATATTTTACGAACGGAAGATCAGCTTGTTGACGCCCCTCGTCTTCAAAACGTTTTAATACACAAGATGCTAAGTATAAGTGGCTTAAGACATCCCCTAAACGCGCTGAAATCATCTCTTTACGTTTAAGCTCACCACCAAGTACTAACATTGCCACATCAGTGCTAAAGGCAAGTCCTCGGCTCATACGCCCTAATTGCTTATAATATGAAGCAGTCTCACCACAAACGGGCGATTTTGCAAAATAGCTTCGCGTTAATCCATGTATAAAAGCCATACTCGCATTAGTAGCGGCAAATAAAATATGCTGCAGTAATAATGAATCAAATTCTTTTAACGCGAGATCGTCATCTTCCATTGCTGCGGCTTCCATTTCTTTGAGTACAAATGGGTGGCAACGAGTTGCACCTTGACCGAAGATCATCAGATTACGGGTTAATATATTCGCCCCTTCAACGGTAATTGATACTGGAATGCCCATATAACCGTGCGCTAAATAGTTATTTGGCCCCACTTGGATCCCCTTACCTGAATGAATGTCCATAGCATCATTCATTACCGTACGGCCCATCTCTGTCATATGATATTTGGCAATCGCAGTCACCACTGATGGGCTTAATTTTAAATCAATGGCTCCGGCAGTCATTAAGCGGCATGATTCAAGACTATAGGTTAGTCCACCAATGCGAGCCAGCGCCTCTTGCACGCCTTCAAACTGCCCGATAGAAACACCAAATTGTTGACGTACCATTGCATAGGCCGATGTCATACGGGCACATAAATGCCCTGTTGCACTGCTCAATGCTGGTAATGAAATACCGCGCCCGGCACTTAAGCACTCAACCAACATCCGCCAACCTCGTCCTGCCCCTTTTTGACCGCCAATGATCCAATCAAGAGGAATAAATACATCTTTACCGTAGGTTGTGCCATTCATAAACGCCATATTCAATGGATAATGGCGCTCACCCGTTTCCACACCAGGGTGATCTGTTGGGATCAGCGCACAGGTTATACCTAGCTCTTTATGTTTACCAAGTAATCCATCGGGATCATACATTTTAAAAGCAAGTCCAAGAACCGTTGCTACGGGTGCAAGCGTAATATAGCGTTTTGACCAATTTAATCGTAAGCCTACAACTTCTTGGCCTTCAAACTCCCCCTTACACACTACGCCAGAGTCAGGAATACTGCCAGCATCAGAGCCGGCTTCAGGGCCTGTTAGAGCAAAACACGGCACATCATCCCCCTTCGCAAGTGAAGGTAACCAGCGCTCTTGCTGCTCTTTTGTACCATAATGTAATAGTAATTCCCCAGGGCCTAAGCTGTTGGGCACCATCACGGTCACTGCTGCTGTTAAGCTTTTAGTGGCGATTTTAGCTACAATGGTTGAGTTTGCGATTGCTGAAAACTGGCGTCCGCCAAATTTCTCGGGAATGATCAGCGCAAAGAAACCTTGGGTCTTTAGGTAATCCCATACTTCTTTTGGCAAGTCTTTATCTTTTTGCACAATGTGATAGTCATCAAGCATCGCCAACAGTGTTTCCACTTCATTGTCTAAAAATATTCGCTCTTTTTCGCTCAACTCTGGCTTTGGGTAGCTGTGAAGTAATTGCCAATCAGGATTGCCACTAAATAGTTCTCCATCCCACCACACGTCGCCCGCTTCCATCGCTTCACGCTCAGTTTGCGAAAGCGGCGGTAATACCTTTTTAAACATTTTAAATGTCGGGCGGCTGACGAGATTTAAGCGGATATCTTTAACCGCAAAAATAACTATCACCAACACCAGTAACAAAATAAACACTGACATGGAAACTATCCTTATTAATTAATAAAACAGATTGGCTTAATTATGACCGATCCTTTAATAAATACAATGCCACTATAAACTCGCATGGCCTGAGCTTAAGAGTCGGTTATTGATAAACTTTGCCTAACACATAGACGCTGCTATCATCCTACACGATAAATAACAAATATAAGGACCAACATGACTACTCCACATTTTAAGCTCAGTTTGAGCGCAATAATGGTTGCCAGCACATTAGCATTGAGCGGCTGTAACCAAGAAGCCACTAACACAGTAACTCAAGTTGCAAGCCCTGCGCCGGTAACTGCAAAAGACGCGCAAGCCTTTTTAGATACAACAGAGCAAGAGCTCAGTGCTTTATATCTAGAATCAAGTCGCGCGGAATGGATTTACGCTAACTTTATAACGCATGATACATCAGCCCTATCAGCTGAAGTAAATCGTAAAATGACCGAAGCGGTGGTTCGCCTTGCTAACGAAGCTGCACAGTTTGACTCTCTCGAACTTGATTATGACGCACGTCGTAAACTCGACAAATTAAAACTGGCACTGACTTTACCTGCCCCACAAGATGCAGAAAAAACAGCAAAACTATCACAGCTTGTGGCTGAACTTGGCGGTATATATGGTAAAGGTAAATATTGTAAAGACGATGGCAGCTGTTTAAGCCTAGGTGATATGACTGCAACAATGGCCACCAGCCGTGATTACAACGAACTGCTTGATTTATGGCAAGGTTGGCGCCAGGTATCAAAACCAATGCGTCCACTGTATGAACAACAAGTTGTATTAACCAATGAAGGCGCTAAAGAGCTTGGTTATGCAGACACTGGTGCAATGTGGCGTAGTAAGTATGATATGCCAGCAGATGATTTTGCCAAAGAACTTGATCGTATTTGGGGGCAAGTAAAACCATTATATGATTCGCTGCATTGTCATGTTCGTGCCAAGTTAGGTGAAAAATACGGTGAAGACAAAGTACCCCAAGACCAACCTATCCCAGCGCATTTATTAGGTAATATGTGGGCGCAATCGTGGGGCAACATTTATGATGTAGTCGCACCTGAAAATGCCGATCCTGGTTATGATGTAACCGCATTATTAGCCGAGCATAACTACGATGAACTTAAAATGGTACGCGGCGCTGAAAAATTTTTCACCTCAATGGGATTTGCACCTTTACCTGACACCTTTTACCAACGTTCGTTATTCACTAAACCTGCCGATCGTGATGTACAGTGCCATGCTTCAGCGTGGAATATAGATAGTAAAGACGATTTACGCATTAAAATGTGTATTCAGCGTACTGGTGAAGAATTCTCAGTTATTCACCATGAGTTAGGTCACAACTTTTATCAACGCGCTTACAATACCCAACCGCTTTATTATCAAGAAAGTGCTAACGACGGTTTCCACGAAGCCATTGGCGATACTATTGCGCTTTCGGTAACACCTGGTTACTTAAAAGAAATTGGTTTATTAGAGCAAGTGCCTGATGAATCGAAAGACATTGGCTTACTGATGAAAATGGCGCTAGATAAAGTAGCGTTTATTCCATTTGGTTTACTTGTGGACCAATGGCGTTGGCAAGTATTTTCAGGTGCAGTAACCCCTGAAAACTACAATAAGGCATGGTGGGAATTACGTGAAAAATACCAAGGTGTAAAAGCACCTATCACACGAAGCGAAGCTGACTTTGATCCAGGTGCAAAATATCATGTGCCAGGTAATACACCATATACACGTTACTTCTTAGCGCATATTTTACAGTTTGATTTCCACCGTAGTTTATGTGAAATAGCTGGTAACAAAGAAGCCATTCATCGCTGCTCAGTATACAACTCTAAAGAAGCAGGTGAAAAACTCAATGCTATGCTAGAAATAGGTTCAAGCCGCCCTTGGCAAGAAGCATTAGCCACCGTAACAGGTAAACCTGAAATGGATGCAACAGCCCTACTTGATTACTTTGCGCCACTGCAAAAATACCTTGATGAGCAAAATAAAGGCCGACAATGTGGTTGGTAAGTAAACTTAGTTAAATAACAAAAATGCAAAAGCCCGCTCAATTGAGCGGGCTTTTTTAGTATTGCAGTACTAGTATTACAGTTTGATTAGAACTGTAAGCTTACATTTGCAAAGTAAGCGTCATAACCAGAATCATCCCAGTTGTTGCCGTAACCCGCTTTTAAGCCAACATTTTTGTTGAAGAAATGTTGAGCACCAAAAGTGTAATCATCGTTTTTATTAAATGTAACAAACGCTGATGTCGCTTTAGTGAAGTAGTAATTAGAACCTAATTCCCATGAACTACCACTGTCGTCAGTATCTGAAATAGTACCTTCAACAGTTAGGTAGTTACCTTGCTTAAGATCCATGAAGTATTTAGCGTTCACAGCGCGGTAATCAAACTCGTCATCAGATGTTACAGTGAAACCGATGTAATCTGTGCTATTAAGTTTATGATCATAAGCAAGATCAAATATTACTGAATTTTCGCCATCTTCAACGTCAATGAATGTCGCTTTTAATAATAAATTTGGATTAAAAAAGTAACCTGCTGATACATTAAATACGTCTTTGCTTGAAACAGAATCAACATCAAGGTTGCTATATTGAGCACCTACCACAAAATTTTCAACAAAGTACTCACCACCGATAGTTGTTACATCGCTAAAGTCATTATCAATGTATGAACCATATACGTTGGTTTGCTTGTTAATATACTCAAATTGATCGTAAGGACCTAATGTTGCTTTTGGTGAGAAGTAATATTTTGAATCAACACTAACTGTGTCGTTGCCATCGGTATCCATATATCCTAAATGGCTGATTGACTGATAGTTATCCGCAGCAGTCGCGGCACTAGAAAGAAGAATACTCGAAATAATAACTGCTAATTTTTTCATAAAAAGATTTCCCTATTTTACATTGTTTTATTGCTACAAGGTTTAACGTTTAACCGGTTGGTTAAGACGGGGCACATCCTAACGCGAGTAAACTGAATTGAAACTTAACTAAGTGCTTGTATTTTATTATAAAAATGTAAGTGGATGTAAGGAAGTGTAAAAAAAAGGTAGCGAATAGGAATGTTAATCGCTACCGTTTTAAAAGCTCAATTATGATCAAAGCGCGTACTGGCTGATTATCCGGTACACATCATTGATATTATCACCCGATTTAAAGTCTTTGCTGATCGGTGTTGGATCAGAGCCAACCCAAATTTTTAATTCAGCATCTAAATCAAAATGACCTGCACTTTCTTTACTAAACTTAGTAATTTTTGAATAAGCAATACTGATCATCTCTATTTTTGAGCCAGTGACCCCCTGCTTATCCAACAAAATTAAACGTTTGTTAGTAAAAATAAACATGTCACGTACCACTTTATAGGCCTTTTCAACTTGTTCACCTTCAATCAGTGTATTTGCCAATACTTTTTCTAAATCATTGTCATCAATTTCACTGGCATTACCCATTAAACCACTTAATAAACCCATTATATTTGCTCCTGTTTAAATATTTGATTTTCTAATGTATGGCCGTTTACCAATTGGCGATACCGCCAACCTTGCTGATAACAATGTTGCAGTATGGTGATATCAAATGGTGTCGCCGTTTTTTGGTACTCGATAACATATTCTTTAGCTTGGCTCATATACACTTTAGACACTTCTGCTAAAGCTTGTATTTTCTCTTCAACATCCGGGTAATGCTCGCTCAATAACAATGTAATAAATCCAGACTCTAGTTCGCTATTATCACTGTGCGTTGGATGCTCTGTGAGCTTACCTTTATCAAGGTGCAGTACATGTGAACATAAGCGTTCTAGTTCAGTTAAATCATGCGAACTTAAAATAAAGGTAGCCTCACTGCTAAGATTCGCAACCACTTCGCGTACTTCGCGAGCATGAATAGGATCAAGCCCAGCGGTTGCTTCATCCAGCATGACTATTTGTGGTTTCCCGATCAGCGCTTGACCTATGGTGACACGTTTACGCATTCCATGTGATAAATCATCAGAACGCTGTTTAGCAACGTCAGCTAGTCCGACTAACTCAAGTACGCGGATCGCTTCTGCTTGGCTTTGCTTATTTGACAGCCCTTGTAGCTGGCCATAAAACGCCAGTTGGTGAGCGATACTAAAGCGCGGATCAAGTTGAGCATCTTGCGGTAACGCACTGAGCTTGCCAAACAATTCACTACTGCCTGGATTATGTCCAATAATATTGAGCGTGCCTTTTGTTGGTAAAATATAACCGCATAACAAACTAAACAAGGTGGTTTTGCCTGCACCATTTGGCCCAACCAGTGCTACTGGCGCGCCTTGCTGTATCTCAAAACTTACCTGATCAAGGGCCAATTTATTACCATACTGCTTAGTTAAACCTGTTGCGTGTATTAGTGTGCTCATAGAGAACTCCTTGCAAAAATACGCTGAGCAATCGCTAGCATCACGGTAGTTTGTATTAACGGAATGCCAATGCTATTAAATATTCCTGCGTTTTGTCCTGCCATTTGATCAAGTTGTACGCCAGGGAAAACATAATCAAGCATTGCCAAAACGGGTATTTGCCAGCTTAAAATACTGACCACAATATTTCCGCCAGCAAAAAATAATACGGCAAGCACTACAGTTAAACGCGCTGAGCGTGCAAAAGTATTTAACAACGTCATTAGTGCTATAAAGGGCAAAACAGCAATTAATAAATAACAGAACAAAATAAAGCTGCGACTTATGCCACTGACTAATAATGCAGGATCTCTAAATACCATAACCGCAACTGAAGCTACCAAGGTAACAAGTAGTAATGCTGCTAAAATAAATACCTGTCCTAAAAAGCGGCCAAATAACATTTCATTACGGGTAGCTCTAAGAGATAAAAAGCGTAGTGTTCCTCGTTGTTTATCACCAACAAGTTGGTCGCTACATAAAAACAAGCAAAAGCTGGGAAAGCTATACAATGCAATTAACCAATACATAGCTAATTCAGCTTCAGGCCAATCGAGTAATTTACTCAGCCCAATAGCGCCAAACACTTGTTGTGCTAAATCGGCTATTTGGGGCGAACTAATTAAGCTGACAGCTTGACCTATCGGATAACGTAAAATCAATAACCAACAAATCGAAAATGCGGCAACAGCAAGTAAGCCGCGCTTGGTCAAAAATAATCTCACTAGTTCAAACTGGGCAATCTTTAATAATCGCTGAGGGTGGAGTTGCGTCACAGATATTCCTTATTAATCTATATACAGCTTACACTAAGGGCAAACGTGTTGAATTACTAGCAAAAAAAAACCCGTATTAATACGAGCTTTGTAACAAATAATGTAGTCTTATTGATCCGCAGGCTACAAATTCTGTTGGTATATGTCGAGTGCTTGGCTTAAATCAGCAATCAAATCGTCCACATCTTCAAGGCCTATATGTAAGCGGATCACTGGTCCTTGCGTCCAACCAGTTGCTGAGCGTAAACCTTTCATAGTTAAGTTGGCAGTCACTAAACTCTCGAAGCCGCCCCACGAGAAGCCCATTTTAAAATGCTCTAAACTATCTAAAAAAGCATCAATCGCGCTTTGGTTACCTTGTTTCATAACAAAAGAAAACAAGCCATTACTACCATCAAAATCACGCTTAAAAAACTCATGACCCGGACACGTTGCAAATGCCGGGTGACGAATATGGTCAACTAACGGATGTTGCTCTAACCAAGTAGCGACTTCGATCGCGGCTTTTTCATGCTGATTTAAACGTACCGCCATAGTGCGCAGGCCTCTTAACGCTAAATAAGCGTCATCAGCCGACGTACATTGACCAAGTAAATATGAATTTTCTCGAAGTGTCGGCCAGTATTTTTTATTGGCCACTGCCACCCCCATCATCACGTCCGAATGACCCACAATGTATTTAGTTGCCGCTTGAATACTAATATCCACCCCGTGTTCAAGTGGGCGATAATGCAAGCCATTACCATAGGTGTTATCAAGCATGGTCATTACCCCATGCTCATTGGCAACTGCAACCATGGCTGGTACATCTTGAATTTCCATGGTGATAGAACCTGGCGACTCTAAAAACAGCACTTTGGTGTTGTCTTTGATCAGCGCTTTAATATCTGCCCCAATTGTTGGTGGATAATAAGTCGTCTCAACGCCAAAGCCAGCTAAAATTTTATCGCAAAAATCACGCGTTGGTTCATAGGCATTATCTACCATTAAGATATGATCGCCCGCTTTCAAAAAAGCCAATAGTGTGCTGCTAATGGCCGCTGCACCACATGGATAAAGCGCACATCCCTCACCACCTTCAAGCTCAGTGATCGCTTCTTGTAATGCAAAATGTGTAGTAGTACCACGACGACCATAAAAAAGTGTTTTATCGCCACGTTTTTTTGCCGCTTCTTTAAGCTCTGCCACTGAATCAAAAACAACTGTCGATGCACGTTGCACTACGGGGTTAACCACCCCATGAGTATATGCTTTTTTACGTCCGGTACTTACTAACAGCGTATTTTTATTGCTTTTTGTCGTCATCATTAATCCTTAAAATATTTCGTTAGAACATACTCTGCACTATGCTTAATCTTGCAAATTACACCAATAGTCGATTAAATAGCGCGAAATAGAATCAGCTCTTGGTAGCTTTAAATGCTCCCCCTTTTCGTGCCAATTGCCAAATTGAGCGAGCTCTTCACGGCTAAACCACTGCGCATCGTCTAGTTCGTCCTTATCAACCTGGATATTTTCTGTAACAGCTTCAGCGGTAAAGCCCAGCATAATCGATGATGGAAATGGCCACGGCTGCGAGGCAATATACTTAACATTTTCAACCACAATGCCCGCTTCTTCCATCACTTCACGCGCCACCGCTTGCTCTAAGCTTTCGCCCGGATCTACAAAACCAGCTAAAGACGAATACATACCTGGTGCCCATATTGCTTGGCGACCAAGTAAACAGCGTTCAACACCATCAGCAAATGTACGAGTAACCACCATGATCACGGCCGGATCAGTTCGCGGAAACGTTTGGTGTTTACACCCATCATTACTACATAAACGTGAATGACCAGCTTCAACAAGCTCGTTTTCGCTGCCACAACGTCCACAAAAACGATGAGTTGCATGCCAGTAACACAAACCTCGTGCCAGTGCAGCCATTGAGCCTTGCGCGATTTCCACTTGCACCCCAAAGCGGCGAATATCAACAAACTCAGCGTCACCTATCAGCTGACTTAAGACGGCTTCGTCTAGCTTGCTTACATCAAGTGCGAAATGACTGGTTTGCTGCTCATCTAAACCTAAAAAAATCGCTTCGTTTAATGCTAAGTGACTCACATCACTAAAGCTTAAAAAAGTCACAGCAATATTATTTATATCAAATAAAGTGTGATTGTTATTCACCAATAACCAACGGCTTTGCTCATTTATTTGTGCTGCCACCCATTGTTGCTCTTTACGTAGGTTTGATGCACGGTTTAAAGGCATCTGGCTGTAATTAAGCATGCTTATCCTTTTTACTATTTAGATGGCTAAAACTACCATAACACTTACTTAAACCCAATTATTACTCACTGACAAATAGGCAAAAAAAAAGCCCTTACGGACTTTTTTAAACACACAATAAATTCTGTCGTAATTACAATGTAGCTAAATGAGCCTGTAATTTTTGATTTTCAGCTTCAATATGCTGATAAAATTCTAAATCGGCTAATTTACTTGCCGCCGCTTTATCAATTACAATCACTGCATCTTGATGAAGCTGTAGTGCCGACGCTGGACATGCAGCCATCAGTGGCCCTTCAATCATAGCGCGTACCGCATCCGCTTTATTTTCACCCGTTGCAAGTAATACGACTTTTTTCGCCTCTAAAATCGTACCAATTCCCATCGTAATTGATAACTGTGGCTGATATTCATCAGCAGCAAAAAAACGGGCATTATCATCTACCGTTGCTTTTGTGAGTGTTTTTACGCGAGTACGTGAACGCAGACCTGATGAAGGCTCATTAAAGCCGATGTGACCATTACGTCCGATGCCTAATAACTGTACATCAACACCGCCTGCTGCAACTATTTTGTCTTCGTATTCTTTGCATGCTGTAATTGGATTTAGGGCATCCCCTGGCGGTACAAAGGTATTATCTTTGTTTATATCAATATGGCTAAACAATTGCTCATTCATAAAGTGGCGGTAACTTTGTGGATGATCGCCCGTTAAACCTAAGTATTCATCTAAATTAAACGTTGTTGCTTGTGAAAATGAAATCTCACCCGCTTTATTTTTAGCGATTAATTCTTGATATAACGCAACTGGCGTAGAGCCCGTTGCTAAACCGAGCACTGACGTTGGTTTTTTTTGTAATTGTGTTGCGAAAATATTTGCGCCATATGCTGCTACGGCTGCTGCATCATTTAAAATTACTATTTGCATATTAATTTGCTCAGTTATTAAATTAGTTGATGAAAAAATGGGATCTAAGTCCCAACCCCATGTGCAATCGGATTGGGCCTTAGATCAAACCAAACAGGGATACACTATTTGGTCAATACCATTATGACAACGCTGTCATTATTACCATTCAATTTTAGTTTGTAAAGTAAAAGTGAATAAAAATTTACCTTTTTTACTGTGCTGTACATTAGCCAGCTAAACACTGACAAATATTTTGCGCTTATACATCCAATGTAATAAAAGCATTTGCACCAGCAAAAGCGCAACCACGCCAATCAGTGGCTGCCAATCGGTAGCTGCTGCTGCAATAAAGCCACCAAACACGCTATGGCTTATAAACTCCCAATTCACTAAGCTTGATGCCAAATAAATAATGATTGAGTTAGCACCAATAATCACAAACGGATAAGCTAATTTTTGGCCATTGAGAATATCAACCACTGCATAAAACACAGCCAGTAATATTGCGCTCCACCCGACTGTGACTAAAACAAATGAACTGGTCCATAATTCTTTATTAACTGGAAACTGTAAATCCCAAAGCCAACCTAAGCAAACACTCACAACACCTGCAACAAATAATATGCCTGCTGTTTGCCACTCGCCAACCTTACTTGCTCTGGCGATTAGTTGTCCTGCAAATACCCCAAACATGGCATTCACAATAGCTGGTAGACTCGATAACACGCCCTCGGGGTCGACGGCTCTATTTTGATAACTAATACCGGGTAAAAAATGCGAATCAAACCATGCATTCCAACTTCCCTGTGCACTTAAATCACCAGCGTTACCACCTGGTACAGGAATAAAACACATCAAGATCCAATACCCTAGCAGGAGAGCGATTGCTGTAAAGAGCTGTGTGCGAATACTGGTATGCCACACTAGCATTGCACAGAAAAACCATGCAATCGCTATTCGACCAAGTACACTCGCATAGCGTATTTCATCGAAGGCAAGCGGAATACCTGTGCCCCAACCATGGTTATACATCACCCCTAACCCGCACAATAGCAATAACCGCTTTAATGCTTTAGCATAAAAAACTTTTCGCTCTTGCCATGGCAGGTGATCGATGCGTTTTGGTGCTAAGCCCATCGCCACACCTGATAAAAAGATAAATAACGGAAAAATCAAATCGTAAAATGTAAATCCATGCCATGCACTGTGTAGCGTATGCGCTTCAAATACCTGCCAACCAGTCCAACCGGTTAAAACAAATAAAGCGGCAAAAATAGATTGCCCACCTAAAATCCAAAACATATCCATGCCACGTAAAGCATCAAGAGATGCTAAGCGCTTTTTACTCGGCTTTGTGTCTGTATGTGCTGTTGTCATTATTTTTACTCTTAAATAAAAAGCCCCGCGATACAACTGCGGGGTTTTTACAGGGAAACGTTACACTGCATTACCTGCAATATAAGTGGCTTTTACAAACTGATGTTCATCGAGCACCACAAAGTCTGCATCAAAGCCATCAAGTAAACGTCCCTTTTTCTTGAGGTTTAAATATTCTGCTGGATACAGTGCAGCCATGCGTAAACTTTCACTGAGGCTTACATCCAATGTATTAATGGTATTACGCACTGCACTGGCCATGTCTAATACACTGCCTGCTAATTCGCCCGTACTTGAGTTTAATCTATCCCCAGTACGAATTACTTTGCGCCCGTCAAAAAAATCAAATTCCATATCATCGGTACCCACTGGTGGCATTGCGTCAGTGACTAACATAATTTTGCCGCGCTGTTTGGTGCGAATAGCTAATTGTGCAGACAATGGATGTACATGATGCCCATCAACAATTAAGCCACACCAGCTGTTATCATGCCAAAGCGCAGCGCCAACCACGCCTGGTTCACGCGATGTAAACGGCGACATCGCGTTATATAAATGTGTAAACCCATCGGCGCCAGCATTGAGTGCCGCCATTGTCGTTGTATAGTCAGCATTAGTGTGACCTAGTGATACTTTTACACCACACGCCACTAAGCGCTCAATATCAGCAATGCTGACATTTTCTGGCGCTAAGGTAACCATTTTGATACCTAAATCTTGACGCGCATAAATGGCAAATTCTTGTTCGCTAATTGGGCGAATAAACTGCTCACTGTGTGTGCCTTTTTTTGGAAAAGACAAATGCGGACCTTCAAAGTGAATACCTAATACACCCGCGACCCCTTCGCATATTGCTTTTGCTGTTGCATCAGCAGCTGCTTGCATGGTTTCAACTTTATCGGTGATAAGTGTTGGCATCAGTGCCGTTGTACCAAATTGACCATGCGCTTTTGCGATACGATCTAAGCATTGTGTGCTTTGCTCAGCATTAAAAAATGCCCCGCCACCGCCATTAACTTGTACATCGATAAAGCCTGGCGCAACTAAACCATCTAGCTCAATAACACTGCCTGTGGTGGAAGTTTCAAGATGAAAAACGCCATTTTCAACGCTGAATAATGCATTATCTAGAAATTTTTCAGCCGTGAATAAACGTGTCGCGCGATAGAAGGTTTTCATTACAGTGCTACCTTTTGGTCTTGCTCTAATACTGATTGCTGTGCAAAATAAATTGCGCCCATTTCAGGCGGTTGCTTTGGTACTTCAACGAGTTTTGCAATTGCTGGGTCAAGCCATTGATTTAAAGGCTCTGCAAGACCACCGATCATAGATAAACGCGGAGGATTGTTCTCTAATAAACGATGCGCTAACTGACTCACGTATTGCGCTCCGTCTTTTACAATGGCTAAAGCGATTTGATCGCCTTGGTGTGCTGCATCAAATACATAGCGAGCAAGTTTTGCATAGCTACTTGACGGTTGTCCGGCCATTTGCTCTGCAATGCCCATTGCTGTGGTGACATTAAAATGCTCTTTAACCACTGGCGTCATTATCGTGTGAGGACATAAACCATCTAGCTCCATTAACACCGCTTTAATTGCCTCTAAGCCCATCCATGCGCCACTGCCTTTATCGCCAAGTGCAAAACCATGACCGCCGTAATTCACCGACTGCCCTTTTACATATGAAAAACCACATGAACCAGTACCCGTGATTATCACAGCACCATCACCGCCTTCATGAGCCCCGATACACGCCGTATGTAAGTCAGTAGTTAAAAACATTTGTTTAAATGGGTGCTCCCACTCTGTTATTTTTTCATATAAGTTCGGTAAATTAACACCCGCCAATCCTAAACCGGCATACACTTGATGAATAGACTCTAATGGCAAACCTGCATCGCGCATCGCCAATTGTGTAGATACCATTATTGACTCTAATGTGCGCTCCAACCCATGTAATGGATTCGCAGGGCCACCTAAACCTGTTCCTAATACCCCGTTTTGCACAGAGTATATAGTTGCACGGCACTTAGTTCCGCCACCGTCGATACCAATATACAATTGGTCCTCATTCGCACTCTTAGCCATCATTTAACGACCTCTAACCTTCGTTTTATATTTGTATTAATCGCATGTTTTTTTATTATCTTAATGCGATTCACCCTCAACCCATGTTGAATTAATGTTACACAACAAATGACAGCGTTGTCATTAAGTTTTTTATAAAAAATCTCACATATCCCACATTTATCTCTAATTAACTGAATTAAATAAATAATTAATATCAATTAAATTAGTGTCGACTATCTTTTAACGTAATAATAAGGTTTAAAAATGACATTATTACCTAAAAAAACAACAAAAATGGTGATTTATAACACTATTTTCATAACTTAAATGGCCAAAAAACATAAATAAAAATGCAGAATATGCATCCAGTTTACCAAAAATAATAATTTAGTAAAGATTCACTGTCGATATTGGAATATTTTTTCTAGTGGTAGATTAAAAACAATCGCGATCTTAAAAGCGACCTCCAGCGACGGTGAATACCTTGCCACTTCAATTGCGGCAATTGTTTGACGCGTCACCCCAACGACTTCAGCTAATTGCTGCTGCGTCATTTCATTATGCTGAAACCGTAATGCACGGATCGTGTTAGTAATCGCTAACTTTGCCATTCTAACCTCTATATAATAGCCAAGCTTCGGCCCCAGCGCCGATTATCTCGCTCACCAACGCTGCGATTACTAACTGGTGAACCGGACTAATTGCAAACCCAAAATGTGGGTCAATCAGCATTGCAAACACCGCGTTCACAACGCCTAATTGTAAAATAAATAGTGCAACACTTTTTGCTTTTAAGGCAATAGCCTGTTCGCGTTCATCTTTCGCTTGATTCGCATATTTAGTATTAAATATCGCTAAGATAATGTGCATCACAATAAGCATTACAACGGTTTGTATCGTAAGTGATATCAACAAGCCACTTGCTAATAACGGATCCATCTGAGCTTCTGGCGTCATTGATAATACTGACTGCAAGTAATTAAACAACACAACCATCGTTATGCACATCTCAAGTAACCGCGATTTTTGTGTATAACTCATATCACCCCCTTATAATAATAAATTTGATGTTAAGTATACTTAACATTAATGACTATAAGAGTGGGCTCACATCATGTCAAATATTTTTAACATGATGTTATGTTTTTAATACATTAGTTTCAAAGTAACAGGGAATCATCAATGCAAAAAAACTGTGCCGCACTTTGTTTTAATGCATCAGCCGTCAGTCTATCAGCGCCATAGACGTCACACGGTACATTATAATGATGCTGTAAATGACCCAGTAATAAGGCAAAATCCCCGTCGCCGGAGAGTAAAATAACTTTGTCGAGGTTTTTACCTTGTTCTAGCATGTCGATGGTGATGCCGACGTCCCAATCGCCTTTTGCGCTGCCATCTTTACGCTGAATAAATGGTTTTAGCTTTACCTCAAAACCAATCGCACGAAGAATATTTTGAAATTGAGATTGCTTTTCGTCCCCGCGATAAATTGCATATGCAATCGCGCAGTCTATATCATAGTCATCACTGATTTTTGCCCAAAAGGCATTGTAATCAAAGTTTTTTCGGTAGCTCTCTCGACAGGTGTAATAAATATTTTGGACATCGACAAAAATCCCCACTCTCGGCTTTTTCGCCGTTGTACTATGTATTTCTTGACTCATGCGTTATCCCTTTTAAATTAATCACGCTACTGTAGCATACCCTGATTAATTTCAAGCCCTTGCATTTAGCTTTCAAGTAACCTAAATTAGTTACATTGAAGCATGTAACCAAAATTGGTTACTTTTCTTTATGTAACTTAAATCAAGGACATTTATGATTGCGGTGATCAGCGGTGATGTGATCAAATCACAACATATTCCAAAGCACGACTACGATGCGATGCTCTACCAGCTCGACCAAAGTTTGCGAGCAATTACTCAACGCCATCTAGGACAAAGTATTATTTATCGAGGCGATGCTTTTCAGGTGCAAATAAATCAACCACCCCAAGTATGCCGTGTCGCAGTGCTGCTTTACTTACATCTTAAAGCCACCGGCTATGAAATTCGCCAAAGCCTTGCCATTGGTGAAATAGATAATGCTAGAGCCGATATTAAAACAGCAACAGGCTCTGCATTTACATTATCGGGGCGCGGTCTTGACGAAATCCATAACCAACGCTTTACTCTTAGCAGTATTGATGAACTCAAAAATGATGGCTTAACCCTTAATCTAGCTTTTATTGACGTGCTCCTGAGCAAAATGACACACAAACAAGCGAATGCCTTATATGTCTATTTAACCGCAGAAAACAATCAACATAGTGAACTTGCTAAACAATTAAAAACCAGTCGTGAGAATGTGACCAAGTTACTTAATCTTGCACATTATCAGTTGATCGAGCGTTTTTTAGACTATGCAGAGCAGGCCATTGCTAATGCCGTGATAGGAGTAAAAAAATGAGTTTTATGTTGTTATTAGTTGCATTATTTATCGGTCATATTATAGCTGATTTTTATTGGCAGCCAATGAGTTGGGTTAATAACCGTAATACACGTCACTTTCGTGCTAAAAAACTGTACTTGCATGTGCTAGTGCACGGTCTAACTACGGCAGCAATTGTCAGCTGGTGGGAGTTTAGTTTTGGCTGGCAAGAGCTCTCGCGTATCGGTATTGCCACAGCTATTGTTATCGTGACCCACTACTTAATTGATTTAGCAAAATCATATTCAAACAAAGGAGTTGTGCCATTTATCATTGATCAACTTGCTCATCTTGTCGTGATACTACTACTGACTGTGTGGTTGAGCGACAACAGTGAATTTATTACCAGCATTTGGCAATGGCTGATAACCCCCACTACATTATGGGTGCTATGTGGCTATTTACTGGTATTGAGTCCCAGTGCTGTGTTCATTCGTATGATGTTAGAGCGTCTCACTACCGGGTTTAGCTCCACAGGAAGTTTACCAGCAGCGGGGCAAAGTATTGGCATGCTTGAGCGAGTATTAATGCTTACATTTATTTTGCTAGATCAGTTGGCTGGCGTTGGCTTTTTATTAGCAGCAAAATCGGTATTTCGCTTTGGCGACTTACGTGCCAGTAAAGATAAAAAACTCACCGAATATGTTATGCTCGGTACACTTTTAAGTGTCACCGTCACCTTATTTATTGGCTTAGCAGTTAATTATCTTAAAGCATTATAGAAATAAAAAGCATAAAAAAACGCGCCAGCTTAGGCGCGTTTTTTATCAAAATATTATTACGTGTTACTCACGCCATCATTACCAGAGCGACGACGTTGACCACTGCCACCAACAGATTGACGCTTAGCCCATGGGTTTTGTGTTTGCTCACCAGCGGCTTTAGCAGTAGGTTTTTTACCTGAGCCACCACGGCGTGGGCCGGTGCCATTACCGCCGTTATTATTTGGCTTTTTGCTATCAGACTTAGGTTTAGAAAAAGGCTGACCCGCTTTTTTAGGCTTTTTAGGTTTGATAGGTCGTGCATCAAGCTCTCTTTCAGGCACTCCTTTTGTTGGCTCAAAACCAGCTTCTTTTGCACGTGGGATCAATTCACCGATAAAACGTTCAATACCGTATAAGTCATCAGCATCTTCCGGTGTTACAAATGAAATTGCGTCGCCAGATGCACCCGCACGGCCGGTACGACCAATACGATGCACATAATCTTCATACACATTAGGCAAATCATAGTTAACTACATGTGGCAGTTCAACAATGTCTAAACCACGGGCAACAATATCCGTTGCCACAAGTACGCGTACTTCGCCACTTTTAAAGCCTTCAAGCGCTTTAACACGCGCGCCTTGAGATTTATTACCATGAATTGCAGCGCCAACAATATCATCGCGCTCTAACTGCTTTACTAAACGGTTTGCACCATGTTTAGTGCGGCTAAATACCAACACTTGTTGCCAATCATTAGTACGAATTAAATGACTTAACAAGGCGGTTTTACGTGCTTTATCTACCGCATAAACGCATTGGGTAACACTTTTTGCCGTGGTATTTTTTGCAGCGACTGAAATTTCAACCGGATCATTAATAAGCCCTTTCGCAAGCGCTCTAATATCGTCTGAGAACGTCGCTGAGAACATCAAGTTTTGACGTTTAGCCGGTAACTTGCTGATGATACGTTTAATGTCATGAATAAAGCCCATATCAAGCATACGGTCAGCTTCATCAAGCACCAACACTTCGAGGTTATCGAACTTCAAGGCATTTTGGTTATGCAAATCCATTAAACGACCCGGAGTGGCAACTAAAATATCTACGCCTTTGCGTAAACGCATCATTTGCGGATTAATTTTAACACCACCGTACACAACAAAAGAACTGATATTAGAATGCTTAGCATACTCTTCAACGTTCTCGCTTACTTGTAATGCCAGCTCACGGGTTGGAGTTAAAATTAAAGCACGAACTTGGTTAACCTTGGCTTTTTGGCCTGTTGATAAGCGCTCAATTAACGGTAAAGTGAAACCCGCTGTTTTACCTGTACCAGTTTGCGCTGCAGCCATAACATCACGACCTTCAATGATCGCTGGAATGGCTTGAGCCTGAATTGGTGTTGGCGTTTCATAGCCCTTTTCTAAAACCGCATTAACTAAAGACTGTGATAAACCTAACCCATCAAAACTCATATTTTCTCTCAATAATTTTAAGGCCCAATCGGCCAATGGCGCATTATACCGATCGTACGCAATAATGCATGGTATATTCACGTTTGAAATAGCGTCAGCCAAATTTAACTAGCCACATCACACTATAACTCACTAAAAAAACACAACCTTAAAAAACAAAAAAGCGGCACTGTGGCCGCTGTTGAAAAGCTATCATCACTTGAGTGATGCTATTTAACACCTAACTCACGCAGACGCTCTTGTAAGTAACTGTCAGCAGTATAACGCGCTGATAACACCACATCTGGACGCGGGTGCAAAAATAACGGCAAAGAAATACGTGACTTAGATGACGCTTTGCCAGTAGGGTTAATAACACGGTGAATAGTCGACGGAAAATAACCACCTGACGCTTCTTGCAACATGTCGCCAATGTTAATAATTAAACTGCCAAAATCGCATGGCACATCTAACCAACCGCCATCTGTTTTTTGTACTTGCAAGCCTGGCTCATTTGAAGCAGGTAATACCGTTAATAAATTAATATCACCATGTGCAGCAGCACGAATAGCGCCAGGTTCTTCATCACCTGTCATCGGCGGGTAATGTAATATACGTAATAATGTTTGCTCTGAATCAGCAATCATATCTTTTAAATCGATTGAAAACTTAGCACGCACATCCGCTGGTGCTTCAGCTTGCACCCAGCTTAACAATGTCGCAGCAAATTCATTGGCTAAACGATAATATTCGCGAATATCTGCTTCTAACTGCGCTGGTACACGGCCTTTTGGATAAACATGAAAGTATTCTTTAATGTCTTTAACTGTAAAGCCTTTTGCAACTTCTGATACCGAAGGCGGAAAGTAGCCATCTTGAGTGTCTTTAGAGAATAAGAATTCATGTTTTTGTTCAGAATTAAAAAAATCCTGCCAATTTTTATAAATTGATTCAACAAGAGACTGTGGAATTGGGTGGTTTTTTAATACACCAAAGCCCGTATTTCTAAGAGACTCAACAAATTGAGCGGCCGCATCGCTCGCTTTATAATCAACGGTAGGTAATTGCATGTTCGTATCCAATGAATTAAGTTGTTAAAAGCCTTTGCTAATCATAGCAGTTGCTCCATTGTAGCGCTTCGCGAGCATAATAAAACGGGCAAAAAAACATAAGGACTTATGTCCTCTTTAGCTGGGTAAGCGTTTATTACTTGATGCAAATCAAAATGTTGCTATTGTGGATAAAACGCCAAAACAACTGTAATTATAAACGCACTTTAATGGTCTATTCTTCACTAACCTCTTTCATTAAGCAAAGGTAACATATGCGCCAAAAAATTTCGTTCAAAAGTGGTGATTTAACACTCGCCGGTCAGCTTGAAACACCCGCCAGTGATATTAAATTTTATGCCTTGTTTGCCCATTGTTTTACCTGTGGTAAAGATATAGCCGCAGCAAGTCGAATTAGCCGAGCACTCACTCAACAAGGTATTGCGGTATTACGCTTTGATTTTACTGGCCTTGGTAATAGCGACGGTGATTTTGCCAACAGTAATTTCTCATCAAATATCCAAGATTTAATTGCCGCGGCAGATCACTTACGTGAACACTTTAAAGCGCCACAATTATTAATCGGTCATAGTTTAGGGGGCGCAGCGGTACTAGCAGCTGCCGAACACATTGCTGATGTACAAGCCATTACCACCATAGGCGCACCATCAGATGCGCAACATGTAGCGCATAACTTTGCCGCTCATCTTGATGAAATTAATAGCAAGGGCGAAGCCAAGGTAAATTTAGCAGGGCGAGAATTTACCATTAAAAAACAGTTTGTGGACGACATTGCCAATTACGACCACAGCCATATCAGTAAATTAAAACGTGCTTTATTAGTTATGCACTCCCCTATTGATGCCACGGTAAGTATTAACGAAGCTGAAAAGATTTACGCCGCTGCTAAACATCCAAAAAGCTTTATTAGCCTAGATAACGCCGACCACTTACTCACTAACAAAGACGATGCAGATTACGCAGCAGACGTTATAGCATCATGGGCAAAACGTTATGTGGATTTTGATAAAAACCAGTACAGTGCCAAACTTAGCAGCGGCAATGTATTAGTTGAAGAGAAAGATCATGTCTTTACTCAGCATGTAAGTACCAAGGATCATACTTGGCTTGCCGATGAACCACTAAGTGTTGGCGGTAATAATTTAGGCCCAGACCCTTATCACCACTTACTTGCTGGACTTGGTGCATGCACCGCGATGACTTTACGTATGTATGCAAGTCGTAAAAACTTGCCACTTGAACACGTAAAGGTAGAACTGGACCACAGCCGTGATTATCACGCCGATTGCGATAACTGCGAGCAAACCGACAAACTCGAAGCCATCACCCGTAAAATCACCTTAGTGGGTGATTTGAGTGACGCTCAGCGCCAGCGCCTATTAGAAATTGCCGACAAATGCCCTGTGCATAAAACCCTGCATAACAACCCACTGATTGTAAGTGAGCTGGTAAAATAACTATCAAGCGCGTAAGAGTGGCAACTTAATATGTTTACGCGCTAAGTTTTATTATTTTAGTTTGCAACAAACGCTTTGATTTCTTTACTCATCCGCTCTACTAACCACTTAGGTCCGCCATCATACATCTCATTATGGCGTGAGTTCTTTATCGAAATCTGCGTAACCGGATACTGTGCTAATTCATCTTCATTGAGTAATACCTGATTATCCGCAGGGTAATCACTGCCACGAAGCGTTAAAACCCGAATGTTATTATTACGAGGTAACAACATACGCCGATGATCAAGCGTAATAATTTGACTCACTTGCTTAGGATAAATCGCCGCGTAAAGCGCGGCTATATCACCGCCATTAGAATGGCCAAATAACGTTAACTGCGTAAAATCATACTCTGGGTAGCGAGAGCTCAACTCGGTCACTAAAAATTTTAGAGTGACCACACCACGATGCCAGTTTTCCATACGAGTGGCCATATAAGGTGGCGTGCGGTTGAGCGCAGGATCGCTGTCTAATTCATGGGCTACAGCAATGGTTAAATAGCCCTTAGCTGTAAATATATCAGCCGCAAACTGATAGTCAGTATGCGCAATACCATATCCGGCATTAATAAATACCACAGGGCATTTTGTTTGTTGGCTACAATGCTCGTTATATGCTGGTAATGAAATACTGATCGGGATCGCGCGGTCACGCGCTTTATCAACAATCATTTCGCTGTTTGTTGCGGAACTGGCGACGGCACTGACTATGAGAAAAAAGAAGCTCACAAGGTACTTAAAAGGTAGTGGCATTAATTTGCTCGACTTATTTTATTTAAATTATAAAGTACTTTAAGCTTTTGAATATTAATTGCAATAAAACGAGGTACCTAAAACAGCAGAAGAGTTTTAAAGAAAAAAATAATTATTATAAATTTATGCGATAATAGTCGTATTGTCCTAATGTCTATTTAGAAAAGAACCTATCCATGAAATCATACAACAGCATCGAACAGCGTATCGATATTTTACAAAGCAGAATTGAAGCGTATCAAGATGAAATCGAAACGCTAGAAACAGAGCCAAAAAATAATAACGAGCGTATTATTTTTAAATTCATCGAAACAGGCAGCACTGGCAAGACTAAAGATTTTGTGCGTGAATTAGGCATTAAATCACCACGCGATAGTTTGTATTCATCAGGTGATGTATCAAAACTCATCAAAGATGGCGCCAGTGATATTTCCCCTGCATTACTTGAAATTGCCCGCGCACTTGCCAGCGCACGAAATAAAAATGGTCCTGCCTGCTAATTAAGCATTAGATTAGCCGTGTCATAACGGCTAATCCACCAGCTCGATATCTAGTCCGCTGAGTAAGTTTAACGCTGCAAAGCGCTCAAACTTAGCCCGGCTAACATTATTATTTTTAATATCAATATTAAAATGCATCGCCCCGACAAAGTTTACTTTACTCAAGTTTGTTTGCAGAAATAGACTATCTCTAAAGTCAGTGTTACTAAAATCACTGGTAGCTAAATTAGCCTGTCTAAAATCAACATCTTTGGCAAAACAGTCAATCATGATCAAGCCTTTTAACTGTAACTCATAAAATGAGCTATGACTAAGTTGGCAATTTTTAAAACTCACCGATGACGTAAGTGCCAATTGTGGCCAATTTACCTGCGCCCATTGAATACTGTTGAGCTTACAATCAACAAAGCAGACTTCTTCTAACGAACTATAGCCCCAATTTAAATCGCTTAAATTACAGTTAATAAATTCGCACTCAATAAAACGACAATTACTAAATTGACTATGACTAAAATCACATTCAATAAACTGGCACTGTTCAAACTCAATGTCACTAAAGCGCTGCGTATTAGCCATGCAGTTTGAAAAATGCTGGTCGTAGTAGTCTGTTTGTGAAAATTGATAACTCACAGCCATAAAATCCTCTAATAAAATTATCTACACATCTAAATGAAAAAACCCCTAGGTATGAGCCTAAGGGTTTTCAACAAATCACTTATCGGATTGCTTATTCTGCTGATTTTTCAGCTTTTTCAACAACACTAATAGCAAGCTCTGTAAGCGAATCTGCATTTGCTTTACTTGGTGCGTTAGTTAACAAACACGACGCTTGGGTTGTTTTAGGGAAAGCAATCACGTCACGAATGTTATCAGTACCACACAGTAGCATTGCTAAACGGTCTAAACCGAACGCTAAACCAGCATGTGGTGGCGTACCGTATTTTAGCGCTTCAAGTAAGAAACCAAACTTGTCTTGCTGCTCTTGCGCATCAATACCTAGGATTCTAAATGCTGCTTCTTGCATATCTGTATTATGAATACGTACCGAACCACCACCTACTTCGTAGCCATTTAGTACCATATCGTATGCATCTGAAATAGCCGCTGCTGGGTTTGCTTCAAGTTCGCTTGCATTTACATCTTTTGGTGCTGTAAATGGGTGATGAACAGCATGCAATGTACCTTCGTCGTCTTCTTCAAACATTGGGAAGTCAACAACCCAAAGCGGAGCCCAGCTATTTAGATTAGTGATCTCTAAATCAAGGCCAATCTTAATACGTAGCGCGCCCATAGCTTCGTTTACTGTGTTGCGTTTATCAGCACCGAATAAAATGATGTCGCCAGTTTGTGCGTTAGTGCGTGCAAGAAGTTCGTTAATCACCTCTTCATTTAAGAACTTAGCGATTGGCGATTGCACGCCTTCAGCGCCTGCACCGCGGTCGTTTACTTTCATCCACGCAAGCCCTTTCGCGCCGTAAATGCCGATGAATTTAGTGTAGTCATCTAGTTGCTTACGCGAAAGTGATGCACCGCCTGGTACTGTTAATACCGCAACACGGCCTTTTTCATCATTGGCAGGACCAGAAAAAACTTTAAACTCGACGTCTTTTACTAAATCGGCAACGTCAATTAATGTCATTGGGTTACGTAAATCAGGCTTATCAGAACCATACAAGCTCATTGCCTCAGCGTAAGGCATGATTGGGAACTCGCCTAAATCCACGTCTAGCAATTGCTGCCACATTTCGCGGATCATTTTTTCTGTGATACCACGTACCTGAGCAGAGCTCATGAACGAGGTCTCTATATCGATTTGAGTAAACTCAGGCTGACGGTCAGCACGTAAATCTTCATCACGGAAACATTTAACAATTTGGTAGTAACGGTCAAAACCCGACATCATCAACAATTGCTTGAACAACTGCGGAGACTGCGGTAATGCGTAAAAACTGCCTTTGTGAACACGGCTCGGTACTAAATAATCGCGCGCTCCTTCTGGGGTAGCTTTTGTAAGTACTGGCGTTTCGATATCTAAGAAATTATTTTCATCTAAGAAACGACGCACAAAGCTGCTAGCTTTAGCGCGTAGTTTAATACGGTCACTCATTTCTAAACGACGAAGGTCTAAGTAACGGTATTTTAAGCGACGCTCTTCAGAGTTTACCTGATTAAAATCAAGTGGTAATGGCTCTGAACGGTTGATGATAGTAAGGCCTGTGCCTAAAATTTCAACTTCACCAGTTGCCATATCTTTGTTGATTTGGCTGTCAGGACGTGCGCGAACTACACCTTTTAATTGTACGCAAAATTCTTGACGTAATGTATTCGCGGTATCCATTAAGCCTTCAACTTCAGGATCGAATACAACTTGTACTAAACCTTCTCTATCGCGTAAATCGACAAAGATAAGTCCACCAAGGTCACGTCGTTTGTTGATCCAACCACATAGTTCAACTTCTTGATCTACGTGAGTTTTATTTAGCTGTCCGCAGTATATAGAGCGCATAGTTTTCCTGTCAGTGTAAAGACGAATAGCCGCTTCCCCTAAGAATTGCTGTTTTTGAGGGAGAATAGCCACTATTTATAAATCATTTTAGGGGGAGCATTATACCCAAGTTACTTGAAAATGCGAGCTCGGCAGCAGCTACTATGCTTTCAATTTATAGATTTGATATACTAACCAAAACACACAATCAGTTAACCGTTTTATGTTGTATTTAGGGTGTCCGCAGTGGTCAAGTACCGCATGGAAAGGCAATTTATTATCAAGACACTGCAAAAATGCCGATATGTTGCACGAATACGCACAGGTGTTTAATTCAGTCGAAGGCAATACCAGCTTTTATGCCGATCCTAGTGTTGAATCATTAAATCGCTGGCGTGATGCTGTCGGCAATGACTTTAAATTTACTTTTAAATTCCATCGACGCTTTAGCCATGAATTACAGCTTACTCATATCGATGACGAACTCACTGCATGGTTTAATTTATTCGAGCCAATATTGTCTCATGTTGGGCAGATCATGTTGCAGCTACCAAGTAGTTTTAGCCCCAAACAACTGCCGTTATTAGCACAGTTTATTGCCAAGCTCCCGACAGGTTTAAACTACGGCGTTGAAGTTCGCCACCCCGAATTTTTTAAGAAAGGCGCAGCCGAAATTGCCTTTAATCAGCTATTAATAGCAAACAATGTCAACCGTATCTCAATGGACACCCGTGCATTATTTGCAGTTAAGCCGAACACTGAAGCACTCATCGATGCACAACAAAAAAAGCCCCATTTACCCGTGCATGCCATTGCAACAGGCAATCAACCTATGGCCCGCTTTGTGATTGCCGATTTAGATCATGACTATAAAAGCTATTACCAACCGTGGCTTAAAAAAGTAAAACAATGGCTTGATGAGGGTAAGCACCCGTATGTATTTTTTCATACTGCAGATAACCGCCAAGCACCATTATTAGCACGCGAGTTTTGCCAAGATTTAGGTTACCAGCACCCCGTGCTAAACCCTTTCACTGGTGAAAAAGAAGCCAGTCAAGCCAGCCTTTTTTGACTCGCTTTGAAAATTAATTAACTACAAAGAAGTATTGAATGAGTGATTATAAACGCTATTTTAGCGGCTATCCAGAGCAAATTGTAACGCAAGTAATGCAGCTTATTGAAAATGATAAACACGGCGCGTATTTAACTAAAAAATACCCCAGCTCCCATAATATTACCAGTGACAAGTCGTTATACGCATACGCCACTGAGCTTAAAAAGCGCTATTTAAAAAATGCGCCACCGTTTGGCCGCGCCGCGTTTAAAAAACAAGGCGATATGGTCACTAATGCGCTAGGTACTCATACGTATCGTATGCAAGGTAAAACCCGCAAGCACGATTTAGCCATCAACAGTGATTTACTGCGTGCACCAGAGGAATTACTCAAAGCTTTAGTAGTACACGAGCTCGCCCACTTTAAGGAAAAAGACCACAACAAAAGCTTTTACGCCCTGTGCTGCCACATGGAGCCAAACTACCATCAACTCGAATTAGATTTACGGGTTTTTTGTGTGCTAGTAGCTGAAGGTAAAAACCCATACACATAAAAATAACTGAATCACAAAGTACATAGCCGTACAGTTAACATATAAATACTATGCAAGATGAGTACGGGAGATTTCTTCATTGACCCAATGTAATAATTGCTTTATCGCTTTTGAAAGTACCTGATTTTGCCTCACTATATAACCTAAACTGGTAGTTGGAAATTGCGGTAATGCGGTCACTGTGGTGGTTAGATTTGCTTTACTGCGCAGGGAAAACTCTGGCACGATGGCAACGCCAAACCCCGCTTCAGCCCAATCAATTTGCGCATCGACACTGCCCACTTCCATCACCCGGTAATTTGGTAAGTTTAAAGATGGCAAGGCACTATCGAGCAAGTCTCGGGTTCGCGTATCATGGCCGAGTAAGATTAATGTTGGCGGCTCAGTCAGTGTAACATTGTTATCGTTTTTGGCTTGCTGCCATAACTTTAAATGATTACCTAATGCACACCATTTTATCTGCTGTAATTGCGTAAAATGCAGCGGCTCACTTTCTTTTTGGGCAATCACAAACCCTAAATCAGCTTCAGCACTTTTAACCAATGCTGACGCTTGAGAAGACGTTGTATTGAGCAAAGTAAAGTCAATGCCAGGAAACTGGCGCTTAAAAAGCTGAAAAGGCTCAATCAACAATAAACGTGAAATTATATCACTGGCGGCAATTGTCAGTGTGCCTTGGCTGAGATCATTAATCGCATTTAAGTCAGATTGGCAAACCTGTAATTCCCATAAGGTTTTTTGTCCAGACTCTAATAGCCGTAAACCTGCTTGGGTCAAACTAAAGGGATTACGTTCTATCAGTTTAACCCGTGTCGTTTTTTCTAACTGCTTAATATGCAAGCTAACATTTGGCTGTGTCATATGCAGCGCATTGGCTGTTTTACCAAAGTGCTTTAACTCAGCCAATGTGACAAAAGTTTTTAACCAGTGAATATCTAGCATCTTTATGACCTTAATGGTGTGAAATCGATATGAAATTCTTATCAAGATAATAATTATAATTAATTTCTCTTATTTTAATAGAGCGCATACCATATTCGTTCAATCAATTTGGAGATTAAATTATGCCGTCAATTGTTGTTGTAGGTGCAAACTGGGGTGATGAAGGCAAAGGCCGTATCGTCGATTTTCTAGCTGAGAACGCATCTGCGAGCATTCGCTTTCAAGGTGGTAACAACGCCGGACATACCGTTGTGAATGACTTTGGTACGTTTAAACTACACCAATTACCAAGCGGTATTTTTAATCCTGATTGTATTGCAGTACTAGGCCCAGGCATGGTGATAAGCCCTGCGGCATTAAGCGAAGAAATAGCCGAAGTTAACGCCGCCGGTGTTGATGTAAAATTATGTATTTCTGATCGTGCAACGTTATGCTTACCATTACACGCCCTTGAAGATACCCTCGAAGAAGTGCGCTTAGGCGATGCCGCTTACGGCTCTACTCGTCAAGGAATTGCACCTGCATACGGCGACCGAGTAATGAAAAAAGGCATTTTAGTTGGCTGGTTAAATCAGCCAGACGTTTTATTAGAGCGTATTCAATTTATGCTGGATTGGAAAATGCCACAGCTAAAAGCCCTTTACCCAAGCTGTGATTTTTCACAAACAGCTGAACAAATGACTGAGTGGTTATTAGCTGTCAGCGCTCCTTGGCGCGAATTTATTTGTAATGTAACAGAGCCTTTAAAAGCACTGCAAAAGCAAGATGCTAACTTGTTGTTTGAAGCGCAGCTAGGCGCAGGCCGCGATTTAGTTTACGGCGAATACCCGTATACTACATCATCAAACGTTACTGCTGCCTATGCAGGAATTGGCAGCGGACTGCCAGCTTTGCGCCCTGAGCGTGTTATCGCTGTGGCTAAATCATTTAGCTCATCTGTTGGTACAGGTACACTCGTTACCGCCATGGCAGAGCAAGACAATTTTCGTGAAAGCGCGAACGAATATGGCGCAGTGACTGGCCGCCCACGTGATATGGGTTATTTTGATGCAGTTGCCACCCGTAACGGTGTTGAATTACAAGCAGCCACTGAAATCGCTTTAACCAAAATTGATTGCCTATCTGGCATGAAAGATTTAAAAATCTGCGTTGGTTATGCAGGCGATCACAGCGAAAACCCTATTTGGCCACAAACAGCGGCTTTAACGCCAATCTATGAAAGCATGCCAGCGTGGGATGAAGATATTACCGATTGTCGTACCTTCGACAGTCTGCCTGCTGCAGCGCAGCATTACGTAGAACGCATCGAAGTACTGATGGGAGTACCTGTAAGTATGGTGTCTGTGGGCCCTGAACGTGAGCAAATGATTATCCGCTAGATTTATAGCATAGCGTTTTTTATCATTCAATTGAGCACAATAATATTGGGTTTCATTACGAAACCCAATATTATGCACTGTATTAATAACTAAATGCTTTGACCTGCGATTTAATGTCCTTGCAAGGTGTTATTTAAAGTCCAAGTTCTGCCATAAAGTCGTCATCTAAATCACTTGCTTTAGCAGCATCATCAGCAGCTTTTTGTTTTTCTGCTTTATGCTTTGCTTCGTTTTCAATGATGTCATCTGGGTCAATAGCTTCAGCAATATCAAAATCGTGTAATTTGATAAACTCAGTTTTATCCATTGCTAATTCTAAATAAAAGATATTTTGTTTACTGGTGGTAAATGTCACGCGCCGTGCTTGCGGTCTATCCATCGTAGTATCGACCGAAATCTGTACTTGCTTATTGATGGCCATCATCTTCGGTTGATTTTGGGTAATTGAAGTATGTAACTGCTCGCGTACCTTTGAAGTAAAATCACCAACGATTTGGTTCATCAATTCACCGAGTACATTTGATACGTCGTCCGATAAGTGGCTATGAGCTAGTTCTTCTTCAGGCATCCCCATATTACGCATGTAATCATGATAAATCTCCATCGCCGCTTGCGAGGTGAAATTAGTAATTACCAGTCCTGTAAATCCGCCATCAAATAATACAAAACAACCGATATCAGGACGCATACAGGTGCGGGTTATTTTTTGTACCATTGCTGAGTAGCTAATGCTATTACCACTTGCCGACGACAATACACTCGTTACAGAATGGCAAAGGGTTGCCAATATATCATCTGTGCTGATCACTTTACTTTTGCTCATAAACTTCTCTTTTTCTACTTGTTATTCATTATTCTAGCCAAGCTACTGAAATTATCACTGACTATCCAGCATAAAATGCTAAAATAGCCCTATTATTTTTCAAGAGACTGTTTGTGTGAACATAAAAGACAGCATTTATGCCACTGAGCAAGCGGTTAAAGACTTTAGCTTTGACCAACATGTAGTAGAAGTTTTCCCAGATATGATCCAGCGCTCAGTTCCGGGTTATGCAACCATTGTTAGTACGATGGGTAAATTGGCCGGTGAATATGCGCAAAGCAATTCAAACCTTTATGATTTGGGCTGTTCCCTTGGGGCAGTAACATTAAGCATGCGCCGTAATATCCGCACTGATAATTGCCATATTATTGCCGTTGATAATTCACAAGCCATGGTTGAGCGCTGTAAATTACATTTGCACGGCTTTCGCTCAGAAGTGCCTGTTACAGTGACGCTTGGTGATATTAATGAGCTAAATATTGAAAACGCGTCAGTGGTCGCCATGAACTTTACTTTACAGTTTATTCCACCCGCACAGCGCCAAGCCGTGCTTGAAAAAATATACGCGAATTTAAAACCCGGTGGTGTATTGCTGTTAAGCGAAAAAATCAAAGGCGAGAACGAGCAATGCGATAACTTGCTGATTGACTTGCACCACGATTTTAAACGCCACAATGGTTATTCTGAATTAGAAATTAGCCAAAAACGTACCGCCATTGAGAATGTAATGCGCCCAGATACTTTAAATGCTCACCTTTCTCGACTTACCGATATTGGCTTTAGCCAAACCCAAGTGTGGTATCAATGTTTTAATTTTTGCTCACTGGTAGCAATCAAGTAACAAATATAAAGAGTAATTCAATGTCTCAATGGTTTAACCAATTTTACGCCGCAATCGCACAAAGCCCGCTAAGTCACTGGCTGGAAACGCTACCTAGCCAATTAAAACACTGGCAATTAGAGGCAAGTCACGGTGATTTACCAAAATGGCAGAAAGTGTTAAAAAACTTGCCTGAAGTGGCGACCAAACACGTCAATATTATCGACAAAGTTGAAATTGGTGCCCCAGGCGAAATGACCGACGGCGAACAAAAACAAGTTACACACTTATTAAAACGAATGATGCCATGGCGTAAAGGCCCTTTCAGCCTACACGGTATTGAAATTGATACTGAATGGCGCAGCGATTGGAAGTGGGACCGTTTATTACCGCACATTGAGCCGCTAAAAGGCCGCACGGTTTTAGACATCGGCTGTGGCTCTGGCTATCACTTATGGCGGATGCGCGGTGAAGGCGCTGAGTTTGTGGTTGGCATTGATCCGTCTGATTTATTTTTATGTCAGTTTCAAGCCATCAAACACTTTAACCCAGATGAAAACGTGCATTTATTACCGCTAGGTGTTGAAGCCCTGCCTGAGTTAAAAGCCTTTGATACGGTGTTTTCGATGGGTGTGCTTTATCATCGTCGTTCCCCTATCGACTTTTTAGCACAATTAAAAGCGCAGCTTCGCCCAGGTGGTGAATTAGTGCTTGAAACCTTAGTCATTGAAGGCGATGAAAACACAGTACTCGTGCCCACTGACCGCTATGCGAAGATGCGTAACGTGTGGTTTATTCCGAGCACGGCAGCGCTAAAACTCTGGATGGAACGTGTTGGTTTTAAAGATGTGCAAGTGAAAGACTGCGCTATTACAACGCTTGAAGAACAACGTAAATCAGATTGGATGGAAAACGAGTCCCTGATCGACTTTTTAGATCCAAACGATACTAGTAAAACCATTGAAGGTTACCCAGCGCCGTTGCGTGCAATTTTGACTGCAAAGGCTTAATACTAAAGGAACTCGGTTTTAGGTGCTAGGAACTACCTAGCACCTGCTACCTAAATCTATTGTGTCATTATACGGACAAGTGTCCTTGTCAATAATAGTAAACTCATATTTGAACTAGCCGCGCCCTTGCAATTGTTGTAAAATACGCGCGTTTCTAAGCATACACATGCAAAACCATGCAACTTTTTTGAGGAAATCCTGTGAGCGAACAAAAACAGTCTCTAAGTTATAAAGACGCGGGCGTAGATATCGATGCCGGTAACGCACTTGTTGAGCGTATTAAAGGCGTAGTTAAAAAAACCCGTCGTCCTGAAGTTATGGGCGGAATTGGTGGCTTTGGCGCACTTTGCGAAATCCCAGCTGGTTATAAGCAACCAGTACTTGTTGCAGGCACTGATGGTGTTGGTACTAAGTTACGCTTAGCTATCGACCTTAAAAAACACGATACTGTAGGTATCGATTTAGTTGCTATGTGTGTAAATGACCTTATCGTTCAAGGTGCTGAGCCATTATTTTTCCTAGATTATTATGCAACAGGCAAACTTGATGTTGATACTGCCGCAGACGTAGTAACAGGCATTGGTAAAGGCTGTGAGATCTCTGGCTGTGCATTAATTGGTGGCGAAACTGCTGAAATGCCAGGTATGTACGAAGGCGAAGATTACGACATGGCTGGTTTTTGTACTGGCGTAGTTGAAAAAGCAAATATCATCGATGGCACAAAAGTAGCTGCTGGTGATCAACTGATCGCGCTTGCATCAAGCGGCCCGCATTCAAATGGCTTCTCATTAATTCGTAAAGTACTTGAAGTATCAAATGCTGATACAAGTGCTGAATTTGAAGGTAAAACATTAGGCGAAACTCTGCTTGAACCAACACGTATTTACGTTAAACCATTACTTGAGCTGTTCAAGCAGGTAGATGTTCATGCTCTTTCGCATATTACTGGCGGCGGCTTTTGGGAAAATATCCCACGCGTATTACCAGAGTCTGCAAAAGCAGTTGTTAAAGGTGATAGCTGGCAGTGGCCTGGTATTTTCAATTGGTTACAAGAAAACGGTAACATCACCACCCACGAAATGTACCGCACATTTAACTGTGGTGTAGGTATGGTATTGGTTGTGCCTGCTGACAAACTTGAGCAAAGCTTAAGCATCTTAAAAGAGCTTGGCGAAAATGCTTGGCACCTTGGTGAGATCCATGATGCTAAAGCTGGCGAAGAGCAAGTAGAAATCCTAGGCGGCCGTGATTAATGGCCCCTGCTCGTCTAGTAGTCTTAATTTCAGGTAGTGGCTCTAATTTACAAGCCATCATTGACGCCTGTAATAACGGCGAGATAAATGCAAACATAGCGGCTGTTATTAGTAATAAAGCAGACGCTTATGGCCTTGAGCGAGCAAAGCAAGCGGGCATTGCAACAGCAGTGCTCAGCCATAAAGATTTTGACTCGCGCGAAGCCTACGATGCGCAATTAATGAACGTTATTGATTCTTTTGCACCAAATCTAGTTGTATTAGCTGGGTTTATGCGTATTCTTACTCCTAACTTAGTGCAAAAATTTAAAGGAAAAATGTTGAACATTCATCCTTCTTTGTTGCCTAAGTACCAGGGGCTGAATACCCACCAAAGAGCAATTGATGCAAAAGATGACATTCATGGCGTAAGTGTGCACTTTGTTACTGAAGAGTTAGACGGTGGTCCTGTCATTCTTCAAGCCAAAGTACCCGTGCTGGCAGATGATACTGCTGACACATTAGCAAAACGCGTGCATGCACAAGAGCATATAATTTACCCTTTGGTGGTCAAGTGGTTCAGTGAACAACGACTTACTATGGAAGCAGATTATGCAGTTCTTGACAAAAAACAACTTCCTGCACACGGCGCGCACTACCCAGAATAAAAAACTAAGTGCCTTGCTATTGTGTGCGGGCACTTTATTACTTCCTACTAGTTTAATTGCTGGTGAACTTACTCAATTTGAAGCTAACTATGATATTTTACGCAAAGGCGAAAACCATGGTCAAGGCGTCCGCACATTAAAAAAACTAGCAGATAACAGTTACCAAGTTAGCTACCACAGTGACATTGAGTGGATGATATTCTCAGATTCACGCAAAGAAACATCAAATTTTACTTTCAGCGACAAAAAAATCACGCCTGAAAGTTATAGCATGATCCGCACAGGCACAGGCCCGGATAAAGAATATACACTGCAATTTGACCACACTAAAAAACTCGTAAACAGCAGTGAAAGTAAATACCCTATTGAGTGTGAGTGGTCTGAGCAATTTCAAGACTCAATTTCATACCAAGTACAAGTGCGCGAAGAATTAAAAATGGGTAAAACCAGCTTTTCGTATCCGTTAGTTGATAAAAAAGGCAACTGCCGTGAGTATAACTTTGAGGTCGTTGGTAAAGAGACTATTTCCCTACCAATCGGTAATATCGAAGCGATCAAAGTAAAACGCTTATATGATAATGATAAACGCCAAGCGCTTGCATGGTTCGCCCCTGAAATGGATTACATGCTAGTCAGGATGTGGAAAGGCGAAAAAGGCGTAGAACAATTTGAAGTGCAACTTAACTCGTTCACGGTAACCAGCCCAGTTACATTACCTGAAGAAGTTAAAAACGAAATAACACCAGAATAAATTGCTTTCAAGATGCAAGACGAAAGGCTCAAGTGTGACGATCATAACTTGGGCTTTTCAGCTTATAACCACATTAATTAAGTTCAAACGTTAAAACTGACGGCTAAATTAACTCACCCATTTTAAACAACGCAAATTCACCTGGTTCCATTTTTTGCCAACGCTCATCGTTGGTCAGTGGCCGAGTAGCGATCACCGTTACGACATCATTTGGCGTAGTTTCTTGTTGAAAATCTACCACCATATCTGCATCAATTAACGTAGCCTTACCGAACGGCGCACGGCGGGTGATCCAATGCAAATTATTAGTACAATACGCTAACACATACACACCATCAGTCAGCAACATATTAAACACACCTTTTTCACGTAAAGTGTGTGCAAGCTTTGCCGCATAACGAAACACTGACGCCATATTAGCTGGACGTTTAGGGTATTTTTCACGAATTTGATCGAGTAACCAACAAAACGCCAGTTCACTGTCGGTATTACCCACTGGCCGATAATATTCAGGTTTTAAATCATGATAATTCGAAAGCTGACCATTATGCGCGTAGGTCAGCTCCCGGCCCCACAACTCACGGGTAAAAGGATGCGTATTTTCAAGACAGACACGGCCACGATTACCTTGGCGAATATGGCTAATCACCGAGACACTTTTAATGGGATAGGCCTTTACTAACTTGGCAATTTCAGACTGACAGCTAGGCTCAGGATCTTTAAAAGTACGACACCCCTTCCCTTCATAAAAAGTAATGCCCCAGCCATCTTTATGCGGACCTGTGTTACCACCGCGCTCTAACAGCCCTGAAAAACTAAAACAAATATCTGTAGGCACATTCGCCGACATGCCAAGCAACTCACACATAAAATAAATTAACCTTTCAAAAATTTTTATACTTTTAAAATACTGCTTTTTAAAAAGCGTAAACCCGTAACTTAGGCCTTAGCGGCATTGTTAAACATAAGCAAGGGCAAGGCAAGCAAGAAAACAGCTTAATTTTTTCTCAAATAAATCATACTGACGAATCACACATTTATCCGTATGCTGATGTGCACAGATTACAAAATAACAGTCACTGATATTTTCACTAAGCTACTTGATAATTATTCACTCTAGCGCTACTCTAACTAAAGGTGGTCTGACCTCTATTAAGGATTGAATACATGACACTCATATTTACACTTGGTTTAATCGTGCTGCTCAGCATCGCGAGTTACCACAGAGCGAGCTGGAATACTGCCCTTGGCGTTTCCATCGCAACACTTGTCATTGGTACCTTTGCAGGTGCATTTGGCGCAATTAGCTGGTTGATCTTCTTGATCATTGCAGTGCCATTGTCTGTTACTGGCATTCGTCAGCAATATATTATTAAACCTATTTTTGCCATGTTTAAAAAAGTTACTCCAACTATGTCTGAAACTGAAAAATCAGCCATTGATGCGGGTACAACATGGTGGGAAGCCGATCTTTTTTGCGGCCGTCCTGATTGGAACAAATTACACCAATACCCAATGCCTAAATTGACAATCGAAGAGCAAGCCTTTATCGATGGTCCAGTTGAGGTGGTATGTAGTATGTTGGACGACTGGGAAGCAACTCATGAGTTAACCGATTTACCACAAGATGTTTGGCAATACCTAAAAGATAATAAATTCTTTGCCATGATCATTAAAAAAGAATATGGCGGCCTGCAATTTTCTGCCTTTGCACAATCGTGTGTACTGCAAAAGTTAACCAGTAAATCTACGCTGCTTTCATCAATTGTAGGCGTTCCTAATTCATTAGGTCCGGGCGAATTGTTACAGCACTATGGTACTAAAGAACAAAAAGATCATTACTTACCTCGCCTTGCTAGTGGTCAAGAGATCCCATGCTTTGCCTTAACTTCACCAGAAGCAGGCTCTGATGCCAGCGCCATTCCAGATTATGGTGTGGTATGTAAAGGTATGTGGGAAGGCGAAGAAGTCATTGGTCTTAGCCTAACATGGAACAAACGTTATATTACGCTAGCGCCTGTTGCGACAGTATTAGGTCTGGCGTTTAAACTACAAGACCCAGATGGTCTACTAAGCGATGTTAAAGAGCCAGGTATTACTTGTGCACTTATTCCTACAGACATGCCAGGTGTTGAAATTGGTCGTCGTCATTTCCCGCTAAATGTACCATTTCAGAATGGTCCTACTCGTGGTAAAGACATTTTCGTACCGCTTGATTACATTATTGGTGGACCAGAAATGGCCGGCCAAGGCTGGCGCATGCTGGTTGAATGTTTATCGGTTGGTCGTGCTATTACATTGCCGTCAAACTCAACGGGTGGTATTAAAACAATTGCACTTGCAAGTGGTGCATACAGCCGTATTCGTCGTCAATTCCGTTTACCTATTGGCCAAATGGAAGGTGTTGAAGAGTCGCTAGCAAAACTAGCAGGTTATGCGTACAGCTCAGATGCGGCTGTTAGCATGTCAACTGGTGCGGTTGATTTAGGCGAAAAGCCATCGGTTGTTTCGGCAATCATTAAATACCATTTAACCGAGCAAATGCGTGATTCAACCAACCATGCAATGGATGTTCACGGCGGTAAAGGTATTATGCTTGGGCCAAATAACTATTTAGGTCGTGGCTATCAAGGTGCACCAATTGCCATCACTGTTGAAGGTGCAAATATCTTGACCCGTAATATGATTATTTACGGTCAAGGTGCCATTCGCTGCCATCCATTTGTACTGACTGAATTGGGTGCCTGCGCAATCGAAGATCGTGAAGAAGCGCTAGCGGTATTTGATAAAGCGTTAATGGGCCACATCGGCTTTACTATGTCTAACCTTGTACGTACTAAGTGGATGAGCTTTACCGGAGCCCGTTTTGCAACTACACCATTTAAAGACGAAACAGCTGAGTTTTACCGTACTGCGTCACGCTTTAGCGCGTCACTTGCATTGATGTCTGACATTAGCATGGCTGTATTTGGTGGCTCACTAAAACGTAAAGAGCGTATTTCCGCTCGTTTAGGTGATTTGCTTAGTTACCTTTATTTAGTGTCTGCAACGCTGAAACGTTATAACGATGAAGGCCGTAAAAAAGAAGATTTACCGCTTGTACAATGGAGCTGTCAAGATCACCTTTACCACTGTCAACGTGCACTTGCTGATTTAATTAACAATATGCCATCAGCTCCGCTTCGTGCAGCACTTAAGTTGATGTTGTTCCCGTTCGGTCGTCCAGTTCGTAAACCGACTGATAAACTTGAGCATAAATTAGCACAAATTTTACAAGTACCTAGCGAAACACGTAACCGTTTAGCAAGCTACGTATACTTAACAAATGAACCACTTAACTTAGTTGGTCGTCAAGAGCAAACGCTTAAAGACGTGCTAGCTGTTGAACCTTTATTTGATAAGGTATGTCGTGAAAAAGGCGTTAAACTGCCTTTCTTCCAGCTTGATAAAGTTGCTCAGATGGGACTTGAAGCGGGTATTTTAACGCAAGCAGAGGCTGATCAGCTGGCAAGCGTTGAAAAAGCACGTTTAGATGTTATTAACGTTGACGACTTTGACCCTGCAGATTTATTAGCAGGCAAAGCCGCACGTAATAACACGGCAAAAAAGGTGAATGCTGCTTAACATATTAAGTTAACACAGCCAACAGCCCGCCTGTTGTAATCATCCAAACCAGCGCAAAATGCGCTGGTTTTTTTTGTGCTATATATAATTGTAATATACACCAACCAACACTCAGGCTCAGTAATAACCATTCTATTTGTTCAACAAACAGCAGATAGCTGCTCAGTGTTATCAAAAAGAACAAGCAACTTGGCATAAATTGGCTGATAAAAAACACCCGTTGTTGATAATTTGCTTGAAAAAACAACTGATACTTATCATGTAACTTACCACAATCAAATTGCAGTGAGCTGGTAAACAACACCATAAAAGCTGCGGCTATCACGTTAAATATAGCCTCTAAATCAGCACGCTCATTGAGCAAAGTAGTGATTGCCATAAATACACACAACAATAAAGCCACTCGCCATACTAGTACCCTGCTATGTTGCATAAAAAAGCTCAGCCAAAAAGTAGATAATGCATTGATCGGTAACTGGTCGCTCAGCGAAAATGCTGGCAACAACATGCTCAGCGCAAATAATATAATAAAGCCACAGTGATAGGCTAACGGCGCTATATTAATCGGTAGCAAGACTAAAATAGCAGTAAATACTAAGCCATATATTAATGCTCTTGGCTTGTACAAACACAGTACACCGAGGCTAAACTGCAGTAACATAAACAGCACAAAATGGGGTGCTCGTAGCCACTGTGAATAGTTTAAATCCAGCGCAATTACAGCACTTGCTAGCAACCAGCCATTGCTTAAAAGCAATAGTTTTATATCCATTAACTTAAGCCAGTTTGACCTTACAATAGTGCGTTGAAAGAGCCGCTGCTGACTATTTTGAATGGCTGATTTCATTGCACTGAGCATCACGCTTTGCAGTAATAGATACAGCCACGCCATTTGAGCGCCATATTGCGGCTCATCTATGCTGTCGATGATTTTGCCCAGACCTAAAAATAACAGCAAAATCATTCCAAGCATGGCTGAGCCAAGTACCACTAAAAATAATAAGCCGAAGTTTTTAAGTTGCTGTAGTAGTTGTGCCAGCTCAATTTTATAGGCCTGATAACGATACTGCATAAATGAGCGATATTGTGCAATCTCAAGCTTAATACCTAGCTTGCTCATAAGGGGACACACTCAAAGCCATGCTCGATAAACGGCGCCGGCTCATGGCAAGTGATAATGATTTGCCCATGCGCTTTATCTGCTAAATAATTATCTAGTAAACCAAGTAAATATATAATGCTGGCTTGATCAAGTGCCGCACTGGGCTCATCTAGTAACAAATACGGCGCACCGCGCATTAACGCTAAAATTAATTGGCACTTTTTTTGATTACCCGATGACAACGCATCAAAACGAGTCGCTAAAAAATCTGAAAAATTAAAGCCGCTGATAAGCGCTGTCGGCCAATCGCAGCCTAAACTGCTAACCGTTAAATTGATAATTTGTTTCGCGGTTAAAAACTCAGGCAGCGCGATGCGATCACTGGCAATTGCTACCTGTTTATAAGGCTCAGACAACACCTTGCCTGCAAATAATATCTGTCCACTTTGTGGTTGCTCAAGTCCAGCAAGCATCATTAGCAGCGTGGTTTTACCTTGACCGTTCGGCGCTTCAATACATACTCTCGGTGCTGTAAAGCTGATGCGATAATCTTTATATAGGATGTTTTGGGCAAATTGCTTGTGTAAACCACTAACTTCAATCATCACTTTCCTTTTATATGAGAGAGCCTTTTATATGAGTGAGTATTATAACGTAGGCTGTATTTTTAACGATACAGGCTTTGTAACACTTTGTTGCAGTTAAAATCAGCTAAAAACTTGCGTTAAAATAGGGTTAGGGCAACACTAAAACCGGTAAAAATATGCTTAGATAACAATAAACCAAGGAATGTACTATGAACAAAAAATTGCAATTTGCCGCACTCGCCTGTGCAATCAGTATTGCCTTGAGCGGTTGTAGCCAATCAACCTCAACAACAGCCGTCACCACAGTACAGTCGCAGCAAACTCAGCAAGTTAGCACCTATAATGCTAAAACCTTCTTTGATACGACCGCAATTATGGGCAGTAGCTTTTCACCCAATGGCGATAAAGTACTGGTAAGCTCTGATGAAAGTGGTATTTACAGCTTGTATGAAGTAGATGCAAAAACAGGCAACAAAACCCGCTTAACCAATTTTCAGGATAGCACCTACCCTGTCCGTTACTTCCCAAATGATGAAAGGGTCCTCTTTACCAAAGATTCTGGCGGCAATGAGCGCTTTCACGTCTACGTCCGTGAACTTGACGGGTCAATAACAGATTTAACCCCCGGCGATGAAACCCGCGCAAGCTTTGCAGGATTTACAGAAGATAGCAGCGAGTTTTTTATTACTAGTAACCAGCGCGATGCTAAATTTATGGACTTATACCGCGTTGATAGTAAAACCTATAAAATCACCCCTGTTTATCAAAATACGCTTGGTTTAGATGTCGGAGCAATCAGCCCCGATGGCCGCTATATCGCACTATCTAAAAATAACACCAATAAAGACAGCGACACATTTATTCTCGATACCTATAAAAAGACCCTCAAACCACAGCTAATTTCAAAACACAATACACCAGCTCAATACACGCCTGAAACCTTCTCTGTTGATAGTAAATACTTATACTACTCAACGGATGCTAAAGGCGAGTTTTCACAAGTGTGGCGTTATGAGTTGGCCTCAGAGGAGCATAGCCCTGTATTAAAAGATAATTGGGATGTCAGCTTCATTTATTTTTCTAAATCAGGGCGTTATCAAGTCAGCGGTGTCAATGCCGATGCCAGCACTAAAGTCACGGTGATTGATACCCAGTCAGACAAAGAGATTGCGATGCCTCAGTTACCCGCAGGTAACTTACGTGGTGTTAACTTTTCTGCAGATGAAAAAAGCATGGCGTTTTACTTAAATTCAGATACCTCGCCAAGTAACCTGTTTGTCTGGCAAGTGGGTAGTGATAAGGCACAGCAATTAAGTAATACTTTAAGCAAAGAGATAGATCAAAATGATTTAGTTGAAAGTACCATAGTGCGCTTTAAAAGCTTTGACGGTTTAGAGATACCCGGCGTACTTTATAAACCCAAGCAAGCCAGTAGCAATAATAAAGTGCCAGCGCTAATTTGGGTGCACGGTGGCCCAGGTGGCCAAAGCCGCACTGGTTACAGTGCAATGCAACAACATTTAGTCAATCATGGCTATGCTATTTTTGCGGTTAATAACCGTGGCAGTTCAGGCTATGGTAAAACCTTTTTTCATTTAGATGATAAAAAACACGGCACCGACGACTTACAAGACATTGTTTACGGTAAAAAACACTTACAAAGTTTAGATTGGGTCGATGCAGAAAAAATAGGTATCATAGGTGGCAGCTACGGTGGCTTCATGACCGCAGCAGCGCTTGCTTTTGAGCCTGAAGAATTCAAAGTGGGCATTAATATTTTTGGTGTCACCAACTGGGTAAGAACGCTCAACTCAATTCCACCGTGGTGGGAAAGCTTTAAAAAAGCGTTGTACGATGAAATGGGCGACCCTGCAACGGACGGCGAGCGTCATCGTGCAATCTCACCGCTATTCCATGCTAAGAATATCACCAAACCATTAATGGTTATTCAAGGCGCCAACGATCCGCGCGTATTACAGATAGAAAGTGATGAGTTAGTTGCCGCAGTGAAAGCCAATGGCGTACCGGTCGAATATGTATTATTTGACGATGAAGGTCATGGTTTTAGCAAAAAAGAAAACCGTATCAGTGCCTCCAACGCGTATCTAAACTTTTTAGATACCTACTTAAAAGAACGCTTTGGCCCACAAGGCTAATATATTAAAGCTGACTAGAAGTTTAATTATAAGCCTGTAATTCTGATCAAGATTGCAGGTTTTATTATGTTCTTTGTCAAGTTCAGATAAGATAGCTGATAGCTGATAGCTGATAGC